>JBDKKE010000073.1:0-37488 GCA_039796255.1 Verrucomicrobiota bacterium | reverse complement strand
ATCTCCCCTGCATTCTTGTTCCCCCGAATGTTTCTCTTCCGCTCTCCTGCCCCCATCCGTGTTAATCCGTGCTATCCGTGGTCAAACCCTCTTCGTCTTCCATCCGTGGGGAACGGGGTGCGGATTGGGGAAAGGGAAGGGGAGTTTTGACCACGGATAGCACGGATGGGCACGGATAACTGAAAAAAAGGCGGGGAAAGGGGCAGCCGGACAATACCAGGCAAGGTGAAGAAACGCTGTCGACACGGACTGAAGACGGATGGGTAAAACGGACTCACTGATTGTCGGATCTCCCCTGCATTCTTGTTCCCCCGAATGTTTCTCTGCCGCTCTTCTGCCCCCATCCGTGTTAATCCGTGCAATCCGTGGTTAAACCCTCTTCGTCTTCCATCCGTGGTTGGTCACCAAATCTGTGGAGAGACAGCCGTGGGGAACGGGGTAGGGTGGTTGTCGCTGCCGATCCGCGGTGGCCAGGATGCATCACCAGGACACCACACGGGGAATCATCGGCGCGGCCATGGCGGTGCTCAACGGGTTGAAGCCGGGATTGGACGAGAAGGTCTACGAAAACGCCCTGGCGATAGAGCTTCGGATTCGCGGGCATCGGGTTGAGCAGCAGCGTGAGTATCCGGTTCACTACCGCGGTCACCTGGTCGGTAAACTGATTCCCGATCTGATTGTGGATGAGGCAGTGATCGCCGATCCCAAGGTGGTCGCCGGGTTCAGCGACGCGCACTTCGCCCAGATGCTGGGCTATCTCACCATCACCGGTCTGCGGGTAGCCTTACTCCTCAACTTCAAGGAACGACACCTCCACTGGAAACGCGTCCTTCAAACCACGGATTGGGGAAGGGGAGTTTTGACCACGGATAGCACGGATGGGCACGGATAACTGAAAAAGGCGGGGAAAGGGGCAGCAGGACAGGACACGGCAAGGTGAAGAAACGCTGTCGATGGCACTGAAGACTTCGCTGACAGCGCGAAGCCGGTGAGTATTTCGATTCCTACTCGGCGGTTCTCCTCTCTTCTTCCGCTCCTATCCGTGTTCATCCGTGCTATCCGTGGTCAAACCCTCTTCGTCTTCCATCCGTGGGGAACGGGGTGCGGATTGGGGAAAGGGAAAGGGAAGGGGAGTTTTGACCACGGATAGCACGGATGGGCACGGATAACTGAAAAAGACGGGGAAGCGGGAGGATGCAGCAGGACAGGACACGGCAAGGTGAAGAAACGCTGTCGATGGCACTGAAGACTTCGCTGACAGCGCGAAGCCGGTGAGTTTTTCGATTCCTACTCGGCGGTTCTCCTCTCTTCTTCCGCTCCCATCCGTGTTCATTCGTGCTATCCGTGGTTAAACCCTCTTCGTCTTCCATCCGTGGTTCCGCGGTTATCAGGGGAGGCTGCGAAGGAAGGACTCGAGGATGGCGGTTCCGCGGTCCAGGCTGGCGAGGGAGATCCATTCGTCGCGGGTGTGCGCCTGGCGGATGTCGCCTGGTCCGAACACCACGGACGGAGTTCCGCCAGCGGAGAGTGGAGCGGCGTCGCAGAAATAATGGACGCCCACCGTCCGGCGGCGGTGCGCGGCGCGGCACAGGGACTGCACCAGCGGTCGGTCGGGATCCGTTTCCAGAGGCGGACAGGCGGCGAGACGGAGGTTCTGGAAGGTGGCGGTGGCACCAGCCGCTTTCAGTACAGCCTGGATCTCCCGCCGCACCGAGGCTTCGCTTTCCCCGGGAAGGGTGCGGCGATCAATGGTGATCGCGCATTCCTCGGGAACGATGTTGGGCTGCGTGCCGCCCCGGATGGATCCGACGTTGATGGTCGGACTTCCCAGCAGGGGATGGGATCGATTCTTCAGTTGGGCCGCATAGGTGGTCTCCAGAACCTCCACCACCCGGGCCATCAGGTGGACGGCATTGCGCCCCAAATGCGGCGTGGCGCCGTGCGCGCTGCGGCCGTGGGTGCGGAGTTCGAGCCAGACGTCGCCCTTGTGCGCGGAGACCACCTCCAAGCGCGTGGGTTCACCGACCACCGCCAGGTCGGCAACCTCTCCGTGACGCGCATAGTGGCGGGACCCGAGTTGGCCGTTCTCCTCATCGACCAGTCCCACGAAGATCACCTCTGTACCCGCGGGGCGGCGTCCGCTGCGGGCGACGGCGCTTATGGCGCTGAACATGGCGGCGACACAGCCCTTGGTATCGCAGGCCCCACGTCCGTGAAGTCGCCCGGCTTGAACGCGCGGAGTGAGTTGGGCGTCCAGCGCGGGAAGTCCCACGGTGTCCAGGTGCGGGGCCAGCAGGATGCGCTGGGTGGTCGCGCCGGTGGGACGCAGGCGGGCCAGGACGTTGGAACGTCTGGGAGCGACGTCCTGGAGCGACACTTCGAGTCCATTCTTTCGGGCCAGGGCGGAGAGGTATTCCGCCATGGAGTGTTCGCCGGTGCGCGGATCTCCCTCCGGCAAAAACGCCGGATTGACGCTGGGGATGGCAACCAACTCGCGCAGCAGACGGGCGCTGGAGGAAAGACGGTTCACGAACGTCGGGAGACTAGTCGGCGGATGGGTGGAGCGTCGAGGGACGAAAGACGGAGGCACGGGAAAGTTGCAGTGGTCATCTCCGCCCCGGTCGCGACAGACTCCCCACGTCCGAAGCGCCCTTCATGAAGCTCCTGGTGTTTGCCCATGTCCCGCCGCCGCATCATGGCCAGAGCCAGATGGTGCAGTACCTGGTGGACGGGCTTCGGGGACGACCGGAACTCGGCATCGAGTTGTTTCATGTGGATGCGCGCCTGTCCGAAGATCTTCAGGACGTCGGCGCCCCGCGCGGCGGCAAGGTGTTCCGACTGCTCCGCTACTGCGCCCAGGCGTTCTGGCTGCGGTGGCGACACGGAGTTCGCACCCTCTACTACATTCCCAGCCCTCCCAAACGCTCCTCGCTGGCACGTGACTGGATGGTCTTTGCCCTGCTGCGTCCCTGGTTTCCCCGCATTGTGTTTCACTGGGAGGCCGCCGGACTCGGGGAATGGCTGCAAACCCAGGCGCGGCCGTGGGAACGTCTGCTGACCCGGTTCCTGATGGGGCGTCCGACGCTTTCCATCGTTCTCGCGGAATCCAACCGGCGCGATGCCGAGGTGTTCGGCTCGCGCCATACCTGCGTGGTGAACAACGCGCTGGACGATCCCAATCCGCGCTTCGGGCAGGAACAGGCTCCCGGGCGACATCGGCGTCTCGAACGTCTCCGGGCGAAGGGCGGGGAGATTCGCGTGCTCTATTTGGCGCTGTGTTCCCGGGACAAGGGCATTCTCGATGCTCTGGCAGCCGTTGAGTTGGCGAATGCCGAGGGTGCCACGCGCTCGCCGGCCGTGCAGTTTCATCTCACGGTCGCCGGGGCCTTCCCGGATCTGGAGGTGGAACGTGAGTTCCGGGAGCGCATCGACCGCCCCGGGCTGCGCGAGCGGGTCCGTCATGTCGGCTTTCTCGCCGGCGCCGCCAAGACCGCCGCCTGGCGTGAGGCCGATCTGTACCTGTTCCCCACTTACTACGCCAATGAGGGGCAGCCGGTCAGCCTGATTGAAGCCATGGCGCATGGGGTGACCGCGGTGACCACCCGGTGGCGGGGAATTCCGGAAATGCTTCCGGCGGGCTACCCCGGATTGGTGGAGCCGCGCCATCCGGACATCGTCGCAGAACGTCTGTTGTTCCTGGCCACCAGCGGGGAGGGCCTGCGGTTGCGGGCTGAATTTGAGGCCCGGTTTGCTCTGTCCCGATATGTGGACGGCATGGCGGAGGCGCTGCGGTCCGTCGAACCTTAACCGGCTAAAGATAACCGCGCCGCAGTGGGTGTCCCGGGGGCAGGCGGCCGATGAGTCCGTAGGGCAGCCATTCGCCGGGATGCGCCTTGCGGGCCGCTTTACCGGTGGACGAGAGGCGTGGGAGTTCCCGCAAATGACGGCTAAACTCAGAAAAGGTGCGACCATAGGCGTCCCCTCCGTGGGGCGCCGCGGCGTCCCGCGCGCGCTCCTGCAACATCCGGCGTCCGGAGGCACCCAGCCCCTGCAGCCAGGTGAGCACCCGGGCCGCGCCGGGGAGGTCCGCCGCCGGATAGACCAGTTCGGGCGCCACCCGCCGGGCGTAGTCGCGTCCGCCGCAATCGACGTCCGGAAAGACCGGAATCACGCCACGGATCATTGCCTCCAGCATCGCGATGGGAAGTCCCTCGAAATCACTGGTGAACACGATGACGTCCCAACCCGAAACGATGTTCCAGTAGGCATCTCCGGTCTGAACGCCGTGAAAGCGGGCCTTCGCGCCGACCGAGGCCATGGCGTTCTCCAACGCGGGTTGATCCGGCCCGGCGCCCAACAATTCCCATCGGTGCGACATCCCGGCGGTGCGGAGCGCACTGGCGATAAAAGGCAGGCGCTCCACGCGCTTCTGATGCCGCTGGATGCGTCCGCAGTATCCGATGACCAACTCGGCGTTTTCCCGGTCCTGTTCCCGAGGCGGGGAGGCCGGGGGATCGACCGGCAGCGGGAGCAGAAGAATCCGGTCCGGCGACAGGCCCGGCAGCCGGGCGCGAGACAGGGCCACCGTAGCGGCGCTGATGCACAGCATGCCGTCCACCTGCCCCTGAATGGCGGTTAACAGGGCGTCGGTGGCCTCCCACTGCGAGTGAATGACTCCCACGCGCCGGGAGGCGCGGTCCAGATCGGCGGCCGTGGGAAGCCCCCAGAGGTCGTGATACGCCCAAACGGCCCCTTCACCACCGGTTGCGGGATACTGTCGCCGGAGGCGCCGGCGCAGCGTCCATCCGGAGTCAAACCAGCGGAGGCCGAGTCCGGTGACCGGACGTCCTGCGGACAGCGGTTCAAAGGGCTCTCGCTCGAACCAGATCATGCTGGAGGTGTCCAGACCGACCCCGGCATCGCGGCGGAGATGGCGCCGCAACAGGGTCTGCACCCCGCCCAGCGGGCGAAGATGGGTGCAGGCGTGGACGACGGAGAGCGGGGGCATCCGGGAGGACAGAGTTTGGCAACGCGCCGGGGAGTCGAGTGTTTTCGCCGCCGCACTTCTTCCCCTCCGCGTGCTGCCGGCCTTGACCTTGCGGGCGTCCTTCATAACGTCCGCCCGTCCGGTGGCCTTCTCCCGGTCGCCGTTTCAACACATGCGCATGCCCCTGTTCCCCTCCGTCGTGGCCCGATTTGCGTGGATCCTGTGGATCAGCCTTGCCGGCGCACCCGCCGCATGGGCCGGGGATGCGGGTGGTGGAGTCCTGTTCTCCGTCACCAGCGGCGGGATTACCGACGTCTCCCTCACCCCCAACGTCTGGCTCCACGTGCCGGCCGGCCAGTCCCCGACGCCGTTTGTTCCGTCCGGACCGTTCACCGCCCGGTGGGAGGGATCGATCAACGCCGATCTCCGGGCCGACTACAGCTTTGCCGCGGCGTTCTCCGGGGACTTGAAGTTGACCATCAACGGCAACCTGGCGTTGGAAGCGAAGGGCGAAACCAACCAGCCGCTCCTCGGACGGGCCATCCGGCTCAACAAGGGGCTCAATCCGTTTCTGGTGGAGTACGTGCCTCCGGCATCCGGCGATGCGTTTGTACGCCTCTATTGGACCAACAGCGAGACTCCCCTCAACCCCATTCCCCTGGCTGCGCTGAGTCCCGCGACCAATGTGGCGCTGGCAGCCTCCGAGCGGCTGCGCGCCGGCCGCGACCTGGTCTACGAATCGCGGTGCGTCCGCTGTCACGCGGTTCCGGGGGCGGCACCGGAGCTGTCCATGGACGCCCCGTCCTTCAACGGCATTGGCGCCCGGCGTCAGACGGCCTGGCTTGCCCGCTGGATTGAAAATCCGTCCGCACTCCGGCCCGGTACCCCCATGCCGCAGGTTTTCCACGGTCCGGACGCCGCTGCCAATGCCCGCGCCGTCGCCGCCTATCTGGGTTCGCTCAAGGGCGAAACACCCCCCGCTCCCTCGACCGGGGATGCGGAGGCCGGCAAGGCGCTGTTTGAGAAACTGCATTGTGTGGCCTGCCACGTTCCCGCCGAGGGGGGCGAGGTGCGTCCCGGGCTGATCTCGCAGAAGCAGGTGAAGGCCAAGTTCACTGCCGGCGCCCTGGCGGCCTTTCTGCAGAAGCCCGAGCAGCACTTCGCCTGGATCCGCATGCCCAACTTCAAGCTGAGTCCGGAAGAGGCGGGTCATCTGGCCGCCTATCTGGATTCCGTGGCGGATCCCGCCCCAGCGGAGGAGCCGGCTGCCGAGGCGGCGGTGCTGGAGAAGGGACGCACCCTGCTGGCCAGTTCGGGCTGCCTGAACTGCCATGCGCTGGAGGGCGTCAAGAGCACCCTGGCGGCCAAACCTCTCAGCGAACTGGCAGCGGACCGCTGGACCGCCGGATGTCTCGCTCCCGCGCCGGCCGAGGGTTCACGCGCCCCGCGGTATGCCTGGACCGAGACGGAGCGCGCTGCGCTGCGCGCCGTGGCCTCCTCGGACCGCCAGTCGCTGGGCCGTTCCACCGATGCGGACTTCTTGGAACGTCAATCCCAGCGCCTCAATTGCCGGGAATGTCACGGCAAGTTCGAGGGCTTTCCCCATTGGGAACTGCTCTACGGCAAGCTGAAGCCCGAGTGGGCCGCCGGATTCATTGGCGGCACCGAGGCGTGGAAGCCGCGTCCCTGGCTCGACGCCCGCATGCCGGCCTTCCCTGCCTACGCGACCCCGCTGTCCCGAGGTCTGGCCACCCTCGCCGGCCACGCTCCCGTGGCTCCCTCCGATCCGGTCCCTGCCGACGCGGCCATGCTGGCGCAGGCAGGACAGAAGCTCGTTTCGGCGAATGGGGGATTCAGCTGCATCAGCTGTCACGGCGTTGGGGACTTTGCCGCCACCCAGGTCTTCGAGGCTCCGGGAATCAATCTCGCCCACAGCGTCGACCGGCTCCTGCCCGAGTATTACCGCCGCTGGCTCAGCGCCCCGACCAGCGTTGATGCGGAGTCCAAGATGCCGGTGTACTTCGACGAAACTGGACGCAGCCCCCTTCCCGATGTCTTGGAGGGCGACGGCCCGCGCACCATCGCCGCCATCTGGGAATACCTGCGTCTTGGGCAGAAGGCGCCCACGCCGGAGTAGAATCGCCGCCCCCCCGGACTGGGGAAGTTCGGGAACTCCTCGACGCTGCCGCCGTTTTTAGTTCCGCCTTTTGGCGGTTCAGGCTTGGGCGCAGGCCAACCGCGTGACTGCGGAACTTTGCGTCTCCGGCCCCCGGCTTTCGGCGTTCTGCGGGCCGTGTCGGGATGCGCTCTGACAGACCATCCCCACTAAAATGGACTGGTGCCTTGGGGTGATATGTCCAAGAGTGGCCACATGAGGCCAAAGACGACTTCAGTCAAATACCCGAAGCCCTCACTGCCCCCTTTGAAGGTGCGGGAGGCTTCCGTCGCGCCGAACCCACCTCCCTTCGCGGAAGTCTCGGTACGCGCCGCCAAGGATGGCCTCTCGGCGCTGCTGGAGCGCGCGGCTGCCGGCGAGCAGATTGTCATCACCAGCGACGGCCGGCCCAAGGCCATGCTCGTGCGGTACCGTCCGGTCATCACCGGCAAGCCGTGGGTTTCTCTCAAGGATTTTCGCGCCCGGACCTCAATGACCTCGGACTCCACCCCGCGGATCCGCGCCCAGCGCGACAGCGGATACTGAGATGTATCTCGACACTTCGGTGGTGGTGAAGCTCTACGTCGCCGAACCGGATTCGGCGGAGTGCGAAGCCAGGCTGGATGGCGGCGGGCAGGTTTCTTCGGACCTGCTGCGCCTGGAGTTTTTCTCCGCATTGCTGGCCAAAGAGCGGGACAAGGAAATCAGCGCGACCGAGCGGGGGCTGATCTGGGATTTGTTCGAGTCCCATGTGCAGGAGCGGCGTATTGAGCTGATTCCGCTCGACAGCGAGATCCTGCGGGACGCCCTGGAATTGATGGCGAGGGTGCATCCGGAGGTGCCTCTACGCACGCTGGACGCCATTCATCTGGCGACCTTCTGCTCGGTGAGCGCCGGTCCCCTGTTCACCAGGGACAGGCGCATGAACGCCGCCGCCCGTCGACTGCGCCTGCCGGTGGTGGAGTAGCGGCGGTCTCCGGCCGCACCCCAAAGGTTCACCAACGTCTGGTGAAGGGTCCGTGTCAGGTTGCGATCACGATGATGGGTCTCAATTACCCACCCATCTTTTCTGGCAGTACTGCCACCTGCTCTCCCTCGGCCGCCGCGCGTAGATCGGCGTCGAGGGATCCGAGAGCGAAACCCAGTCGGACGGCCATTTCCAGGTAGGCTGCGTCATAAACGGTCAGCTTGTGCTTCCGAGCCAGCAGGTGTGTGGCGCTCCAAGCCTCATCCAGCGCCGTCTCATCCACCTCAATCGGAAGGGACTTCAAATGAGTCATATGCCGGTGCGCCTCCGCCGCGGTAATTCGCTTCCGTCGCTCGGCGAGCACCAACACATTCGCTACTTCCCACCGCCACAACGCAGGGACTCTCGCCAACGCACCGTGGCCGAGACTGTCCAGGATCTGGTCTGTGGCCGCTGTGGCCTCGTCAGCGAGCACAAACGCCAGGGCCAGTGACGAATCCAGAACGAGATTCACGGACGGCCCTCACGGACCAGATCCTTCACCTTGAGTTTCGCCTGGCCCGGCGAATTGAGCACGCTGCGCTCCGATTTCATCCGGCTGATGGTGGCCCGGATCTGTTCCAGATTGAACCCCTTGGCGGGAACCAGCTTTGCCCGTTCCTCGCCGTGGAGGGTGATCGAAAAACTTTCTCCGCCGTGCACACGCTCCAAGAGTTCCGAGAATCTAGCTTTCGCTTCGGAGGCTGGAATGACGGTGACCATGAGGAAACTTTTCTCGTTTGACCGATCATTGACCAGTTAAAATTAAGCTGGCTTCGATTTGCCGGGATCACCGGTGAAATCCGTGTGCTTGGAGGGTGATCGAACCTCGGCATTCGCAGCGATTTTGCTCCTTTGGACACGGGCAAGGGATTGGCGGTCAATCCCCCGGGATACCAGGAACTCGCCTTCCGTCGCCAGTCATCGCCCATCGCCCATCGCCCATCGCCTATCGCCTATCGCCTATTGGCTATTGGCTATTGGCTATTGGCTATTGGCTATTGGCTATCGCCTATGGCGCTCCGCGCCCGTCACCCCGGCCATCAGCCGGAGGATGGCGGCCTGGGAAAACTCGGGACGGTTCAGTTCACCGGTGACCCGGCCTTCGCGCAAAACCATGATCCGGCGGCTGAGCGCCATGATTTCCGGGAGTTCGCTGGAGATGAGCAGGATGGCCGTGCCCTGGGAGGCAAGTTCGTCCAGGAGTTTGTGGATCTCGGCCTTGGCCCCGACGTCCACGCCCCGGGTGGGTTCGTCCACAATCAGGATCGGACACTCCCGCGCCAGCCATTTGGCCAGGGCGATCTTCTGTTGGTTGCCCCCGCTGAGGCTGCTCACCGGGGTTTCCAGCGAGGGGGTCTTGACCCGCAAACGATCCACAAAGCGCTGGGCCAGGGTGCGCTCTTCGCGGCGGTTCACGAATCCTGCCGTGGCCAGTTTTCCCAGGGCGGAAAGGGCGGAGTTTTCCCGGCAGTTCAGCGAGAGGATCAAGCCCAGGCGTTTGCGATCCTCGGGAAGGAAACCCATGCCGGCCCGAAGTGCGGCCTGCACGTCGCCCAACGGGAAGGGCTGGCCGTCAACCCACAGGCTTCCGGTGGCGGCGGCATCGAGTCCGAAGACCGCATGGGCCACCTCGCTGCGTCCCGCCCCCACCAGACCGGCGAGTCCCAGAATCTCGCCGGCACGGAGGGTGAAGCCCACTTCGGAGAATTTTCGGGGTGAGGACAGGTTCTCCACGCGCAGTTTCTCGGCACCCAGCGGGCGCGCGGCGTGGACGGGTTCGTGCGCGGTGACGTCGCGTCCGATCATCTGATGCACCAGCCGCTCCGGGGTGGTGTCGCCCACCCGCTGGGTGACGACGTGGCGTCCGTCGCGCAGCACGGTCACCGTATCGCACAGGCGAAAGACCTCCTCCATCCGGTGCGAGACATACAGCACCGTGATGCCGCGCTGCTTGAGATGATCCAGCAGTCGGAAGAGTTGTTCGCTTTCGGCGACCGAAAGCGAGCTGGTGGGTTCATCAAAGACGATCACCCGCGCTCCGGTGCCCACGGCGGCGGCAATCTGCACCATTTGCTCCTGTCCGGTGGTGAGTTCCCCCAGCGGACGGTCCACGTCAAAGTCGGCTCCGATCTCCGCCAGCATTTCCGCAGCGCGGCTTCTCATCACGGCACGGGCCAGCAGGCCCGAGCGGGAAGGGAGGGCTCCCAGGCACAGGTTTTCGGCAATGGTCAGGTTCGGACAGAACGCCAGTTCCTGGTGCACCATGGCCAAACCGAGCTGGCGGGCCTGGTGCGGATCGGAGGGCGCCACCACGGCATCGCCCACGCGGATTTCCCCGGCGTCGGCGGTGTGCACCCCGGCCAGGATCTTGCCCAGCGTGCTTTTGCCCGCGCCGTTCTCCCCCATCAGCGCGTGGCAGACCCCGCGTTCCACGGAGAAGCTGACCTGCTCCAGGGCGTGAACGCCGGCAAAGCGCTTGCTGATGCCCTGGAAGGTGAGGAAGGACACGGGACGACCGCGAGGAGGCGGCTAAGCCGGACCCGGTTCAGTGACCCACGGCGTCCGGTGTCGGGGTCTTGGGCGGATGGAACAGCAGGCCCAGCAGGAGAACCGCCCCGACGGAGATCAGGCAGGGGACGAGGAACAGTCCGCGGAAATTGGTCACGCCGTTCTGGGTGAACACTTCCTGAATCAGCCACGGGCAGATCGAATTGGCCACCAGCGCGCCGACCCCCAGGATCATCACGTTGAACAATCCCTGGGCACTGGACCGCGCGTCCTTGGGGAAATAGGCATCGACGAAAATGTACACCGTCGCGAAGAAGAACGCGTAGCAGATGCCGTGCAGGATCTGCACCAGGATGATGAGCTCCTTGTGCTGCGGGAAAAGGGCGTAAACGGCGAAACGGGCGGCATGGCCGAGGATGCCCACGATGAGGGTGGTGCGCCATCCGAGTGCCTTGAGGGTCGCTCCCAGCACGAACATGGTGAGGATCTCCGCCACCTGTCCGATGCTCATGACCGGCATGATCCAGTTGCCGGGAACGCCGACGGCCGGACTTCCGAGGAAAGTGCCCGTCCAGTTGAAGTAGCAATTGTGGACGAAGGAGTCGATGAAGGTCACCACCCACAGCACCAGGATGAACGGGTGCTTGAGGAAGCGGACCGATTCCAGCCAGGCCAGCTTGTTGTCGCCGGAGCCCTTTTTGGGGGGCGTGTGCGGAAGGGTCAGGCTGAAGGCCGCCAGCAGCAGCGAGGCGATGCCGGCGACAATGAATGTCCACTTGGTGGCGCTCTGCAGCGCCGGGCCGCTCAGTCCATTGGCGAGCGCTGCCCCAATCCAGCCGCCGATTCCCTGCGGATTCGACGCGCTGACCTTGGCCCAGTCTACCAGGATGAAGGTGAACGGCCAGGCGGCGAGGATCCATCCGATGGTGCCGCCCATGCGGACCAGGCCGAACTCCCTCTGCGGATCCTTCATGTTGGCGAAGGCGATAGAGTTGGTGATGGAAATCGTTGGCACGTACAGGAGGCAGTGCACCAGCATCAGCAGGAAAAACGGGGAGAAATCACGGACGAATCCGAGTCCGATCATCGCAATGCCGCCCACCAGATGGGAGAAGGCGAGAAATTTCTCGGCGGCGAACTTCCGGTCGGCGAATTCGTTGCTGAAGAACATGCCGATGATCGACGCCACCGGGAAGGCGTTGAGGATGAGCGACTGCTGCGTGGTGGTGAATCCGAGGCTCGGCAGGTAGCCGAAAATGAGCGGGAGCCAGGCGCCCCAGATGAAAAACTCGAGCACCATCATCAGGAACAACTTCAGGCGGGGGGTGGTATTCATGAAAGTCGCAGGACACGCCAGCCTAGGAAGGACGCACCGTCCGCGACAAGCCCCGAGTCCGGGAACCACGGTGTTTGGGGATTGGAGGGTTTGACCACGGATAGCACGGATGACCACGGATAATTCGATGGAAACAAGAAACCGGGGAAGGACTCAGCAAACTCACTTTCACTGAATGTCTCCTGTACCTCTCCCCTCCCCTGCCTCCCCTCCCATCCGTGTCTATCCGTGCTATCCGTGGTCAAACCCTCCCCCGCCTTCGTTTCCCCTCCGTGGTTCAGCAGTCCCGGGCGCAGGTTCTTCTGGTGCGGCTGTTACCGGATCGTTACCTTTGGACTCTTCCCACTGAAATGTCCCCCTTCGTTCTTCGATTGGCGTTGGTTTCGCTGTTCGTCGCCTCGACCTGCCTGCGCGGCGCGGTGGTCCTCAACGAGATTCATTATCATCCCGTCGAGAAGGAGGCCTTCAACGCCGATGGAACTCCGGTGCTGGACCTGACGGAGGACGTTCACGAGTTCATTGAACTGCACAATAGCGGAGCCATTGCGGTGTCTTTGGACGGCTGGATCCTCTCCGGAGGCGTCAACTACACCTTCCCTCCGGGCAGCCAGATTCCCGCCGGTGGATTCCAGGTCGTTGCCGGAAATCCGGACCGGATGATCGCGGTGTATGCCCTTCCGGCGGGCTCGGTGCTGGGACCCTGGACCGGGCATCTCAGCAACCGGCGGGAACGGGTCCGTCTGGAGAATGCCGCGGGAGTGGAGGTGGATGCCGTGGAGTACCGCGGAGAATCGCCCTGGCCGATTTCGGCGGACGCCCTGGGCGCGGGCGATGACTGGACCGGGCTTCGCAGCCTGGATTATCAGTACCGCGGACGCTCCCTGGAACGGGTCAGCGCGACCCATCCGTCGAGCGATCCCTCCAACTGGCTGGCCGCCCCGCTGGCTTCCGGCCCCTCCCCAGGCAAGGCCAACGCGGTGATCCTGGACGTCCCGCGACCCGTGGTCCTGGCCCACGATGTGCGTCACGCGGAGGATGGTTCCGCGATGATTCGCGCCGGGCGGGCGGTGCGGGTGGAGTGCGTGTTTACGGAAGGTGAGGGCGTCAGCGATGTGCGCCTCGAATGGTTTCGTGAGGATCTGAATGTGCCGCAAAAGTCGGTGACCGTGCAGCCCATGTGGCCGGTGGGGAGCGGACTGGACGCCCGGTTCCAGGCCGAGGTGCCGGGGCAGACCGACCGGTCCGTCATCCGCTACCGCATCCGCGCCAACCGGGGCGCCGGGGACGAGGTGGTCTCGCCCCGGGCTGACGATCCCTTCGCCTGGCACGGCTGGTTCGTCACCCCTGTTCGATCCACCACCCTTCCCGTGTATGACATGTTCATTTCCCGGGCGAGCCTCACCATTCTGCGGACCAACATCGCCAGCGAACCGCGCCGGGTGACGCGTCCGGATCCCCCGGGACGTCCCCGCGCCTCGTGGAACGCCACCCAGCCGGCCCTGTTCATTCACGAGGGGCGCGTTTACGACGTCCAGATGCGGCATCATGGCAGCCAGTTCCGCCGCGACGTGACCCGGAAATCCTACAAGGTCCAGTTTCCCGACTACGCCCGCTTTGAGGGGCGCGAAAGCGTCTTCCTGACCGATAAGGACCAGAAAACCACCTCCGGCCATACCCTGTTCCGGGCCGCCGGCCTGCCAACGTCGCGCACGTGGCGGAGCGATCTTTACCTCAACAGCGATGCGCGACTCACCCGGCTGGCCCAGGAGGAGTACGACGGATTTCTACTCGAACGATATCTGGAGGAGGCGGCGGCGGCCCGGGGGCCGGGCGTCGTCGCGGAACCCGCCGGTGAGTTCTACAAGTCGCAGGGGATTTTTGACGAGGCGCTCGGGCCCTATGGTTTCGGAAACGGCGTCCGACTCCGGGCGCGGGTCGCCGGCGTCACGACGGCCTGGACCCCGCTGCAGCGCTATGAGTGGACCTACACCCTCCAGATGCACGGGTGGAAGGGACACCGCGCCTTTGGGGAAATGCTCACCAACCTGTGGACGGCGCGGAACAACGGCACCGGAGTTCCGACGGGCACAGCGATCACCAAGCTGCGCACCTACTTCGACGCGAACTGGGATTTGGACAAGGCCCTCACCCACGTCGCCCTGTTCAACTGGCAGGGCGTCTGGGACGACACCATGCACAACTATTTCCTCTGGCAGCAGGCCAACGGGAAGTGGGCGATGCTGCCGTGGGATTTTGATGATCAGTTTGAAACCCAGCCGGCCACCGGAAACATCTTCAATGGGAATCCCTTCGCCGGGCCGAATTACTTCAAGCAAAGCCTGGTGACCGCCTTCCGAAATGAGTTTCGCACCAACGCCTGGTGGCTCAACAACACGCTGCTCGATCCCGACAATCTCCCGCCGTTGGGCCTGCCCAACTCCACCCGCTCCTGGGCCGTCAACCGTCAGCGCAGCGTCAACACGCAGCTCCAGATGGGCTTTTTTACCCGTCCACTCCGTCCGACCAACAGCTTCCCCGAAGCCGGGGCGCAGATCGGGCCCGGCAGTTCCGTGGTCTCCACCGCCTATCGCTACAACACCAACCCAATTGTCCCCCACGCCGCATCGGTGTGGCAGTTCCGTGATCCGGCCCGGAGCTGGCTGGAGCCCGTGCTCACGGTGACCAATAGCATCGCGCTGTCCGCGTACACCCTGACGGTGGGCCCACTGGTGCTGGGACGCTCCTATGGTTGGCGGGTGCAGCACCTCGACGCCGAGGGGCACCCCTCGCCGTGGTCGGCGGAGACGCGGATGGTGTTCGGACCGGAGGCCGGATCTGCCGTCCTGCTCAATGAGGCCCTGGCGGTGAACACCGGAAGCGTTCGCAATGGCAATGACCGTCCCGACTACCTCGAACTGGTCAATCGAACCGCGGCCCCGGTGGAACTCGGAGGGTGGGCGGTCAGCGATTCGCTGGAGAATCCGTCCCGCTATGTGATTCCGGACGGCACGCAGATTCCGGCCAACGGTTATCTCATTCTCTGGTGCGACAGCCGCAGGAACTCCCCCGGACTGCACACCGGATTTGGTCTTCGGCAGGAGGGCGAAACGGTGGGCCTGTTTGCCCCGGGACCCTCGGGACTGCGCCTGGTGGATCTGCTGACATTCGGACCGCAGCTCCCTGACCTGGCGGTGGGGCGAATCTCGGCGGACTCTCCCTGGACCCTCGTCGCACCCTCTCCAGCCGTCGCCAACACCGCGGTGGAACTCGATGAGGCCGCACCGGTCCGCATCAACGAATGGCTGGCCTCGGGTGCGGACACCTCGGACTGGTTCGAGTTGTTCCATCCGGGAAGCCGTCCCGTGGATCTGGGCGGACTTCTCGCTTCGGACGGCGTGGATGACAGTCCGCTGCCGCCGCTATCCTTCATCGCTCCGGGAGGATTTCTGCGTTGGGTGGCGGACGGGGTCGCAGTGCCGTCTGAAGATCACCTTCGCTTCCGTCTCTCCGGCGGCGGCGGATCGATTTCCCTGCGGCGTCCGGACGGGCGCCTGGTGGACCGCGTGTTCTATCCCCGGCAGCAGCGGGGCATCTCGCAGGGCCGGGTGCCGGACGGCGCGGTGGGGGTCTATCCTCTGGCGCGGACGAGTCCTGCGGCCTCCAACCTCACCGACAGTGACGGGGATGGCATGCCCGATGTCTGGGAGCAGGCCCAGCGCTTGAATCCTTTCCTTCCCGATGCTGCAGCGGACGCGGACGGTGACCTGTGGATCAACGGGGATGAGTACCGCTATGGATTCGACCCGCAGAATGCCGCCAGCCGTCTGCACCTGACAGTGACCCCATCACCCGGAGGCGGAGTGCCGGCGAACCTCAGCTTTCTGGCCACGCCGGAACACGGCTATGCTGTGGAGCGCCAGGGAGTCGGGGGTGGCGGATGGCAGACTTTCCAAGCCGTTCCCTCCGCTCCCACGACCCGAACGGTGGGCATCCCACTGGTCCTGGGTGATGCCGATACCGGCGGGCTCTTCCGGGTGATCGTGGAATGAGGCGCGTACGGGTTCGTGGTTCGCAGTCCCTCGGCTATTGGCTATTGGCTATCGGCTACCGCCCCGCCCGAAGTCAGCTTCCACGGCCATTCCGGCACGCAGATCCTCGGTGGGATTCTCCAGGCGGATCTTGACGCCAAAGACCTGCTGGGCCCGGTCGGCGGGGGTCTGAACGTTGCGCGGGGTGAACTCCGCGCTCCGGGCAATCTGCTCGACGACACCGCGGAACTCGCGTCCGGGAAAGGCGTCGGCACGGATGCCCACGGCCTCGCCACTTTGGATTCTTCCGAGCCACGTCTGCGGCACATAAACGCGCACCCACAGTTGGCGGGTCAGCAGGAGCGTGGCGGCGGCGCGGTTGGGCGCGAGCAGGTCGCCGGGCTTGACGTTGACCACCTCGACCACGGCGTTGGTCGGTGAGGTGAGGGTGAGTTCCCGAATTTGGGATTGGATTTCGGCGACCTGGGCGCGGATCTGGGTAATCCGCTCGGGACGGGTTCCCGCCACCAGCATGTCAAAACGCGCCTTGGCGGCGGCCGCGTTCCGGTTGGCGGTCTCCGCCCGGCTCACCGCGTGATCGCGCTCGCTGGCGGCGATGGTGCGGTCGGCGAACAGTTCGAGCGCGCGTTCCCGGTCCTTGCGGGAGAGCTCCAGTTCCGCGCTTCGAGCCTCCCACTCGGCCCGGGCGCTGGCGATCTCTTCCACGCGCGGACCGGCCTCCAGTTCGGCCAGCAGGGCTTCGGCCTGTCCACTCCGGGCGGTCAGCTCATCGGCGGCCAGTTCGATCAGGATTTGTCCCGGCGTCACCGTCTCGCCGTCCCGCACCCGGACCCGCTCCACCCGGCCGCCGTAGCGCGATCCCAGGTGAATCTCGTCCACTTCCACGGTGCCGCTCGGGCGGGTGGCGGAGTCGTCCGCAGGACGGCACCCCGCGAGCAGGAGCACGCCAGCGGAGACGAAGGCCAGCAAGGCGGGCAGTGCGGGCGGACGGGAAGGAGGATTCAATGAACGCATTCTACCGGGAGGTGACCGGGGGATCAATTTCGCCGGCGGGAATCCAAGGGTCGCGTTGGCCCCCGCGGTCATTTCTCACCGTCGATCCAGGGGCGTCCGATACCGGGAGTTCACAAGGCTTTTGTTTGCGGATGGCGGCGTCTCTCGGCACAACAGGGAAGTGATGACGAAGAGGCGTTCCGGTTTTACCCTGATCGAGCTTCTGGTGGTGATCGCCATCATCGCCATTCTGGCCGGGATGCTTCTGCCGGCGCTGGCGCGCGGGAAAGAACAGGCGAAGCGGGCGCGGTGTCTCAGCAATCTGCGGCAGTTGGGCATCGCCATGACGATCTATGCCGACGATCAGCGAGGGATCCTGCTGCAGGCGCGCGGAAAATCGGTCCAAATCGCCCTGGATCCCCCCGAGCGTGAGGCGGCGGCTTCGGTGGGCCTGGCCATTCGCACCAACTCGCCCGCCTCCTCGATCTGGACCTGTCCCAGTCGTCCCGATTTCCCCACCTTTGAGCCGGAATTTAATCAGTGGATCATCGGATACCAGTACTACGGCGGCATTGAGACCTGGATCAATCCCGCCGGAACGTTTCCCTCGCGTAGTCCGGTGAAGACTGCCTCCGCCCAGCCGGGTTGGGTGCTGGCAGCGGATGCGGTGATGAAGATCGATGGAAAGTGGGGCAGTGGACGGGATACCGCCTTCAAGGGCATGCCGGGACACAAGAACGGCAAGTTTCCGGCCGGTGGCAATCACCTCACGATGGATGGAGCGGCCCGATGGGTGAAGTTCAACCAGATGCTGTTCATTCACAGTTGGGACGCCGGTGGTTCCCGCGACGCCTACTTCTTCCAGGAAGACTTGGGGGAGAAGCTCGCCGACAAGGTGGCGCGGCTGCGTCCGAAGCTGTAGGACTTAGAGCAGTCCGCGCTCCTCCAGTTCCGCTTCATCGAGGCCCAGATAGTGGCCAAACTCATGGATGTAGGTGATGCGGACTTCCTCTCGGT
This sequence comes from Verrucomicrobiota bacterium, assembly GCA_039796255.1. GTDB lineage: Bacteria > Verrucomicrobiota > Verrucomicrobiia > Limisphaerales > UBA9464 > UBA9464. The sequence continues at coordinate 19,434 of JBDKKE010000073.1, read as the reverse complement.
AGGTTTGCTCGACCCCTTCGGCAAAGTCCCAGAGGTTCTCCAGAAAAAGCAGGATCTGTCGGGGAATCGGAAAACTCTCGGCGTCGGCAACGCCTACGGAGTCCCCGACAAACATCCCCAGAAGGTCCGGCTCCCAGCCTTCGGCAAGAAGCGCCTCGCCGGGTGCGGACTCGTAGCTGACTGGAACCGCGTCGACGTGAGGACGCAGGTCGGCCGGCAGGCGTTGGCAGGTGCGGTGGACCTCTTCCTGGGCAAGGGCGAGCAGATGACTCCACGGGGCGGACATAGCGGGTGCATCGCACGGCGGCCGAGATGAGGAAAGCCTCAAGGAATGGATACTGCGAAATTCGTGAACCCAAAAGTGGGTATCCCGATTTCACAAAAAAACCTCTTGTGAAAAATTTCACGTGCCGCCAATTTTGCCCATCATTCGGGTCGTTCACGGAACGGATTGCTCCGTTTCGAAGCCTCTCGTTCCTGTCATGCGTTGGCTCAACATACTTCTCGCAGTGCTCGTGTGGACGGTTCTGCCGGCCGCGGTTCTCGGTGCAGAACACGGCGCCGCAGAGGCTGCCCATGGTGCTGGTGCTGGTGCTGAACATTCGTCTGAGGGTCTTCCAGCCGACGCGCCCTGGGTGATGCGGATGGGGCCGCTGGAGATTAACAATTCAACGGTGATGATGTTTGCGGTGGCCGTGCTGTTGATCGTTGGGGCGCAGGTGGCCACGCGGAACATGAAGATGGTTCCGGAGGGGGCGCAGAATTTTGCCGAGTGGTTGGTGGAGTCGCTTTACGAGTTTTTGGAGGGCATCATCGGGTCGGACTTGGTCAAAAAGACGTTCTGGTTCTTCGCCACGATCTTCATCGTGATCTTGGCCTCCAATTGGTTCGGGTTGATTCCCGGAGTGGGCACGGTGGGTTGGGGAGAGCAGACGGCCCATGGATTCCACGTTACGCGACCGCTGCTGCGGGGTGGCAATGCCGACCTGAACACCACTCTGGCCATGTCGATGGTCTTTTTCGCCTGCTGGATCTTTTGGGCCATTCAAGCCAATGGGTTTGGCGGCTTTATCAGCCATTTGTTTGGGGCCAAGGGCGATTCCACCGGGTTCATGAAGATCGTCATGGTCATCGTGTTCTTTGCGGTGGGTATCTTGGAGGTGGTCTCCATCCTCTTCCGTCCGGTGTCCCTCAGCTTCCGTCTCTACGGCAACATTTTCGCCGGTGAAAACATGCTGGAGACCATGACCCACCTGGGTGGGCCCTATTTCGGGTGGCTCCTGCCGCTGCCGTTCTACGGAATGGAATTGCTGGTCGGTGTCGTCCAGGCGTTGGTGTTCATGCTGCTCACGGCGGTGTTCACCCTGCTCATCTGCACGCACGATGAGGAGGGCCACGGACACGGACCGGGGCACGAGAAGGCCGACGGCGCTCACTGATCCCATCACTTTTGGTCGTCAGACGGTGGCCAGACTGCCGGGGCGATCAGTAACAACAGAGAAAGAGAAAGACCAACTATGCTGCCCATGTTCGCTGAAATGTCCGGCAACCTTCACGTCGCGTTTGCCGCGGCCGGTGCCGCCATTGGCGTGGGAATGATCGGCATGAAGGCATCTGAAGCGGTCGGCCGGAATCCCGGTGCCGCCACCAAGATCCTCGTGCAGGCGATTTTGAGCACCGCCTTCGCTGAAGGCATCGTGTTCTTCGCCATCTTCCTCGCGAAGTAACCATTCCGGGTGTCGGACTTCGGTCCGGCACCCAATTCTCCTTTCCGCCCCGACCTTTCATGACCGCAATTCCTTTTCTGGCCGCCGCCGAGGGTGGCCTGATGCAGATCGCCAAGGAGACTGGCGAGCAGTTTGGCTTTAACACGCCGCTGTTCATCTCCCAAGCGGTCAGCTTCGTTATCGTCGCCGTCCTGCTGCACCGGTTCGCCTACAAGCCGATCCTCGCGCAGTTGGAACTGCGCCGTCAGAAGATTGCCGAGGGGCTGTCCAATGCCGACAAGGCCGGACGCGAACTTGCCAATGCCCAGGCCAAGGCTTCGGAAGTCATCGGCCAGGCCGGCCAGCAGGCCACCAAGATTATCGAGGAGGCCCGCGCCGCTGCCGCTGTGGTGGCGGAGCAGGAGCGCCAGAAGGCGATCTCCGATGCCCAGAACATTCTCGCCAAGGCCCGTGAGGCCGGCGATGCCGAATTGGTTCGGCTCAAGGGTGAATTGCGCAAGGAGTTCGGCCGCCTAGTGGTGCAGGCCGCCGCCCGGTCCACCGGGGATGTGCTGTCCGCTGATCAAAAGGGCCGCCTCGCCGAGGACGCCGTTCGCCAGTTGGCCGCCTGAAGCCTCCCAAGCCTTAATCCCGAAATTCCCAGTCCCCGACGATGAAGATTACCAAACAGGCCCGGCGCGACGGACGCGACCTCTTCAACGCCTGCCGGGTGAACGGGGTGCTGGATGAGTCTCGGGTGCGCGATGCCGTCAGCCGCGTGATTGTCGCCAAGCCCCGTGGCTACCTAGCCGCGCTCACCCATTTTCAGCGCCTGGTGAAGCTGGACATCGACCGCCGCACCGCACGGGTGGAGAATGCCGTGGAGACTTCGCCGGCGATGATGAAGAGCATTGAGGAGGGCCTGACCCGCCGCTACGGCCCGGGATTGAATCTCTCCTATTTTGTAAATCCCGCCCTGATTGGCGGAATCAAGATCCGCGTGGGCAGTGACATTTATGACGGCAGTGTGGCCGGCCGTCTGGCCGCCCTGGAAGCCGCCCTGTAAGTTCGTAACCGCAACCTTCCGACCCTCCATTTTCAAAACTCAGTTTCCGCGATGAGCAATATCCTTCAGGAAATCGAAGCCCAGATCGCCGGCGTGAAGACGTCGGTGGCGAAGCAAAACGTCGGCGTTGTCCGTGAAATCTCGGACGGCGTGGCCAAGATCGAGGGCCTCACCGATGCCATGCTCAACGAGATGCTCGACTTCGGCAACGGGGTGGTCGGCCTGGCGCTGAACCTCGAAGAGACCGAGGTCGGTGCCATCATCCTGGGCGACTATCTCGGCATCAAGGAGGGCACCGAGGTCCGCACCACCGGCAAGCTGCTCTCGGTTCCCGTGGGCAAGGCGCTGCTCGGTCGCGTGGTGGATACTCTGGGCCGCCCGGTGGACGGCAAGGGGCCGATCAACAGCGATGTCTTCTACCCGGTGGAAAAGATCGCCCCGGGCATCGTCAAGCGGAAATCGGTCAGCCAGCCGCTGCAGACCGGCATCATGGCCATCGACGCCATGATCCCCATCGGACGCGGACAGCGCGAGCTGATCATCGGTGACCGGTCCACCGGCAAGACCACCATCGGGGTGGACACCATGATCAACCAGGCGCGCATCAACCAGCAGGGCCGCGCTTCGGGCGACAAGGATTTCCGTCCGGTCTACAACATCTACGTCGCGATCGGGCAGAAGCAGTCCAACATCGCCCGTGTGGTTGCGGAATTGGAGCGCGCCGGCGCGCTGGAAGACACCATCGTCGTGGCCGCCGCCGCTTCGGATTCCGCTGCCAACCAGTATCTGGCCCCGTTCTCCGGCGCCTCGATGGGCGAGTGGTTCATGGATAACGGCATGGATGCGTTGATCATCTTTGACGATCTTTCCAAGCAGGCGGTCGCCTATCGCCAGGTTTCCCTGGTGCTGAAGCGTCCGTCGGGCCGCGAGGCGTATCCGGGTGACGTGTTCTACCTGCACAGCCGCCTGCTCGAGCGTTCGGCCCGTGTGAACGAGATGAATGGCAACGGATCCCTGACCGCACTGCCGATCATCGAGACCCAGGCCGGCGACGTTTCGGCGTATATCCCGACCAACGTCATCTCCATCACCGACGGACAGATCTACCTGGAAACCGACCTCTTCTACCAGGGCGTCCGTCCGGCCATCTCGGTCGGTTTGTCGGTGTCCCGCGTCGGTTCCGCCGCACAGACCAAGGCCATGAAGCAGGTCGCCGGCAAGATCAAGCTGGACCTCGCCCAGTACCGCGAGCTGGCGGCCTTCGCCCAGTTCGGATCCGACCTCGACGCCAAGACCCAGGCCACGCTGGAGCGCGGCAAGCGGATTGTGGAGCTGTTCAAGCAGAGCCAGTACAATCCGATTCCGGTCGAGGTGCAGGCGACGGTGCTTTGGACCATGCAGAACGCGCTGCTGGACGACGTGCCGGTGGAAAAGATCAAGGACTTCCAGGCCAAGCTCACCGAATTCCTCAGCACCCGGAAGGCTGCGCTGCTAGGCAAGGTCCGCACCGAGAAGGCGGTCAGCGACGCCCTGGCCATCGAGTTGAAGGCCGCGGTCACCGAGTTCAAGCAGAGCTACCGATAATCCTTTCCGGAAGCGCGGCCGGTCCGCGCTCCGAACCCACCCATGCCCAGCACACGCGACATCCGGCGGCGCATCAAGTCGATCAAGAGCACAGCCCAGATCACCAAGGCGATGCAGATGGTCGCCTCGGCCAAGATGCGCAAGGCGCAGTTGGCGGCCCTGGCGGGACGCCCCTACGCGGCGCTGATGAACGAGGTGCTGGCGGCCGCCACGGCCGGAGCCGGCGAGTTCTCGCATCCGCTGATGGAAGCCCGCCCGGTGAAAAAGCGGGCGGTGATCCTCATCACCACGGACAAGGGGCTCTGCGGCGCGCTGAACACCAACCTGCTGCGCGAGGCGGCACGGTTCGACAAGGACACCACGGTGTACGTGTGTGCCGGCAAGAAGGGCGCCCAGTTCATCGCCCGCACCAAGCGAACCCTTTCCGCGGAGTTTACCTACCGCGACGTTCCGCAGTTCGCCGAGGCGCGGGCCATCTCCCGCTTCGCCCAGGAACTCTTCCTCAAGGGCGAGGTGGACACGGTGGACGTCGCCTACACCAATTTCATCACCACGCTGGAGCAGAAGCCCGAGGTTCGGACGCTGCTTCCCCTCGGCGAGATCAAGGCGGTTTCCGCCGATGTCACCGGCCAGGGAACCGGGGAATCGCTGGGCGATGCCAGCCGTGAGTACCTGTTTGAACCGGGTGCCGCCGACGTGCTGGGCAATCTGCTTCCGCACTACCTGAACTATCAGGTGTACCAGTTTCTCCAGGAGGCCAAGGCGTCGGAACACTCCGCGCGCATGGTCGCCATGAAGAATGCGACCGACAACGCGAAGCAGATCATCAAGGACCTCACCCTGGAGTACAACAAGCTGCGACAGGCCAACATCACCAAGGAACTGCTGGAAATCACCACCGCCCAAATGGCGATGGGCTGAGCCGGCATCCGGGTCCCCTTTACCGACACCGCTTCGAATCGAATCGCACCGCATCACCAGAGGTTTTCGTTCCGCCCGTCATTGAATTTCAAACGCTGAGTCCCATGAACAAAGGCAAGATCGTTCAGATCATCGGTCCCGTGGTGGACATCGAGTTCCCCGGCCAGTTACCCGCCATCTACAACGCGCTGACGGTGGAGTTTACGCCCCCCGGATCGAGCCCCACCCGGCTCACGCTCGAGGTGCAGCAGCACCTCGGCGACAACTGGGTTCGCGCCGTGGCCATGAGCACCACCGAGGGCCTGCGCCGCGGCATGGAGGCCACCGACGCCGGTGCCCCCATCTCGATGCCGGTCGGCGAGGGCGTCATGGGTCGCGTGTTCAACGTGACCGGTGAGGCGGTGGACGAGCAGGGGCCGGTCGTGGCCGACAAGTACTATCCGATCCACCGCGCCGCCCCGCCGCTGGTGGACCAGTCCACCAGTCCGCAGATTCTCACCACGGGCATCAAGGTGATCGACCTGATCTGCCCCTTCCTCAAGGGCGGCAAGGTTGGCGCCTTCGGCGGCGCCGGTGTCGGCAAGACCGTCGTCATCATGGAACTGATCAATAACATCGCGAAGCTGCACGGCGGCATCTCGATGTTCGCCGGCGTCGGCGAGCGCACCCGCGAGGGCAACGATCTCTACTACGAGATGGCCGAGGCGGACGTCATCAAGTGCGAGAAGGATGAGAAGGGCCATCTGAAGCGCGGTGAGAACGGGCTTCCCATACTCAAGCCCGGTTCCCGCATCGGACTGGTGTACGGCCAGATGAATGAACCCCCGGGAGCCCGTCTTCGCGTCGCGCTCTCGGCTCTGGCGGTCACCGAGTATTTCCGCGATGAGAAGAACCAGGACGTGCTCCTGTTCGTGGACAACATCTTCCGCTTCTCGCAGGCGGGATCCGAGGTGTCCGCGCTGCTGGGCCGCACGCCGTCCGCAGTCGGCTACCAGCCGACCCTCGCGGCAGAGATGGGCAACCTGCAGGAGCGCATCACCTCCACCAAGAAGGGCTCCATCACCTCCTTCCAGGCAGTGTACGTGCCGGCGGATGACCTTACCGATCCCGCGCCGGCGACGACCTTCGCCCATCTGGATGCCACCATCGTGCTCGAGCGTTCGATCGCCGAGTTGGGCATCTTCCCCGCGGTGGATCCCCTGGCCTCCAATTCCCGTGCCCTGGCGCCGGAGTTCGTCGGCGAGGAACACTACAATGTCGCGCGCGGCGTGCAGAAGGTGCTGCAGCGGTACAAGGATCTTCAGGACATCATCGCGATCCTGGGCATGGACGAATTGTCGCCCGACGACAAGCTGACTGTGTTCCGCGCCCGCAAGATTCAGAAGTTCCTGAGCCAGCCGTTCACGGTCGCCGAGCAGTTCACCGGCCGCCCCGGCAAGCAGGTGCCAGTCGCCGAAACCGTTCGCAGCTTCAAGGAGATCCTCGAAGGCAAGTACGACGACATCGGCGAGGCCAACTTCTACATGAAGGGTGGAATCGACGAGATTAAGGACTGAGTTTTCGGTTTTCGGTTTTCAGTTTCCGCAGATGGGAAGCTGGATCCGGAGACTGGGATTTTGGTCGTCGATGCGGTTCCGGAATTGAAATGTCATGGCCACACTGAAGCTCGAAATTGTCACTCCCGAGGCGAAGATCTACTCGGAGGATGTGGACAGCGTTACGCTCCCCGGCGTCGAGGGTGAACTGGGCATCTTCCCGATGCACATTCCGCTGATGACGCAGTTGTCCGCCGGCGAAGTGTGCGCCCGGAAGAACGGGCAGGATCACTTCCTCGCCGTGGGCGAGGGATTTGTCGAGGTGTCCGGCGAGCGGGTCGCCATCCTCACCGACATGGCCATCCGGGCCGATGACATCGATGAGACGAAGGCCGAAGAGGCGAGGAAGCGCGCCGAGGCTCGGTTGCAGGACAAGCTGGGATCCGACGAGCAGGCCACCGTGCAGGCGGCGCTGATGCATTCGCTGACCCAGCTCAACGTCAAACGCCGCCGGCGCTCGTAGGTCGTCGTCAGCGATGATCACCGTTGCCGTCGCCGGCGAGATCATTGTCCGGCCTGATCGCGATGGCGGTGGGGAACCTTCTTCTGCAGGTCAAACTCCGTCCGCTGGAGCTGAATCGCGACGGCGGCGCTGTTCCCTTCCTTGAGGTGGTAGGTCTGGTCCCGCTCAAGTCCCTGGAAGACCTGCGGCACTCCGGTCGCGGGCCAGGTGACTTCCACTGAGGTGATGCCGGTGGCGTCGCCGAGGCCGAGTTCCTGGCGCAGGGGGTTGGAGCCAAAGCTGGCGCCGCTGTTGACGATCTTGAAGAGGCTGCGCGGGCCGCTGGGTGTTTCGAGCCGCACGTGGATGCGGGCGCCCAGGGCGGCCCGATTGGAGCGGGTGCCTTCCAGTTTTAGCTTAAGCCAGTGATTCGTGGTGCCGGGGTTCAGAAACAGGGCATTGCGGTAGTTGTCGCCTGCGTAAGCGCCTCCCAACACGGCGTACACATCCTGATCTCCGTCGTTGTCCAGATCGGCGAAGGCGATGGCGTGTCCCTTTTGCAGGTGGCCGAAGCCTCCCGCGGTCGTCACTTCCTGGAAGGTTTTGCCGCCTGCATTGCGGAACATGCGGTTGGGAATCAGGGTGGTGAGGTCGGGATCGCCGGTCGCCAGGTACATGTCCAGCCAGCCATCGTTGTCGAGGTCGCCAAAGTTGCAGCCCATCGTGTGGCATAGGCGGTTCATGTGGGTGGACTGGGTGGCGTCCGCAAAGGTTCCATCGCCGTTGTTGCGGTAAAGCCGAGGCAGGGCGGCGCCGTGCGCGAGACCCAGGTAGTCGGCGGCTACGTCGCCGACGTTCCGTATCTGGTAGCCGCTGACGAAGAGGTCCTCCCAGCCGTCGTTGTCGTAGTCGAAGAACTAGGTAGAAAAGCTCAGGATTTCCTCCGACACGCCCGCCGTCGCCGACACGTCGCGGAAGCTCCAGGGACCCCGCAGCCCCGCGACGGCGTCCGCGGGGCCTTCATTGCGCAGGAGCACATTTCGCCCGTCGAGGCAGGACAGGTACAGATCCTGCCGGCCATCCCGGTCATAATCTCCGCAGGCCACGCCCTTCACGAAGCGCTGAATGCGCAACCCCGAGGCGGCAGCGCATTCGGTGAAGGTTCCATTGCCGTTGTTGTGGAAGAGTTCGCACGGATCCGGATCGCTCACCTTGGTGGTCTCGTTTCCAACGAAGAGGTCGATCCAGCCGTCATTGTCATAGTCAAACCACGCTGAGGTCTGGGTCGGATGCAGGCTGAAAAGTCCGGCCTCCTCCGTCACGTCCGTGAAGGTCCCGCCCCCGTTGTTTCGCAGAAGCGAGTTCGGCACCCGGCCGGCTTTGCCCACCCAGGCGCCGCGTAGAATCCAGGCATCCAGCCAGCCATCGTTGTTGTAGTCGGTCTGTTGGATGTTGAGTCCGCTGACCAGTCCGGTCAGGCCCGCCTCCTCGGTGACTTCCAGAAAGGTGCCATTGCGCTCGTTGCGGAACAGGCGGAGCTGTCCGTCGAGTCCCCAGGCAGAGACCATGACGTCGAGAAATCCGTCATTGGTGAAGTCATCCACAATCACTCCGCCGGCCAGATCATCGACATCGAGTCCGAGTGACCCGGCCACCTCGGGAAAGCGGGGCAGATCGTATTCTGAGGCGAAGACCGACGGGGGAATCAACCAGGGGGCGGGAACCTTGGACGGCCATTCCCCCAGGGTCATGTGCGCCAGGTTGAGCAGCCAGCGGGATCCCAGGTCATTGGGGAACTCCTTCAGTTGCTCGTTCAAAAGGGTGATCGCCCCACGGGAGCCGCGCGGCAGTTGGTGCTGTCCTTCCCGCTGAATGGGGAACAGGCACGACGTCGCGGTGTGGTTGACCTGGCAGTTCTCCTGCTCGCCCAGCCGGAGAAAGGCAATCACCTTGCGAACCCGGATCTCCGTTTGGGCCCGGGAATCCACCGTCCCGCCCGAGGCCGCGACCTGCTTCTCCAGCCGGGTCAGGGTGTCGATCGACGCCTGACTCTTGCCAGACAGCAATTGCTGGTAGGCCAAGCTGAGGAGAAGCGGCGCCTGCTGCTGTCCATGGGTCGTCGCTGCCAGGGCCGCCTCCAGGCGGGGAAGCTGACCGGCACAGAGGTACGGGGCCAACCGAGGATCGGTGGTCTCGCGGAAGCGAGCCAGCAGATCGACCATCTTGCGGGTGCTGGCCGGCTGTGGGCGTGCCCGTCCCGAAGCCGTCACCCCTCGCACCTCGGCTTCCGCTGCATGAACCCCTGCAAAGTGACCCAGCAAAACGGCCAACGTCGCCGCAAAAAAGTTCCGGGTGCGGCGGAGGCGGTTGCGGATCCAAGGACGCTGTTCGGCACGCGGCACGCCGCCAACGTAGCAGGACCATGGCCGAAGTCTGCGCCCGACTCGGAGGGGAGAAGGCGGAAGGAAGAATGCAGAAGGTGGAATGCAGAAGGCAGAAGGCAGAAGGCAGAAGGCGGAAGGCGGAAGGGAGAAGGTTGAAGGCGACCAATCTCTTGCCTCAAACCGCGCTCGGTTCACGCTTCCTGCATGACCACCATTGTGGGTGTCCCCCGGGAGATCAAAGCACAGGAGCATCGAGTGGCCTTGCTGCCGTCCGCCGCTTATCAGTTGATCCGTCGCGGCCACCGGGTGCTGGTGGAGCGGGGTGCCGGGGAGGGCGCGGGCTATCCCGATGCCGACTATGCCGCCGCCGGTGCGGAAATGCTGGACGATCATGCCGCCGTTTTTGCCGCTGCAGATCTGGTGGTGAAGGTGAAGGAGCCACTGCCCGCCGAGTACGCGCTGTTGCGTCCGGGCCAGGTGCTCTTCACCTACCTGCACCTGGCGGCGGCGCGTGGATTGACCGAGGCGTTGATTCATTCCGGCGCCACCTGTCTGGCTTACGAGACGGTGGAGGTGAACCGGCGCCTGCCGCTGCTCGAGCCCATGAGTGAGATTGCCGGGCGGATGTCCGTTCTGGTGGGCGGGTATTTTCTGGCGAAGCACTTTGGGGGCAGCGGCACCTTGCTGGGAGGGGTCCCAGGCGTCTTGCCTGGAAAGGTCGTCGTGCTGGGAGGCGGCGTGGCGGGCGTCAATGCCGCGCGCATGGCCCAGGGATTGGGGGCCGACGTGACCATTCTGGAAGTGGATATTGAGCGGATGCGGTTTCTCGACATCACGCTGCACACCGCGCACACGCTGTATTCCAGCGAGGCCCACCTCATGGACCTCCTGCCGGACGTGGATCTACTGATTGGCGCGGTGCTGGTCCCGGGTGCCCGTGCCCCCAAGCTCATTCATCGGGAAATGCTGCGGAAGATGCGTCCCGGCAGCGTGCTGGTGGACATCGCCATCGACCAGGGCGGCTGTGCCGAGACGTCACGTCCGACCACCCATCACGATCCCGTCTACGTCGAGGAGGGAGTCACCCATTACTGCGTGGCCAACATGCCGGGCGCCTATGCCCGTACCGCCACCCAGGCGCTCACCAACGCCACCTACCGGTTCATCGAACTCCTGGCCGACCTCGGATTGCCCGAAGCGTGCCGGCATCACCCGTCGCTGGCGGCCGGGCTCAACGTGATGGGAGGCCAGGTGACGTTTCGTCCTGTCGCCGAGGCGCATGGAATGGCGTATGCGGATCCAGCGGAAATGTTGCGGGGAGGGTAGATTGGCCGGTGGCCGGTGGCCGATAGCCAATAGGCGATAGGCGATAGGCGATGGGCGATGGGCGATGGGCGATGGGCGATGGCGGCCGCCAGCGCCTATTCCAGTCGCGAAACGCGGTGGCCGGAGAGGAAGGCGGTGGCGCTCATGCGGCGGCCCCCTTCGGGCTGGACTTCGGTGAGGCGCAGGGCGTCCTGACCGCAGGCGATCAGCAGTCCGTCGTCTCCGGCGGATAGCACCGTTCCCGGGGGTGCCGCCGGGTTGGCTTCCGCAGCGACGAGGTTGGCGGAGTGGACCTTGAGCAATTTGGACGCGGATCCCTGCGGCAGGAGGCAGAACGCGCCGGGCCAGGGAGTGAAGGCGCGCATCCGCTGCCACAGGACGCGGGCGGGCTGCGTCCAGTCCAGCCGGCCGTCGTCGCGGGTGATCTTGCGGGCGTAGGTGACGCCTTCCTCCGGTTGGGGGTGGGGCATCAGCCGTCCAGAGACATAGTCGCGAAGGGAGGTCACCACCAACTCGGCTCCCAGGGTCGCCAGGCGGTCGTGCAGCGACTGCCCGGTGTCGGCGTCGGTGATCGGCGTGCGTACGGTTGTCACCATCGGTCCCGTATCGAGGCCCGCCTCCATGCGCATCAGGGTGACGCCGGTTTCGGCGTCACCCGACGCGAGGGCCCATTGAATGGGCGCCGCTCCGCGCCAGCGCGGCAGGAGGGAGGTGTGGAGGTTCAGACAACCGTGGCGCGGAATGTCGAGCAAGGCCTGGGGGAGGATCTGGCCGTAAGCCGCCACGATGATGAGATCCGGGGCCAGTGGGCGCAGTTGCTCCAGGAAGACCGGATCACGCGCCTTTGCCGGTTGAAGCACGGGCAGTCCGCGAGCCTGGGCCTCGATCTTGACCGGCGGCGGCAGCAAATGAAGTCCCCGCCCTCCGGGACGGTCCGGCTGGGCCACGACGGCTATCAACGCCACGCCGGGATCCGAAGCGAGCGCCACCAAAAGGGTGCGTGCGAGTTCGGGAGTCCCCATGAAAACCACCCGAAGGGGAATGGGGCGGGAGGCGGTGCCGGCGGGTGAGTCGGTGGGCCCGCAGACCGGTTCGCCGGGAGGCGAGGCCACCGGCGGGTCAACGCTCAAGCGGCGACGACGTCCGCCTTGCGGAGAAACGTCGTGTTGCCGTCGCTCACCGCGGGTTTGGGAATCCGCGCCAGGATCTTCAGGATATCGAGCAGCACGAACATGGGTTCCTGCGTCGAATCAATCTGGTGGATGATATTGTCCGGATAGCATTCAAGCACCGCCCGGGTGTCGCGCTTGTAGGTTTCGAGGCGGGCGCGGATGACCTCCACGTTGGCGTCGTCGAGGCGGTTCTCCTTGAGGGCGCGCCGCTGCAGACGCGCGATGAGGCGGTCCACATCGGGGCAGAACAGATTGAAGATCGCCTTCACCTCTATCAGATCCTCCAGAATGTGCGCCTGCTTCGGATTCCGCGGAATGCCGTCCAGGAGCATGGTGTCGGCCTCCGGATTGAACCGATTGGTGCCAATCAATCCCTCGATGGTGCGTTGCCACAACTCAATGGTGGGCTCGTCCGGGACGAGTTGTCCCTTGGACGCGTATTCCATGAACACCCGGCCCAGCGACGAATCCACGCGCAGGTTGCGAAAGGCGTCGCCGCAGGAGAAGTGAACGAAGTTGGGGATCTGACCCAGGATCTTGCCCTGGGTGCCTTTACCGGCGCCGGGGGCGCCGAACAGGAGGATGGCGCGGTATTTCATGCAGCGCGGAGGCGGGAGAGGGTGGTCTGGGGCGATAGGGGGAGGCTCAGGCTGCATCCTTGTGACGGAGGGTCACCTGCGTCATGTCGGCGAAACTAACCCCCATCTCCTGGTTGTTGGCGGTCTTGAAATGGATTTCCGTCGCCGAGATGCGGCTGATCCGGGAGGCGACCACGCTGCTCTTGCCGGCGGCCACATCGATCACCTGATCCTTGTCGGCCTCTGTCGCGATCACGCGGAAGAAGGTGGGGAACTGGGTCTCGAAGAACCGCCGGTTGAAGGTTGTTTCCCCACGCTTGAAGACCTTGGGCCCGCCATCGCCGCCGCCGCCGCCGGATCCGCCGGACGCCTTGGACAGTCCAAGGGCCGCCGCCGCGCCACCCCTCGGCGCCTCGTTGGCGGAAGGTGCGGACGTGCCGACCGAAACACTGGTGTTGGCCACGGCCGCGTCAGTGGCGCTTTCCTGCTCAGCCACCGTCACCCGGGGGAGGATCAGGAAGATCACCCAGCCCACCACGGGCAGGACGGCCGAAAGCCCGCAGACCAGGGCCACCGGGCGCCACTTGAAGCGGGCGACCTCAAAGGCGGCGTACAGGTTGGCGAAGAACAAGGCGATGAGCAGAATCAGTCCGTTGGGGGAGATGAGGGCGCTGAGCAGCCCCTTTTTGACTCCCTCCGGCAGCGCGACCCGTCCCGTCACCGGACGCACCGCAATTTCCTTCACCTTGACCGGCACGAAGACCTCCGTGGGTTCCACCAGGGGTTCGGCAAAGGGCTTGGCGCGTGGATTCTCCAGCAGTTGACGCAGCGTCTCGTCGCTGAGCTTGGCCCAGTCGATCCGCGGCGAAAATTCACCGGTTTCCAGTCGGACGACGATGCCGTCGTTGTCCGCTGCCGAGAGATCTCCGCGGTACACGTCCCCGGTAATCAGCTTGAACTCGGCAGCACCGGCGGCGGCGAGGGCCAGGGACACGCTCAGCAGGGCAAAAAGTCGACGGAGCCAACGCATGATGCGTGAGGGTGGCAAATCGGGTTTACGGCGGGAAACGAAAAATCATCCCGTGAATCGCCGACCCCCGGCTTGACCCGGTGGCGGCGGGTGCCCGAAGTGGTGTCCCGCGATGTCCGAAACCGTCCCAACGCCCCCCGTCCCGCCTGCCGGGACTGGATCCGCCGTTGCCGCGCGCGCCCGCCGGGCCCGTCGGCGGGTGCTGGCGGAATGGCGTCGCACGGATCTCACGGAGGCGGAGCGGGCGCGGGTCAGTGCCGGCCGTCCCCTTTCCGAGATCATCCCGCGGATCATGGAGCGGCTGCGGATCGACAAACGGCAGTCCGAATCCCAAATCGTCACCCTGTGGAAACAGATTGTGGATCCCCGGGTGGCCGCCCATTCCCAGCCCGTCGGACTGGTCCGCGGGACGCTCTTCGTGTCTGTGGATAACAGCGTGTGGCTGGAGGAAATCATCCGCTACCGCCGCCGCGAAATCATCGAGCGGGTCCAGGACGCCATGGGCAAGGAAGTGGTGAAGAAGATTTCCTTTCGCGTGGGGTGAGGGGGGGGCGGCGGAGCCGATAGCCAATAGCCAATAGCCAAGGACCGGTGGCCGATAGGCGATAGGCAAGGACCAAGGACAACTCAGCCCACTCCGCGAAATCCTGGCGTAGCAGGCTTTTCCAGCCGTCGCCCTTCTTTCTTCAGGAGTTCTGCCACGCGGTGTTTGGTGAGATAGACTCGGGCTAGCGAGAATCCCCACGTCCGGGCGACCTCTCCCGGCGGCCAACCCGTCATCATGGAGAGGTCGAAGATCTGGAACTGCCGCTCTTCGACCTTCGCGCGCGCCTGCTCCAGGGATTGGGTGAGCAGGTAATTCTCCCAGCCCGCGTCCCGTTCGGCGCCAGACTCCGGCGGCGCCGGATCCACCAGGGGTCCACTTCAGTAGCTCCACGGGGTACGGGTCGGTTTGAGCGCGTTCGGGCTGTGATCTGCGGGGGGTGGTGGTACCCTCGCGGGATGAACAATGACGTGCCCGCTCTGGGCGTCATGAAAAGGCACCACTCTTTTCGCCAATTTGGTGCGTATGCAAATTTCGCGGAGGCGGACACCGAGTTGCGCCGATATTGGTGGTCGCGAACTCCGCAAGAACGAATGGAAGCGCTGGAAGCATTGAGGATCCTCAACTATGGCCAAGAGGCAATTGACACCCGAATTCCGCGAGTTTTTGGCGTGCCTGAATCGCGCCGGAGTTGAATACCTCCTGGTGGGTGGCTACGCCGTGAATCATTACGGCTATCATCGCTTCACAGAGGATATCGACTTCTGGATAGCGGTTTCGGAGGCCAACCTTGATCTCCTGCTGGCAGCCATCCGAGATTTTTTTGGTGAAGACCTTGCCGGGCTTGATAAGCGATTCTTGCAGGAGAACGAGGCACTGTTCCTCGGCCGTGTGCCGAACAAGATTGAAGTGTTCAAGCATTGCAGTGGCCTGGAATTTTCCGACGCGTATCGGCGCCGGGAGGAAACGACCATCGACGGCGAGCCGGTGAAGCTGATTTCGCTGGTGGATTTGCGACGGAACAAGCGCGCCAGCGGCAGGAACAAGGATCTCGCCGACTTGGATAACCTGCCGGAGTCTCCCTGAAAGGACCGGCTCCCTAAACCGTATCCATGCAGATGATTTCTCTGGGGAGCGCACGCGCCTCGCGTGTTGACCGGGGCGCCTCGCCCCGGTCGGTGCGCGTCACTGCTCACTGAATGGTGGTGACTCCACACGCCCGACGCGGACGGCGAGGCGCCGTCCGCAGCACGCGGGGCGCGCTCTCTCCCCAATCCTACTGCATGGATACGGCTAAACGAGGTAGCGCAAGTTGCGACCGTGTGGAACTCGGTCTGCGCCTCGTAACGCCCGTTCCGCCGCCCCGCGGGTCAGCGCGGGCCGTCCCCTTTCCGAGATCATCCCGCGGATCATGGAGCGGCTGCGGCGGAGCCGATAGCCGATAGCCGATAGCCAAGGAGCAGTGACGAATAGGCGATAGGCGATAGGCGATAGGCGATAGGCGATAGGCGATAGGCAAGGACCAAGGACAACTCAGCCCACTCCGCGCAATGCTGGCGCAGCAGGCTTTTCCAGCCGTCGCACTTCCTTCTTCAATGGAGCCGTCCCGCCGACCACGGTTCGGCCGTCTGGCGCGCGATCAGGCACCCGCCTTCTCCCATTCCGCCATTAATCCGCGCCGCGCCACCCACTGCAATAGTTCAGCCTGATCCAACAGTTCCCCGGACACTGCCAAAATCCCCCGAATATCGCGCAGATGTTTCTCCGACCCGCCTTCCCGAAAATACTCCAGCTTGCGCACGATCACATACTCCGGTGGTGCCACGGACACGGTTAGATCACCAATGGTATACTGCTGGGTCCTGCGAAAGGCCCAACCGTGAAGTTCGTCCCGATTCGCCGTATAAAAATCCGCCTTAAGGCCGGATTCGGCATGGATGATGTTAAAATGGCCCCGCCGTTCGCGCGCCGCTTCGACGGCGATCACCTCGGCCGGGGGGACGTAGAACTCCGGTGCTGGGAATATCAGCGCGAGTCGGTCGTTATCAGCCGGACGAAGGAAGACCACGAGATCAATGTCGAGCGTCACCCGCGGCTCACCGTAAAGCATGGCGGCGACGCTCCCGCTGACAAAATAACGCACTCCCTCCTTCGTCAGCGGTCGGACGAACAGTTCGATCAGATCAGGCTCCAGCATGCTGGAAATTGCGGCGTACTTGTTCGCTCACCCTTTGCTCGGACCAGTCCGGATGTCGGGCGCGCAGAAATGCCGTCTTATGCCGGCGCATCGTCCAGTAGAGCCGGTGCGCCACCCGCCAACGTTCGGCCGGCGACATCTGGCGAAGCGCATGCGTTTGGTCCGGGCCTGCCTGTTCGTCCGCCATCACAGCGATGACGATGGCTCGGTCCGCCCCGCCCAGCAAGCCCGCAAGCTTCACCGGAGGTCGGTGGCGTCGGGTGAGGAGCGGCGGAGGAGGCGATAGCCAATAGGCAATAGGCACTAGGCGATAGGCAATAGGCGATAGGCGATAGCCAAGGACCAACGGTGAACGCTGGCGTGTTGCTGATCCCGGGTTCAGGACGGCGCTAGTTTTGCGAGCTTCACCGGTCGTCGTTGGACAGCGGATCGCGGGCGCGGTTGTTGGGAATCACAGCGGCATCGAGCTGGGCCTCCACGTCACCGGCGTAGCCTTCCCGGAAGGTGGGATGCCGGGGGATCCAGTCCGTCTCCGTCCGCAGTTTGCGGTTGCTGACCCGTTTGTGGGTGAAGCCCCGCTTGCGTCCCGCGGCCTCTTCGGGAGTGGCCTGCGGTGGTAGAGGACGGTTGAGGCGATTCGCGAGCCACGCCAGGAATCCCAGTTGGGAGACCGGTTCGTCATCCACCGCATTGTAGAGTTCGCCGGCCCGACCACGGGTCAGCGCGGCGATGAGGGCACCCGCGACATCGTCCCGATGAATCATGTTGATCCAGCGGGAGCCGTCGCCCTGCAGCCGGGCCTCGTCCTTGAGGAATTGTTGGAAGAGATGACCACGACCCGGGCCGTAGATTCCGGCCACCCGCAGAACACGTCCCGGGACCGACCCCGAGCGGGCTGCCTCCAGCACCAGTTGTTCGGTCGCCACCAGCAGGCGTCCGGTTTCGGTTCCGGGTTCGGTGGGCGCGGATTCATCCACCCAGTCTCCCGAGGTCTGTCCGTACACACTGGTGCTGCTGGTGTAGGCGAAGGCCTCCGGCGGATGTTCCCGAAGCCAGTCCAGGAGGTTGCGCATGCCGTCGCGATAGACCGTCCGGTACTCATCGGTGCCCCCGCGTGAGGACGACACGGTGTTGACGACCCAGTCAAAGCGGCCCGGTAGATGCAGCAGGGTTTCGGACTGAGTCAGGTCCCCGGTCAACGGCGTCAGTCCCGCCGCGCGCAGGGCTTCCGCACCGGCAGAGCTCCGCCGGAGTCCGAACACCTCGTGCCCCAGAACCGACAACTGTCGGCCCAGCTCAAGTCCGACATAGCCGCATCCGACGATCAGCACTCTCCGTGAAGGGGTGACCATGTGGCGCAAGCATGCGGTGGTTGTTTCCCAACGCAAGAGGTGGGCTGTCCTCTGCCTTCTGCCTTCTGCCTTCTGCCTTTCCTCCGGCGGGTAACTGTTGACCGCGTCGCATGGGTCGCGTTGGCTTGCCGCGTCCCCCATGCGCTTTTTCGTAATAACGGCTCTTGCCGTCCTATTGCCGTGCATTGGCGTCCAGACGTCACTTTCTGAAGACTGGCGGCCGGGTGCCGGTTTTCGGTCGGCGTCCTTGTCCGTTCCTGCGGAGGGGAAGCCGGGCTTCACGCCCATGGATCCGGCGGCGATGGGGATCGATTTCACCAACGATCTTTCCGACGAACGGATCCGGCTGTTCCAGAACCTGATGAACGGATCGGGACTGGCTGCCGGTGATGTGGACGGGGACGGCTGGGTGGATCTCTACTTTTGTCACAAGCAGGCACCCAACCAGTTGTATCGCAATCTCGGGGGCGGCCGCTTTACCAATGTGACGGCATCCGCCGGCGTCGCCTGCACCAACCAGACGTCGGCCGGCGCGGTCTTTGCCGACGTCAATGGGGACGGCGCGCTGGATCTCGTCGTGTCGGCTTTTGGCGGTCTCAATGCCCTCCTGATCAATGACGGGAAGGGGCATTTTCGGGACATCACCGCCGAATCGGGAATCACCGGAAAGTCGGGGGCCTCCTCCATGGCCCTCGGGGATGTGGATGGCGACGGGGACCTGGACCTCTATATGTGCAACTTCGCCGTTCAGGCCGTCCTGCGGGACGGGGGAGTGATCTCCACCCGCATGGTGAATGGTCAGCCCCAGGTGACCGGACGCTTTGCCAACCGGCTGCGGATTGTGGACGGCATCCTGCTCGAGTTTGGGGATCCCGATGCCTTTTATCTCAATGATGGAACGGGCCACTTCGCCCAGGCGGAGTGGGAGAAGACCTTCTCCGACGCATCGGGCCGGCCGATGTCCGCGCCGTGGGATCTCGGCCTGGCGGTTCAGATGCGCGACATGAATGGGGACGGTTTCGCCGACCTGTATGTCTGCAATGATTTTCAGACGCCCGACCGGATGTGGCTGGGAGATGGTCGGGGACATTTTCGCGAGCCGGCACCTCTGGCTCTGCGCAACATGAGCCTGGCCTCCATGGGTGTGGATTTCGCCGATCTTGACCGGGATGGACGCTACGACTTCTGCACGGTGGAGATGCTCAATCGTGACCTGCCCCAGCATTTGCGCACCGCCGGCGGTCGGTTCCCCCTCCAACGCACGCCCGGCGCGCTGGAGGATCGGGAGGAGTTTCCCCGCAACTGCCTCTACTGGAATCGCGGCGATGGCACCTGGTCCGAGATCGCCGCCTTTGCCGGTGTGGCGGCCACCGGGTGGTCGTGGACGCCTCTCTTCCTCGATGTGGATCTGGACGGTTGGGAGGACCTGCTGGTGTCCAACGGCCACGGGCACGACGTCAATGACCGCGACATCAATGAGCGGACCAAGGCCCGCCCCGGACAAAACGTGCAGGCCACCAAGTCCCTGTTGTTGGAG
>JBDKKE010000072.1:0-3487 GCA_039796255.1 Verrucomicrobiota bacterium | reverse complement strand
AATCCCACCGATCCCAGGGAGGATTGGAGGCCCACCCCGTCCTGCCAGAATCGGTCAAATCCGGCTTCCGAACCCAGTCCCGACCGGGCCAGCAGTGCCTGCGCCGATCCGAGGTACAGGGTCATCAGCGGGACGGTGCCGCCGGCGCCGGTGGACAGACGCATGGAGAGGATTTGGGCCGAGAGGTGAAGTCCGACAAAGATCACTCCGCTCCCGGCCGCAAAGGCGAAGGCGAGAATCCGGGCGCGCCACCAGTCTGCGGTGAGCGAGGACGCCGCCAGCCCCGCGGACAACGCCAGGCCCAGCGCCGCCAATTGGATGAAGAGCAAGCGCAAGCCGTCCATCCAGGTCACGCCGCCCAAGAGCACCGGAATGACCATGACCGGCAGGGCCGCGAGCACGAAAACGAAGGCGCGCAGGGCCTGGCTGAAGGCCTTGCCCACGACCACATCCAGCGGACGCAACGGCGTGAGCAGGAGGAGTCCCAGCGTTCCCTCCCGTTTCTCGCGACTCAGGCAGTCGGCCGTCAGAATGGGGCCGGCCAGCCAGATCCCCAGAAACAGGAGGCGGTTGAGTCCGAGGAAGAAGCCGCGACCGGACGTCACGGGACCCGGATCAGCGCGTTCCCAGGCCAGCCAGAGCAGCACCGTCATCAGCCCGCCGCCCAGCAGTCGCAGTCCGTACAGCCCCTGTTGGCGGGCCAGTTCCCGCAGTTCCCGCTGAACGACAATCCACATGACGGCGGATTCCCGTTCAGGCGCGACTCACCGCACCCAGGGCGAACTGCCGCGAGGTCAGATCCCGCCAGACGGACCCGGCGGCGGCGGCGGCGATGGTGGCCTGGATGACGGCCGGGAGGATGCCCCAGTCCAGACGGGTGGCCATGAAGAAGGAGAGTCCTGCTGCGCCGGCCCGGGCCGGTGTTTCGAAAAAGAGGGGATTCATCGCCGAGCCGACCAACACCGTCAGCAGCATGGGCAGGACGAGGGACCACAGTGCGGTGCTGAGGACACCGGTGAAAAAATTGCGTGCGTGGAGTCCCCGCCAGAGTCCGATCCAGGGCAGGGTGAACAGCGAGGAAATGATCCACCAGTTCCATCCGGACCAGTCCACCCCCGCGCGGCGAAAACTGTCCCGGGCATAGGCCACCAGAAACAACTGCAACAGCACAGGCGGAACAAACTCCCGCAGATGCGACAGGCAGCGGCTTTGGAGGAGTTGACCCGGGCTGAGCGGGGTGACCAGCAGAAGTTCCAGGGTTCCGTTCTCCCGTTCGACGCGGAATCCCCCCGCTGCACTGAACACCATTCCCCCGAGCAGAACCAACGGGGCCACGGTCGAACCCAGGGTAAAGACCAGATCAGTGAGGCTGAGCAGCCAGATGCCCAGCACGACGGCCAGCCAGCCCCAGCGGGTCAGGGCGGCGGCCACCGTTCGGTGCTGCAGCCAGAGCAGGGGATTCTTCAGCAGACGGCGGCGCTGTCGCTGCTTCAGCCAGGCGGGAAACAACACCGGGGTGACGAGCCGGCGCTGAAGCTTTTCCAGCCCTGGACGCCGCGGGGCCTCATGCCAGGCGCGGGTCGTCCGCTGGGCGACAAAACGCAGGGTCAGCACCACCACCAGTCCCCCGGCGGCGATGAAGGCAGCCAGTCCGGCAGCCCAGGTGCGCAACGCGTCGCCGCGGGTCGGCACGGTGACCGCTGCCAGGATGTCAGGCAGGGTCCGGGAGTACGGCTGTGCGAAGGGGCTTCCGAAAATCACCTCGGGCGCATTGACCAGCCAAGTCACGGATTCCAACCGGCCCCGGGGGATCCAGCCGGCGAGCGCGATGATTTCCAGCCAGGTGAGAAATCCCGTGAGCATCAGCATTCCGACCAACAGCACCACTTCCAGCACATAGGCGAGGGCGAGGGCCCGGCGAAATTCGGTGGTCAAAGTGCTGGCAGCGAGTCCGGCCACCAGGCCGACCGCGAGGAGGACCAGTTGGAAGGCGACGACGGATCCGACCTCCATGCCGCTCACCCCGCCCACCAGCAGCGGAACGATGAGGATGGGCAGGGGGGCCAGCCAAAGGGTCAGCGCCCGCAGGGCATTGGCGGCGCTCTTGCCGAGGGCGACGGAAAGGGGGCTGAGGGGGGTGAGTCCGAGAAGTCCCAGGGTGGCTTCGCGCCGCTCCCGGGCGATGGCGTCCGCCGTCAGCGCCGGCGCCAGCGCCAGGATGGTGAAGACCAGGGCCCGATGAAGTTGCAGGAACAGCAGGGATCCCGCGGAGGCCGACGGCATGCCGAAGGCCATGGACCGTGATTCCGCGGGCGCCAGAAAACCCCAGGCGAGGGTGGCCAGCAGGAGCGCGGCGGCGGCGAGGCGCAGGCGGAACAGCGCGGGCGTGCGCGCCTGTTCCCGCAATTCCCGCTGGATGACCGGGTTCATGCCCGAGGGCCGGAACCGCCGGCCTATTGAGTCTCGCCCTTGGTGACGCGCAGGAAGACCTCCTCCAGCCCGATTTCATCCTCGCGCAGTTCCAGCAGACGCACGCCGCCCCGGACCAGGGTGTCGGCAATGAACCCGCCGTCCTCCACCGCCGCCGCGAGCGTCACCTTGAGCTGTCCATCCACCGGCTCAATGCTGGCCGTCTCCGGACACTGGGCGAGCAGTTCCCTCGCCGGACCGGCGGGGTCCGCGACCCGGACCCAGAAGGTGCGGGCATCAGAGGCCGCCGCGTTCACTCCCTTGATCGGACCGCTGTAAATCAGGCGTCCGCGCTCGATGATGGCGCAGCGGTTGCACAGGGACTGCAGCTCCGAAAGGATGTGCGAGGAGATGATGATGGTCTTCCCCATGCGTTGCAGCTCCTGGAGAATGGCCATCATCTCGATGCGCGCCCGGGGATCGAGTCCGCTGGCGGGTTCGTCCAGCAACAGCAGGGCCGGATCATGAATCAGCACCCGGGCCAGTCCGAGGCGCTGCTGCATGCCGCGGCTCAGGGCGCCGATGAGGGCGCCCTTCTTTTCGCTGAGACCGACCAGTTCCAGCACGTCGGCCACCGTCTTCTCCCGCTGGACGGCCGGGATCTTGTAGCAGGCGCCGAAGAAATCGAGGTACTCGGTCACCTCCATGTCCTTGTACACCCCGAAGAAGTCCGGCATGTAGCCGATGAGATGGCGAACACGGTCGGCGTCCTTCACCACGTCATGACCCAGAATCTCGGCGCGTCCGCTGGATGGCGTGAGGAAGGTGGCCAGGATGCGGAGGGTGGTGGTCTTGCCCGCTCCGTTGGATCCGATGAATCCGAACAGATCGCCGCGGTTCACGGTGAGGTTGAGCGAACTCAGGGCCACCATGGAGCCGAAGACGCGGCTGAGATCGTGGGTTTGGACGGCAGGAAGGTCGGGCGGCGGGCTCATGCGGGGCGGGAGGGGGATCAGGGTGCCGCGGCCGGAACCGCGAGTCGGATGAGCGTTCCCTTGCGGGAGCGCGGGGTGGGAAA
>JBDKKE010000071.1:0-5995 GCA_039796255.1 Verrucomicrobiota bacterium | reverse complement strand
CAGGGCCCGCTGGTCGCTGCCGATGATGTCGGCATCGCGAAGCCCCACCGTAATGCGGGCCCGCTCGGTCATCGTTCCATGCATTGCTGCCGGGAGCTGCCGGTGGGCGGACACCGGCGGTTTCCCCTCTGCTTCTCCGGCGATCGCCGCGCGATGGAAGAATGAAAGCAGGAGTGTCAGCAGCAGGCAGCGGGCGGAGAAGGTTCTCATGGCAATTCCGAAGGTTCCGCACCCCTGACGACCGGCGGGGACACGGAAGTGGCGGGAGCCTATCGCGCCCTGTGGCACCGGCGAGTCCGAATCCACCCCACCCCGGGGGCAGAAGGCAGAAGGCAGAAGGCAGAAGGGAGAATGAAGAATGAAGAAGGACGACCGACCACCGACCACCGACCACCGACCACCGACCACCGACCACCGACCACCGACCACCGACCACCGATCACCGCCTTCCCAGCCACTGGCAGGCATTGGCCAACACCGTCAGAACATTGGGGTCGAAGAAAACCGGATAGGTCTCATGCCCGGGACGGAAGTAAAACACCCGCCCCTGCCCCAGATTCCAGACCATCCCGCTGCGGAACCACTCGCCCGTCGCCCAGCGTTCCTCCAGAAGAACCTCATCCGGCGGCGGCACATGGAACGGCTCGTCGTACATCTCCGTCTGCGCAATCGTAAAGGTCGACGGAAGTCCCCGCAGTGCGGGGTGCTGGGGTAGAAGCACCCGCAGTTCACTCGGCTTGCCGTCGCTGCGATAGCCGGGGAAGCAGCAGTTGGGAAGCGTCAGCTCGACTTGGACCGGACCTTGGATCGGCTTGCGATAGAGGACGGCAGGCGTCAGCCGGTCCGTGTACTTCGGCGCCATCAGCGGACGCGGCATCAGATTGGTCTCCACCACCACCGCCGATCCCCGCTCCGCCGGGGAAAGCGCCTTCAGAGCGTCGAGCCGCGCCCGGACGTTCATCGCCTCCACGAACGGACGCGACCAGTGGGCGGAGTGGAGGGCAATGAGCGACAACCGCCCTTCCTGGATGCGGCGGACGATGTTCGAGGCCACCGGCGGCTCGATCTCCATCTGACGCACGTGCCCCCACCAGATCAGCACGTCGGTGCGGTCCAGTTCGGCCAGGCCCTGCTGCGGATCATCCAGCGCGGCGGAGGTGACTGCCAGTCCGGGTACCGTGCGAAGGTGGGTGGCGATCTGATTGCCGAGCCAATTGGGATAGGCCTCCTTTTGACGCGGCTGGCGTTCGTCCCAGACCAGGACGCGGATGGGGGTGGCCGGCGCGGCGGCCAACCGGAGGCCGGCGAGAAGGAAAAGGAGCTCCAGAGCGATCGGCAATCGGCGGCGCATGTACCGGGAAGAGTGGGGATTTCGAAACCCACGGCGACAGGTTTCTGCATCATTGGGGCGCCCCAGCGTCCGGGCCACGCCACCTGCCCAGCGATGCAATCAAGGACTCGATGAAGCAATCCTGCGAATTCTGTACCGAAGCAGAACGGCAAATGGGGGACGAGGACCCTGAGCCGTGCCGGACCCACGAATGCCAATCCGATCAGCGCCCAGTCGCCTCTGTGGACGTCCCCGCTACGCCGGCGTCTTCCCGCGTGCTCGACTCAGCCGCCAGGCACCCCACCCGAGAGCGAGAGTGGCCAGACTGGCCAGTGCCGCGGCAGGGCGCTGAACCAGCGTCACGCCACAGGACCCAACCACCGCCGCCAAAAACAGCCCAGGAACCCAGGGCCAACCCGGCACCGACAGCGCTGCCCCTTCCCGCCGGCGCAGCACCATCAAACCCGCCACCGTGGCCCCCGTCATCAGACTGAGGGTCAGTCCCACATAGGTCAGAAGTCCCTCAAAGGTCGTCGTCGCGAGCATGATCAGGGAGAGGATGCCCTGCGCCACGATGGCGTGACGGGGCGGGCCTTCCTGCGGGGCCAGCCAATGAGGCAACCAGCCGTCCGATGCCATTTGGGAACAGATACGGGGGCCGGCCATGACCAACGACGAGACCGACATCATCAGCACCAGAGCCACCAGGGCGGTGACCGCATTTCCCCACGCTGGACCGCCGAGGTGTTCCGCAGCGATTCGTCCCACCTCCACTCTGCCGGCCAGAGCGGGGATGGGGGCGGAAAAGACAAAGACCGCATTCAGGGCGAAGTAGAGCACCGTCACCAGCAGGGTTCCCCAGAGCAGTGAGCGCGGCAGATTCCGCTCCGGATGGCGAATCTCCCCTCCAATGTACACCGCCGCATTCCACCCCGCATAACTGTAGGAAATCACGATGAGCGAGACCGCGAACGTCGATGCCATTCCGGCCGGCGGGAGAACTTCCAGTGGCGGTCCCGAGGTCCCATGGAGCCGTGGCAACGCCAGGGCGATGAATCCGAGAATCAGCACCAGGTTCACGGCAACCCCCAGGTTCTGCACCCACGCGCCGCGCCGGACGTGCGCGGCGTGCAGTGCGGAGAAACCGAGGATGACCACGCCTCCGGCCAGCCGTGAGTCCAGTTCCGGGAACCAACCGCCGACGTATTTTCCGAAGGCGAACGCCGATGCCGCCGCCGGCGCCGCGAATCCGACCACCAGGGAAACCCAACCGGCGACGTAGCCGGCCGCGGGATGCAGCGTGTCGGAAAGAAACCGATACTCCCCTCCGGACTCCGGAATTCGCCGGGCCAGCGCGCCATAACTCAGCGCCCCCAGAGTGGCGATGATGCCCGCGACCGCCCACGCCGCCAGCACCGCGCCCGGCGACTTCAAATCCGTGAGCAGAAATCCACTGGTGGTGAACACTCCGGTACCGATCATCGTGGCCACCACCAGGGCCGTGGCGCTTCGTAATCCCAGCTGGCGTCTGGCGTTCATCAAGAGAATCCGAACCCGTGGGAGCCCGTAGGGTCATCTCATCCCGATTTTCCCTCCCGGGCAATTCATCTGACGTGGGTGCCGAATGCACCGGCCGGAGACGAGGTTCCGGATTGGGGATCGCCCCGGCGTGCGCGTCCTGCTTTCCTGCACGTTGATGCCAACGGGTGATGAGGCCAATTCCGGGTGCTCGGCAGAGCGCACGGTCTTCGAACGGATGGGCGGGGCGCCGGTCCTGAAGCGGCTCCTCCAGCACTTCTATGCCGACGTCCGGCAGGACGCAGTGCTGGGTCCGGTGTTCAACGCGAAAATTGAGGACTGGCCCGCGCACCTGGAGAAGATCGGCAGTTTCTGGGCGCGCCAGACGGGGGCGGCCTCCAACTACGCCGGGGGCTTCGCTGCCGTTCACCTTCCCCTGGGCCTGCAGGCGGAACACTTCACCCGGTGGCTCGGCCTGTGGGAGCGCAACTGCCGTCAGCATCTGGATCCGGTGTCCGCAGACTGGATGATTGCCCGCGCCCAGGAGATCGGCGGCCACCTGAAGCGAATCGTGGGCGGCGCCGCGGGACTGCAGATCGCCCGGTCGTAGTCCGGCCTTCAGGCTTTCCGGCATTCCCATCGCACGAACCGCCGGACGACGGGACCACCAGCGCCCGAGCGAGAACGGCTGCGGCGACAGTTGACCCGATGGCGCGCCCCGGCATTGTTTCACTTCGTGGCCTCCATGAAACCCTTCCTCCGGTCCGCGGGACTGCCGCTGGCTCTCGCCCTGACCGCGATTCCCGCGTCCGCCCAGCAGATTCCCGTAGTGGAGAAATTCCTGCCCAATGGATTCAAGCTGCTGATGGTGGAGCGGCACGAGGAACCCCGCATTGCCGGAGGCTGGGTGGTCAAGGTGGGCAGCTCCAACGAGCGGTTGGGCACCACGGGAATCGCCCACCTGTTCGAGCACATGATGTTCAAGGGGACGCCGACGCTCGGCACCCGGGACGCGAAACGGGACCTCGAACTGATCACAGAGCAGGAGGCCGTGCGCGATCAGATGCGCCTGGAGGAGGCGTCCATGCGCCTGGCGCTGCGACGCGGGGAGATCAACGACGTCACCAAGCCCGAGAACTTCACCCCGCGATACCGGGAACTGGAAACCCAGTTCCGCAAGCTGATGGACGAGCAGCGGGAACTGATGGTGAAGAACGAATTCGACCGCGTGTACACCACCGCCGGGGCCTCCGGAATGAATGCCTTCACCAGCGAGGACATGACCGGCTACTTCATCAACGTGCCGGCCAACAAACTGGAGCTGTGGGCCTGGATGGAAAGCGAGCGGCTGCTGCGCCCGGTCTTCCGCGAATTCTACGCCGAGCGCGATGTGGTGTACGAGGAGCGGCGGATGCGCGTGGAGTCCACGCCCATCGGCAAGTTCGGCGAGGAGTTCAACGCCGTCTTCTGGGACGCCCATCCCTACATGTGGCCGGTGCTGGGTTGGCCCAGTGACATCCCGAACATCTCCAAGAAGGATGCCGACGCCTTCTACGCGCTCTACTACCAACCGCAAAACATCACCATCGTGCTGGTTGGTGACTTCAAGCCGGACGACGCCGAGGCGATGGTCACCCGCTACTTCGGCCGCATCCCGGCCGGCACTCAGCCCCCGCCCGAAGTGACCACGCGCGAGCCCGAGCAGCC
Source organism: Verrucomicrobiota bacterium (assembly GCA_039796255.1). Classification (GTDB taxonomy): domain Bacteria; phylum Verrucomicrobiota; class Verrucomicrobiia; order Limisphaerales; family UBA9464; genus UBA9464. The sequence goes on along the minus strand of JBDKKE010000071.1, from coordinate 1,440 downwards.
CGCCGAGAAACGCATGTATGCCGAGGCGGAGACCAATCCGCAGGTGGACATCCTGTGGAAGACCGTCGGGTTCCGTCACCAGGACAGCTACCCGCTCGACATCCTGCAGTTGCTGCTCAGCAACCGCACCGGGCGCCTCTATAAGGGCCTGGTGCTGGGCCGCGAGGTGGCGACCGAGACCTATGCGCAGCAGGACTCCCGCAAATGGGCGGGACTCTTCAACGCCGGGGGCGAGGCCAAGGATGGCAAGACTCCCGAGGACGTGGAGAAGGCCATCTATGAGGAAATCGACCGGATCAAGAACGAGCCCGTACCCGCCGAGGAACTGCAGAAGGTGAAGAACCAGTTCGCCGCCTTCGAGTACCGGAAGCTGACGGCCAACTTCCCCATCTTCCTTCAAATCCTGCAGAACGAGGGGGCGGGAGACTGGCGCGAGGTCAACGAGGCCAACGCCAAACTCCAGGCCGTGACCGCCGAGGACGTCCAGCGGGTGGCGAAGAAGTATTTTACCCAGGAGGCCCGGGCCGTCGCCATCTACACCCGCAAGGCGGGAGCCGCTGCCGCCGAGGATCCGGACCTGGCCGGCCTGACCGCTGAGCAGAAGCCGATTGTCCGCCGCATCGTGGAATCGCTGACCGGAGAATCGGATGTTGCCAAGCTGAAGCAGGCCCTGGCGCAGATGGAGGCCCAGACGGACGGCGGCGATCCCAAGCGCCAGCAGCTCCAGAAGATCATTCAGAAGAAGGTTACGGCCCGCATCGCGGAGCTGGAGAAGAAATGACGCGCAGCACCCCTGAAGTTCATCCCTCAAATCCGACACCGCCATGATCTCCCGTCTCTTTCCCACCTTCTTCGCCACGCTCGTCATTCTCTCGCTCCTGGCCGCGCCGTCGTCCCGGGCCGCCGAGATTCCGGACCGCCCGGAGAAGCTCACCTTCCCGGCGTTGACCTATGAGCCCCCGGACCCCGCACGCTACCGGGTCCCCTTGAAGGCGGGTCCCGTGGCCTACGTGGTTCCCGACCGCACCCTGCCGCTGGTCACCATCAGCATCACTCTGCGCTGCGGCAGCTACCTGGATCCGCAGGAGAAGGTGGGGCTCGCGGACTTCACCGGATACCTGCTCGCACGGGGCGGGACCAAGTCCCGAACTGCTGAGGAACTGGAGGAACGGCTGGCCTTTCTGGCCGCCAATCTGGGCTCCGGCATCGGGGACGACTCCGGAAGCGTCAGTCTGAACCTGCTCTCCAAGGACCTGCCGGAAGGACTCTCGATTCTGCGGGAAGTGCTCACCGAGCCGCGGTTCCAGTCCAACAAGCTGGCCCTCTACCGTCAGCAGGCGCTGCAGGGAATGAAGCAACGCAACGACGACTCCAAGGCCATCGCGGCGCGCGAACGGGAAGCCCTCGCCTACGGCACCAACTTCTGGGCCTGCCGCGACA
>JBDKKE010000070.1:0-2764 GCA_039796255.1 Verrucomicrobiota bacterium | reverse complement strand
CTGGGACGCATCAGTGGCGCCTGCTTCACCGACCTGCAGGGCGATGGGCACCCGGGGCTCGCGCTCGCGGGGGAGTGGGGTCCGATCCTGCTGTTCCGGAACGAGGGCGGGCAATTGGTCGCCTGGGATCCCCCGGTAATGGTTCGTGGAACCCGAATGCCGATCAGCGCGCTGGCCGGGTTGTGGACGGGCATTACGGCTGGAGATTTCGATGGCGACGGGCGCATGGACCTGGTAGCCGGCAATTGGGGATGGAACAACCTCTACACCGGGGCCATGGGTTCGGCGGACGCGCCCCGACCGATCCGACGGCTGCATTTTGGGGACCTGGAGGGCTTGGGAAATCTGGATCTGGTGGAGACGGTTCCGCTCCAGGGCCAGGAATGGCCGGGCCGGGAGTATCCGGTGTGGGCCATGGCCTATCCGTGGCTGCGGGCGGAGATCCCGACTTACAGCGCCTTCGCCGAGCGGACCATTCTCCAGATCTTTGGCGACCGGCTCAAGACGGCTTCCCGGCTGGAACTCACCTGGTTGGCGAGTTCCCTGTTTCTGAATCGCGGGGATCATTTCGAGGTTCAGCCACTTCCGGATCCCGCGCAGTTGGCGCCCGCGTTTGGTTTGGCGGTGGCGGATGCGGATGGGGACGGGGCGGAGGACGTGTTCCTGGCGCAAAACTGGTTCGACGCCGAACCCATGACCGCACGCAACGATGCGGGAAGGGGCCTGTGGCTGCGGGGGGACGGACGGGGCGGGTTCGCGGCGGAGCAGCGTGCGGGTGCGGTCAGCTACGGGGAACAGCGGGCGGCAGCGGTGGCGGATTATGATGCCGATGGACGTCCCGACCTGGTCGTGACCCAGAACGGCGCGGCCACCGGACTCTATCGCAATGTCGGCGGGCGTCCGGGCCTCCGGGTGCGGCTCAGGGGATCGCCCGCCAATCCGACGGCCATCGGCGCCGTGCTCCGGGTCCTCCGGGGTGAGCGTCCGGGTCCGGCCCGGGAACTCCATCTGGGGGCGGGTTATTGGAGTGTGGACAGTCCGGTGGCGGTTCTGGCCCGTCCCGATGGCCCGTTGGTGTTGGAGGTGCGCTGGCCGGGCGGAAAACGGACGCGCAGCGCCGTGGCCTCCGGTGTCCGGGAAATCACCGTGACTCCGGAGGGTGTGGCGACGGAGTCCTCACCCGGGTCCAAGTGACGACGACACCGGGCGGCAGGTCCGCGTGCGCCCCCCAATGCAAATCGGGCGGAAGAAGGGCCTGCGGCGCCCGATTCTTCCGCCCGTTATGAAACCTGAATCCTTGGGAAACCCGCGTTACGCAGCGGGCTCGGTGGCCGGCGGCAGGGCAGCGATGTCCTCAATCTTCGCGTTGAGTTCGAGCCAGTCCAGCACCTTGCCGGTGAGGATGTCCTGCTGGATCTCGGGGAAGGCATTCCGCTCCTGCAGCACCTTGACCATTTTGTCGGGGGCCATCTGGTTCTGCTGGGCCAGGGCGGTGATGCGCTGGGCGATCTCCTGGCGGTCCACGGTGATCTTCTCCTGTTCGGCGATCCGGTTCAGGACGAAGGCCGCCTTGACGCGGTCCCGGGCGCTGGTCTGCGCCGCCTGGAAGATGTCGTTCTTCTTCTCCTCAATGGTCTCCTTGGGAACACCGCGCTGCTGGTTCTCGTTGACGATGTTGTACACCAGATTGCGGGTCTCGGTGGAGGTGACGCTCTCCGGCAGTTCGAAGCTGAGCGGCTCCAGCAACTGCTTGAGCAACTGGTCGCGCACCGCCCGCTTGGCGCGGAAGTTGGTCTCGTTCTGGAGGTCGCGGCGGACGCCCTGGCGGAGCTGTTCGAAATCCGGGGCGCCAAAGGACTTGGCAAATTCGTCATCGGCACCGGGCAGGAGCTTCTCCCGCACGCTGGTGACCTCGACCTCGTACACGCCCTCCTTGCCGATCACTTCGGAAATGACGAAATCCGACGGGAAGGTGACGCGCACGGTGCGGCGATCGCCGGCCACCGCACCCACCAACTGCTCGGTGAATCCGGGGATGAAGAACTTGTCGGCGAGGAGCATCCAGGTGTCCTTCTTCTCCGTCAGACCACGGGCGGTGGCGTTGAAGTCGGTCAGCGGCTTGCCCTCGCAGGTGCCGGTGTAGTTGACGACGGTGACGTCGCCCAACTGGGCCGGGCGGGTGACCTCGTTGTACTTCACCTGCTGCTCGCGGAGCGTGTTGATGGCCTTGTCCACGTCGTCGTCGGACACCAGCGCCACCTCGCGGCGGGCGACGAGACCCTTGTACACCGGCAGATCGAACTCGGGGGCGTGTTCCAGGGTGACGGTGTATCCGAACGGCTGGCCGCGTCCGAAGGACTGCTCCTCGACTCCGAGCGTGGTGATCACCCGCAGTTTGTGGGACTCGGCAGCGTCCCGGTAGGACTCCTCGAACAGGCGGCGACGGGTGTCCTCCTGGATTCGGGATTCAAAATTCTTCGCCACCAGATGCTGGGGAGCCTTGCCCGGACGGAAGCCGGGCAACTGGGCGTTGCGGGTGACGAGGCCGGTGACCTCGCCAAAGACGGCGGAAACCTTCTCCACCGGTACTTCGACGCGCAGCAGCTTCTTGCAGGGACCTAGATTCTCAACGGAAACGTTCACTGAATTGACCTTTCGACGGACATGGACCAACGCCGGAAGACCTCGAGGCCTTGCACCGGCAAAGAATCCGAAAGCTAGGTACTCCTCCCCAAAGTGGTCAAGGATCCGCTTTGGTCGGAGT
>JBDKKE010000069.1:0-10919 GCA_039796255.1 Verrucomicrobiota bacterium | reverse complement strand
TCTCCCATCCGTGTTTATCCGTGCTATCCGTGGTTAAAACTTCCTCTCCCCCATCCGCGGTGTGATCGCGCCACGGAGCAGACCAAACCGGGGAGGGTTTTACCACGGATAGCACGGATAGTCACGGATAGGGGAACCAGACGAAGGAATGCGAAAATCTTAGGAGGCGAATTTATAGGATGGACCGTTCCACACCCTAGGCAAATAGGGCGCCCTCGAACTCGGATCCTGCCTCCCCTTTCACCCCGCTTCCTCCTCTCAGGACCAGGGCTTCTATCCGTGTTTATCCGCGCTATCCGTGGTTAAAACTTCCTCTCCCCCATCCGTGGTGTGGTCACGCCACGGATCAGACTAAACCGGGGAGGGTTTTACCACGGATAGCACGGATAGGCACGGATAGGGGAACCAGACGAAGGAATGCGAAAGTCTCAGGAGGAGAGTTCATCCAATGGACAGTTCCACGTCCCAGGCAAAAGGGGCCGCCTCGAACTCGGATCCTGCCTCCCCTTTCACCCCGCTTCCTCCTCCCAGGACCAGGGCTTCTATCCGTGTTTATCCGCGCTATCCGTGGTTAAAACTTCCCCTCCCCCTCCCCTCCCCCTCCGTGGAGCAGCGAGATCAGCGGGGCGGGAAGTCGAACTCGACCTTGCCCTTGTCGCTGACCACGAGGTTCGCGGGGAAGGGCTTGCCGGCCTTGCTGATGAACTGGGTGAGCAGATCCGAACGTCCACTGGTGAGCAGCTTGACCGCCTGGGCGACCTCCACCGGTTGCTGGAGAATGACCTTTCCGATCTTGAAGGTGCACTTCTTGGTCTCCTCCTGGCTGCGCTCACAAATATAACTGTCGGGTCCCTCAAATATCCGCCCCTTGCACTTCGGGCAGGACCCGATGGATTGCAGTCCCGTGAAGTCCAGCTTGGGCGGCGGCGGTCCGGCGGAGCCTCCCTTGCCAGGACGGGCCGGCCCCTTGCGCTCGCGCGGCGCGAACTCGAATCCGACCTTGCCCCCCTCGTACTTGAGGAACGCCTCAAACTTCCTCCCCGTCTTCTTGGAGACGAATCCCTTCAACAGGTCGGTCTTGCCCTCGCTGAGCAGCTTGCCGATCTGCACCCGGTCCACCGCCTGCTGCAGGATGATGGCTCCGGTCTTGAAATCGCAGGTGCGCTCGGCGCTCACGGCCTTTTCGCACACGTAGTTCATCCCATTCTCGAACACCCGGGCGCCACACTTGGGGCACTTGCCGACCGGCTCCTTGCCGGTGAAATCCACCGGCTCGGCATTCTCCTTCTTGTCGTCATCGCCGAAGTCAAACTTCGCCTCGAGCTCCGGGGTGAGCTTGATAATGGCGGCGAAGGGAAAGCCCTGCTTGCTGCGAAAACCCTGCAGCGGACCGATCTGGCGGTCGCGGATGAGCGACTCAATCTCTGAGGGCTCGAACTGCCGTCCGGCGGTGATCTTCCACAGCGCAAAATCACACTTCCGGCACTGGAACTTCTTGTAGGTTTCGGCCACCTCCCCGCCGCACTTCGGGCAGGGAGTGGTCAGAACGCCGAAGTCTCCGGGAATGGTGTCGTGCTCGTACTGCTTGGCCTTGCTGACGATGTTCTCCGTCAGCCGGCGGATCTCCGCCATGAAGTCCTCGCGCTTGAGCTGGTTCCGCTCCATCTGCTTGAGCTGATACTCCCAGTTGCCGGTCATCTCCGGCTTGGTCAGCGTCTCGACGCCCAGTCCGCTGAGCAGGGTGATGAGCGAAAACGCCTTGGCCGTCGGCATCAGCTCCCGCTGCTGACGCAGGATGTATTGCTCGCTGATCAGACCCTCGATAATCGCTGCCCGGGTGGCCGGCGTTCCCAGCCCGCGCTCGCTCATCGCCTCGCGCAGTTCCTCGTCATCCACCAACTTGCCGGCGCTCTCCATCGCCGACAGCAGCGTGGCCTCGGTGTAGCGCGCCGGGGGCTTGGTGACGCTGGCCTTGACCTCAACGCCCGAGGTCGGCACGCGCTCTCCCTGATCCACGGGGGTCAGGGTCGGGGATTCATCGGAGTCCGCCTCCTTGCCGTACACCTCCAGCCAACCCGTCTTCACCAACACCTTGCCCGTGCTCTTGAAGGGCTCGCCCTCGACCCGGGTGATGCGGACCGTCTCCAGAAACTCCGCGGCGGGATAAAACACCGCAAGAAACCGCTTGGTCACCAGATCGTACAGCTTCTGTTCCGGCTCGCTCAATGCCCGGGGGGTCACGCCGGTCGGGATGATGGCAAAGTGATCGCTGACCTTGGCGTTGTTGAAAATGCGCTTGTTGGGACGCACCCATCCCTCGGCCAGGATCCGCCCGGCAAACGGGGCATAGGATGTTCCCTCAAAGGATCCGAGCGTTTGCCGGACCGTGGCCTGATAATCCTCGGGAAGGGCCCGGGAATCGGTTCGGGGGTAGGTCAGCACCTTGTGCTTCTCGTACAGCGCCTGCGCCAGTCCCAGAGTGTTCTTGGCGCTGAATCCGAAGCGCCCGTTGGCCTCCCGCTGCAGCGTGGTGAGGTCATACAGCAGTGGAGAGAGGGAGGTGCTGGGCTTGCTCTCCTCGGTCACGACACCGGGCTTGCCCAGACACTTGGCGCGAATGGCCTCGGCGCGGGCCTTGTCCCAGAGGCGTTCGGCCTTGAGCTCGGCGTCCTTTTCATCGCTCCGGGTAAACTGCTCATCGAACCATCGGCCAGGATACGTTCCCCTGGCCGCGTCGAAGGTGGCCAGAACCTCCCAATAGTCGCGGGAAACGAACTTCCGGATCTTCGCCTCGCGCTCCACCACGATGGCCAGGGTGGGCGTCTGCACCCGCCCCACAGTGGTCAGATGAAAGCCCCCGGTCTTGGAGTTGAAGGCGGTCATCGCCCGGGTGCCATTGATGCCCACCAGCCAGTCCGCTTCCGAGCGGCACACCGAAGCATCCGCCAGCGGACGCATCTGCGCATCGGTCCGCAGCCGCCCGAAGCCCTCCCGGATGGCCGCCGGAGTCATGGACTGCAGCCAGAGCCGCTGCACCGGCTGCCGTGCGGCGGTGTAGGCGGCAATGTTGCGAAAAATCAGCTCTCCCTCACGTCCGGCATCGCAGGCGTTGATCAGCGCGGTGACATCCTTTCGCTTGATCAGACGCGCCAAAACCTTCAGCCGGTTCTCACTCTTCTCAATGGGCTTCAGGGCAAACTGCGGCGGAATGTGCGGAAGCGAATTGAAGGACCATTTGCCCTTCTTGACGTCAAATTCCTCCGGCACCGTCAGCTCCAAAAGATGTCCCACCGCCGAGGACACCACATACTCCTCCCCCTCGAAGAATTCGCCTGACTTGTCCTTCGCGAGGCCCCCGAGAGCCTTGGCAATATCGGCCGCGACAGATGGCTTTTCCGCAATGATCAGGGATTTCCCCATAGGATTGAGCAGGCGGACGTGTAGCTGCCGGATTTCTACAGGAGCAAGACTTAGTTTTAACTACCCCGGGCCTGCGGGCACCCTAGACACCATCGGAACTCATTGCAATACAACATTTTATTTCACCCACAACCCCCAAACCAACCTCACCATGATTCCCATCTTCCGCAATGGGCAGTGTGCGGATGACTCCTGCCCGGGGCGCGTGACCCGGGGTCATACATTGAACTTGAACAGCAGCACATCGCCGTCCTTGACCACATACTCCTTGCCCTCCATCCGGTACAACCCCTTTTCGCGGGCCGCCGCCACCGACCCGCACTGCACCAAATCGGTGTAGGCCACGGTCTCCGACTTGATGAAGCCGCGCTCGAAATCGCTGTGGATGACACCGGCCGCCTTGGGGGCCGTGTCCCCATTGTGAATGGTCCACGCCCGGACCTCCTTTTCGCCAGCGGTGAAATACGTCCGCAGGCCCAGCAGGTGGTAGGTGGCCCGGATAAGGGCGCCGACGCCCGACTCCTTGACCCCCAGTTCCGCCAGAAAGGCACTGGCCTCCTCGGGCGAGAGATCCACCAGGTCGCTTTCAATCTGGGCGGAGATGACCACCGCCTCGCAGGCCAGATGGGTCTTGGCATAGCCCCGCACCTGCAGGACGTAGGGATTGGTCTCCGCAGTGGCCAGGTCCCCTTCCTTGACGTTGCAGGCAAAAATCGTGGGCTTGTCCGTCATCAGCCAGAACAACCGGGACAACGCCTTTTCCTCCGGGCTCAACTCCAGGGTCAGGGCGGGGCGTCCGGCGTCGAGATGGGGCTGGAGCTTCTGCAGCACACCCTGTTCGGCGATGGCCGCCTTGTCCCCGCGCTTGGCATCCTTGGACACCCGCTCCAGCCGTTTGTTGACGCCCTCCAGGTCGGCGAGGACGAGTTCGGTGGTGATGGTTTCGATGTCGCGGACGGGATCCACGGAGCCGGCCACGTGATGAATGTCGGCATCCTCGAAGCAGCGGACCACCTGGACGATGGCGTCCACTTCACGGATGTGGCTGAGGAACTTGTTGCCGAGCCCCTCCCCGGCGCTGGCCCCCTTCACCAGACCGGCGATGTCCACAAACTCGATCGCCGCGGGGATGACCACCGTGGTCTTGGCGATCTTTTGCAGAACGGCGAGGCGGTCATCGGGCACGGTCACCACCCCGACATTGGGATCGATGGTGCAGAACGGGTAGTTGGCCGCCTGCGCCTTACGGGTACGCGTCACCGCGTTGAAGAGGGTGGACTTGCCCACGTTGGGCAGTCCGACGATGCCAGCTTTAAGCATATCGAGCCGCGAAGAATGGGCACGAACCCGTTCCAAGCAAGGCCGAACCCTCCCTCAGGGATTGCCACCGGAAGAGGAGACGCCTCGCGACGGGTGAATCCAATGCCACCCGGAAGATCGCCAGCCACCACAGGCATCCCCACGGCGATGACCCTCGGCGAAGACCCACGGGATGGAGGTCCGCACCCACTCCACAAGGCTCCCGACCCAGTTCCCAGCGCCTGAAGACGCGGCTGAATTTCGAGCCCTGGCTATTCGACCCGGTACTGAAGGGACAACGAACCTTTGCCGAGGACCTGCGCCTGAACTTTGCCCGCCCCATCGAACCGGAAATAGCGTTGCTCGTCGGAGATCAGCACCGAGATCCGCCGCTGCGGGATGTCCAACGCGTAGGCCGTGTGTTCGGCGAAGGGTCCGTCCGGGGTGGCCGCGGAGAGCAGTCTGGGCCAGTCGACGACCGGGGGCTTCACCATCTCCCCGGTCACCCATTCGGCGTACGAGGACACCCGGGTCGCCTGCCAAAGCGTGCCGGGCTGAAGGGTCGCCGCCGGATCCACCTGCCACCCATTCTCGCTGTCCCATTCGAATAAGTCGCGCCGGTCGAATATGGCGGCGACAAACGTCTCCCCGTCGGCAGTCCGGCGAAATTCGGACTGCACCGCGTTCATGACCCCGGCCAGGGACCATCCGTCGTCCTCGCGCAGAAAGACTCCGCCCCCGGAATCCCCAATGGAAACCGTGGCCTCGTGATCGCCGCCGTCCGGATCGAACCAGGCCCTCAGAAAGGAGCCGGGATTGGTTCCGCCTTCCACCGCCACGTCCTCAATCACATTGGTACCCCAGCGCAGTGGGCTGCCCATCCCGGTCCACCGCCAACCCCGCAATTCGGATCCGCCCAGGCCCTCAACGGTAACCGCTGCGCCGCGGGGTCCACCGCGACCGTGGATCACCACCCCGTTCCCGACTTCATTGGTGCGGATCGTGAGCCGTGCGATTCTGTCCGCATCCAGACGTCCGGCGATTTCCACGAGGAGCAGATCGCTGTCGGACGCACGGGCGATTTGGACCACCGGATAGACCAGCCCGCCAAAGTGCAGTGCGAATCCAGGCAAGATCCCCATGTGCGCTGCCGTCAGCAAATGTCTCGGCCCGACGGCCGTGGCGCAGGGTCCCGCGTCGGTCTGGGTCTTCCAGCCACTGTCGGCCAGTGCTCCCGTCGGCGGAGTCGTATGGGCGGTTGGATCGCCCGTACCCAGCAGGATCACCGCCTGGGCACGGGTCGAAATCAGCAACCCCACCACTCCGATCCCGAGCCATCGATTCACACTCACCCCCTAACGCTGACGGGTGCGCAGCACAAGGCAAGGAGCGGTCCAGCAGCGAGTTTTCACGATGAGCGCCGACCGAGCGGAGGGGACCTGAAGCCGCGCCGATATCGCCTCCGAATCCCCCAAAAACCGCCCTTTGAAACCCGTGAGGACCTCATTTCCTTGCAAAATCGCATTTGCAACAGGCCGTTCCTTTGCTAAACCGTTCGCTCCGTTCGGCCCGGCCGGCGGTCAAACTCTCATCGTTTCATAGCCATGTCACAGCATCGCAGCCTTCGTGCCGCCGACACCACCTCCGCCAAGCGCAATGTTCTCAAGCGTTTTGAGCGCGTCGCCCTTCTCAAGTCCCGCAGTCAGTGGAAGGAAGGAGACCGCGTCACCGGTCTGCGCAAGACGCGCCCCGCGGAGTGAGCCGTCCCACGGTTCCTGATCACCGCAGTTCCGGAGGTCCGGCTGCGCCAGTGACGCCCCCGGGTGTCGCTGCGGGCTCCGGACCTTTTCGTAATCCATGATGGTGCGCCTTCAAAAATTCCTGGCGGACGCCGGCGTTGCCTCGCGCCGTGAATCAGAACGGCTCATTGCCGCCGGCCAGGTCACGGTCAACGGACGCACCATCCTCGTGCTGGGCACCAAGGTGAATCCCACCGCGGATGCCGTGGCGGTCGGGGGCCGGGTGGTCCGGACGCGGCGCAAGATCTACGTCGCCCTGAACAAGCCCAAGGGATTCCTCTGCACCCGGCGCGACCCCGCGGACCGCAAAGTGGTCGCCGACCTGCTGCCCGGGGAGTGGAGTCACCTGTTCACGGTCGGCCGCCTGGACCGGGAGAGTGAGGGATTGATTTTTCTCACCAACGACGGCGAGTTCAGTCTCCACCTCACACACCCGCGCTACGGCATCACCAAGCGCTACCGGGTGGTCGCGGTGGGCCGCGTGACGCCGTCCGATGCGGCGTCGTTTATCCGGGGCGTGGAACACGAGGGCGAGACGCTGAAGGCGGAACGGGTGGATATCGTCAGCTCCAACAACAGTCACAGCACCGTCGAACTGGAACTGCGTCAGGGCAAGAATCACGAGGTGCGCCGCCTGTTTGAGTCCATCGGTCGCCCCATCGAGACGCTGCAGCGGCGCCAGATCGGCTCCATCAAGCTGGGTCAGCTTCCCATCGGACGCTGGCGGGTGTTGACCGAACCCGAAATCAAATCCCTCTTGCGGCCCCCTTCGTGAGCCCGGAACCTTCCCGCGTTCCTCCCGCATCCGTACGCCTCGATCCATGAACCTTCCCTTCCGCGTCCTGCTTTCCGTTCTTGCAGCCGCCCTTTGGACCACCGCCAGTGCCGCCCCGGCGCCGGTCCGCGCCGTGGTCCGCGTCGACCGCACCAACCTCCGGGCGCAACCCTCGAAGGATGCGGAAGTGCTCGCCTCCTTGAAGCGCGGCGAAACCGTTGAGGTCCTCGGTCAGGTCACCCCCGCAGGTCAAAAGGAGAGTTGGAGCCGCGTTTCCCTTCCGCCATCGGTCATGGTGTGGACCTTTGCTCCGGGCGTCGACAAGGCCGGGCATGTGAAGAATGCGAAGCTGAACTTCCGCGCCGGCCCGGGAAAGAACTACAGCGTCCTGGGATCCCTCAACAAAGGGGACTCCGTGGTCATCATCCGCGAATTCGACGGGTGGGTTCAGATCGCGTCACCCGACGGCGCCGTGGCCTACGTCGCTTCCCGCCTGCTGACCACCCCCGCCGCCTTCGCCGCCGAGCATCCGGCACCAGCGACAACGCCCACCCCTGCGGAATCCACCCTGGCGACCTCGCCGGTAACCCCGCCGATCGCCCGGCCAACGTCTCCGCCCCCCTTCCCCACCGCAACCGCGTCGCCAACCACGCCCCCGGTGACGCCCCCGGTGACGCCCCCGGTCACCCGGACAACTCCGGTCATCACCCCGGCCACTCCGCCCCCCATTCCCCCGCCGAAGACCTCGCCGGAGCCGGTTCCGGGCACACCCATTGCAAGGCTCACGCCCGCAACGACCGCGCCGGCCCCCGTCACGCCGGCCGCAAAACCAGTGAACGCTCCTGTGAATGAGCCCGCGCCGGCCGAACCTGCGGCAGCCTCCGAACCCGTCAACAAACCCCGGCCGCCAGTGGGGTCGCCCCGAGCGCGGATTGCTGGCGGCCTGCCGGTGATGCCCGCCTATCCGGTCCTCGTTTCCGATCCCGACCCGTCCCGTCCCAAGCCCGGGCAGACCCCACCGGAACCCCGGCATGTGATCCGGGAAGGCGTGGTCCACCGGACCTCCAGCATCCAGGCACCCACCAACTTCGAGCTCCGGGACGGATTCTATAACGAGGGAGTCCTCGACTACCTCTTCCTTGAACCGCAGTCGGACCTGAACAAGTTCCTGGGCAAGCGAGTGCGGGCGGAAGGCGAAGAGTATTTGGACAGCCGGTGGCGCACCCCCGTGCTGAAGGCCCAGACGGTCGAACTCATTCCCTAGTTCCGGCCGTCCCCGCTTCCCTGCCGCGCCATGTCGAACCTGATTGATGGACGGGCCATCGCCGCGGCACTTCATGCGGAGACTGGGGCACGCGTCGCTGCGCTTCGCACCCACGGAATCCAGCCAGGCCTGATCTTCATCCGGGTGGGCGAGGATCCCGCCTCGCAGGTGTACGTCGGCATGAAGGAAAAGAAGGCTGCCGAGCTCGGATTCCTTTCCCGCACCACCGTCCTGCCTGCCGAGACCCCTCTGGCGGACCTGCTGGCGTTGATTGACGACCTGAATGCCGATCCGCAATGGCATGGCATTCTCGTCCAGGCGCCCCTCCCCCGAACCATGAATGCCCATGTGGTTTACCGGCATGTGACGCCGTCCAAGGACGTGGACGGTTTTCACCCGGTCAACGTGGGCAAGCTGTCCCTCGGCGACCCCACTGGATTCGTTCCCTGCACGCCGGGAGGCGTCCAGGAATTGCTGGTCCGTTCGGGAGTCCCCCTCGACGGTGCCGAGGTCGTGGTGCTGGGTCGCGGCAACATCGTGGGGAAGCCGATGGCATCGATCCTGGTGCAGAAGGCCGCCCACGCCAACTGCACCGTGACCGTGTGCCACAGCGGAACGCGGGACATCGCCTCGCACTGCCGCCGGGCCGACATCCTGATTGCCGCTCTCGGGATGCCGGAATTTGTCCGGGCCGACATGGTCAAGCCCGGCGCTGCGGTGATCGATGTAGGCGTCAACCGGATTCCGGATCCCACGGCCCGCGGAGGAACGCGCCTGGTTGGCGACGTCGCCTTCGCTGAGGTGCAGCCGAAGGCCGGTTGGATCACTCCCAATCCCGGCGGCGTCGGTCCCATGACCATCGCCATGCTGCTCGCCAATACCGTTCGTGCAGCAGAGCGGACCGTGTCCTGATTTCTCCATTCCGGGGAAATTCTTTGACCGCCCCCCGACCCGCTGGAACCTTGCGCCCCTTCAATGACTCCTAATCGAATCCTTCCCGACCTTCAGTGCTCGCTGCTCTGTGAAGACGTCCGCCCCGAAACCTCCGGCAATCTCATCCTGGTAGGAGTGCTCGGGGTCATCCGGGTTCCCCAGGTCCCGATCGCCGCACCCAAGGTCTGCGTGATCAACCGCTGGTGTGCCGGCATCGGCCAGTTCACCGAGCAGGTTCGCCTGGTGGGCCCCGACGGCCAATTGGTCCTGCGCAAGAGTTCCTCCAAATTCTCCCTGCCCGACCCGACCCAGACCGCCACCCTGGTCAGTGTTTTTCCCGGAATCGAGTTTCCCGTCGCCGGCGTCTACCACATTGAAGTGATGGTCGATGACGTCATGAAGCTGCGCTATCCGGTGCCCCTGATCGTGGTTCCGCAGCCGGGACAGGCTGCCCCCACCGCCCCGAAAGCGGCGTGAGCCTCCGCCGGGTGCGGATCCCCCACCCCGTGCAGCGTCCACCCTGGAAAGGGGTTTGCGGGCTGGCGGATCCTCCCACCTGTTGATGAAATCCGGTTGTGGTCGATGACGTCCCATCAGGCCCCCTCTTGCAGCGCCTGCGCCTTGCGATCGGCGCCTGGCAGCCGCTGACCGGACGCGGGTTGGCCGCCTTCGCGGACGCCAGCGGGGCAAGGATTCTTGCCTTTCAAACCGTGCTGGCGTCCCTGATGGCGCTGGCTGTGGTCTGGAGCGCGCGACAGATCGTGTTCACGACGGTTGAGTACGCGCTCCCCAACCTCCCCGAGGAGCCTGCGGGCATCTCCCAGCGAAAACTGCGGTGGCCGGACCGGGTCGTCCGATTGCTCGCCCAGAGTCCCCATCTGGCGCTGGCGGTGGACCCGGAGGCGACGGGGGAACTGGGAATCAACGGCGACCTTCAGATCGAATTGGGCACTGAGGCGTTGATTGTTCGCGGCGTGCTCGGTCAAACCACCGTCGGTTACTGGTCTGAACTGGACCTCCCGCTGGCCCGCACCAGCGCCGTGGCTGCCTGGGGAGCGTGGCGGCTTCCGTTGCTTGCCATCCTCGCGGTGGTCAGCGCCTTCTTCTTCCTCGCCACCTGGTGGATCCTCGCGACCCTTTACTTCCTTCCCATTTGGTTGTTCGGATGGATCCTTCGCCGGCGACTCACCGTGTCCGGTGCCTGGCGTCTGTGCAGCGCCGCGCTGTGGCCGGCGGCGCTGATTCCCGGCGCCGCACTGCTGATGTACGCAACGCTGTGGATTCGGCTCCCTGGACTGGTCGCCCTCTGGGCCCTTCATTTCCCGGCGGCGTGGGTCTGGCTGATCTGGGCGGTGATGTCCCTTCCCACCGGAACGTCCAGAAATGGGGAAACCCGGCCCAATCCCTTTGCCCACGCCTCTCCGGACGG
>JBDKKE010000068.1:0-21947 GCA_039796255.1 Verrucomicrobiota bacterium | reverse complement strand
AATCCTTCCGTCTCACCCCCTCCAGTCAGAAAAACCGCCTCAAACGACTCTACAACGAAGCCGCTGCCATCGGAATGCAACTGGTTCCAATTTGACTGATTCCGCATCTGTTAGTCAGGAGTGGGTTTCAGCTGAACTGTTGAGAACTCAAGCAAGCCAATGATTCCAAAATCTCTGCCGTTAATTTTGCTGTCCGGGTTCATGGCCTCCGGTGCGGTGCCAACGCGATTGCTCAACATCGATTTTGGCAACGCGGCGGTTCAAGGCGCACCCCGTGGGAAGGCGGCGGTTGGAATCTCGGATTCGGACGTCTGGAATCTCTCCAGTAATCCGTTTATTTCCGAAGGCGAGATTTCCGACTTGGTTTGGTCCACCGGTTCCTCTTCGGGTGCCGGCATGAAGATTTCAAATGCGCCGGGGGCCTGGGTGGTTCCCGTGGCGGACCCGATGTTCAACATCTACGCCTACTCTGGCGGGGGACCCATAACAGTAACGGTTACTGGATTACCCGCAGGGGTTTATGACCTTCTTGCATACGGTCATGGGGAAGTTGACTCAATGAGCACTCGGTTCGAAGTCAATGCGGGTGGTGGTGTCCTGCCCAGCCTAACCACAGGGGAATCCCCCCGATGGCGAACCCTGCCATTCCAAGAAGGGGAGCATTATGTGACCTTTCGCGGTTTGGTGGTCCGTGAGGGTCTTCCCGTGGTGCTCACGGCGCATCCCACGTCCTCTTCGACTCCGTTCCTGAATGGAATCCAATTTGCGGCGTTCGACGATCCGGGCACTCAGTTGATCAATATCGATTTCGGCAATTCCTCAGTGCAAGGTCCGCCGGTTGGGAAGGCAGCGACGGGGATTTCAAACGGAGATCTTTGGAATCTTTCGAGCAACCCATTCATTCCAGTGGGTTCGATTACGAATCTGATTTGGTCGGATGGGTCGAAATCTGGTGCCAGCATGTTCGTCACCAATGCCCCTGGGGCATGGACCGTTCCCGTTCCGGACCCGATGTTCAAAATTTACGCCTACTCGTACGGTGGGCCGATCGTGGCGACCATTTCCGATCTGCGGGAAGGTGTTTATGACGTGTTCGCATACGGGCATGGCGAGCGTGACGAGTTGACTACACGGTTTTCGTTGTCTTCGGGTGCGGAGATCATTCCCGACCAAACGACGGGTAGTTCTCCGCGGTGGCGTACTCTACCGTTTGCTGAGGGTGAGCACTATGTGGTCTTTCGAAATGTAAATGTCGTTCAAGGCGTTCCTCTGATCGTCACCGCCAATGAGACCTCCGGAACTTCACCTTTTCTGAATGGTTTGCAGTTGCTTCGGCATTCCGTGGTTCCTCCTTTGGAACCTCCCGTTATTATGCCCCAAGCGGGTCTGTTTACCAACGTCGTAAACATCACATTCACCACTAGCGGTTCCGGCCGCCAACTTCGATATACTCTAGATGGTACCGAGCCGACGGAATCTTCGTCGTTGTATACGGAACCGTTTCAGCTGAGAGCGTCTGCCGTGGTGGCAGTCCGACGTTATTACAATGGTGCGGCTGATTCGGCGACGGTCTACTCGGAGTTCAAGCGGGTGTATGCGATTGCCGATGGGATACCTACTGAGTGGCGCCTACTTTACTTTGGTGCCGGGTATTTGACGGATCCCCGAGTCGGGGCTGGAGAGGATCCGGATAACGACGGTGCGACCAATTTGAGTGAGTATGTCGCCGGTACTGATCCACTGGATCCGCTCTCCGGCTTTACGACACGGGTAAAGCTTTTGCCTGCGATCGAATGGGTTTGTGTTCCTGGCAAGGCATATCGTGTCCTGCGCAAGAAGTTGCTGACCGATCCCACTTGGAGTGTGGTTTCGGAAGTGACGGCGACCGGGACTACCCTTCGATTTGTCGATGAATCCGCAGACGGAGCGGCTTACTACTATACCGTTCAACCCGTCCGGTGAATTGGAGTGTTCCTCGCTAGCTGGCGGCCCATATCGAGGTCAATGCGCTAAGTCCGAGAAATGCGATCAGCGCGACACGATTTGATCGTTTGTGGACTCGGGCGGGTATTTGTGACGCCAGCGCTCCAGACAAGATTCCAAATCCGAACCCGGCGAGGTGGGCGAGGACGTCGGAGCCGGGGTTGGTTCCGGTTTGGATGAAGATCAGGGCGCCGGTGCCCAGGCCGGCGAGCATGACGCGGGTGCCGCGGCGGCCGGTTCTCCAGAGGGGAACGGTCTGTGCGGCGATCATGCCGAGGGCGCCCATGATCATTCCCGACGCTCCCAGGCCGACGTAGGGCTCGGGACGCAGCAGAAGGCCGGTGAAGTTGGCAAGGGCGCCGCACAGGAAGGTGGCCAGCAGGGCGACGCCCGCGCCGAATCGTGCCATGGCCAGCCCAAGAAACACCACCCCCAGCGCGAGATTGGAGGTGAGATGGGCCGGATCCTGGTGCATCCAGACCGCCGTGAATGCCCGCCACCATTCGCCCTGGACCACGGCGCGGGTGTCGAAGAGTCCCTGCCGCAACGCATCCTGCGCCGCGTAGACCATGGCCACGGCGAGGGCCCAGAGGGCAACTCTTCCGTCGAATTGGAAGTCGGACCCGGGCAGATCCCGGTGCCAGTCAAAGCCGCGGTTTTCCTGACGAAACTGCCGGATAGCCTCTTCCGCCCGCGGTTGATCGGAAGGTTCGACCCGCAGTAGCCAGGCTCCCTGGGGCTCCCGGTCGAGTTCCACCCCGATTCCCTGACTGGCCAGCACCAGGGACCAATCCATGGCCTGTCTCTCGGTCCGGGCCGGTATGGTGCTGGTGATTTCCTCTGCCGCCGTCATGGGCGGAACCTTCACAGACCGAATCCATACCGCAAATGAAGTCTTGGTGCCGGTGACCGACCCTCAGGCGGGCTTTCCGGAGTCCCGACCCGGAAACAGTCGCCAGAATCCGACGTGAATCAGTCCGAGCAGGAGGAGCACCAGTCCATTGGCGACCACGCTGCCAATGACCGGCGTTCCGGGGTAGCTGTCGGCGGCGACCAGGAGGGCGAGGGCGATGTTGCGGTTGGCGGTGCCGAGTCCGGTCACCTGCCGCGCCGCCCGCTCACGCCCGCCCACCCAATAGCCCAGAAAAAGGGCGACTTCGCTGACCAGGATCATGGCCACCAGGGCTGGGAGGCCGGTGGCGATGATGGAGCGAAATTCGGAGGTGGTGACGAAGATCAGGGAGATGGCGCCCACGGCCTCGGACAGGATTTCGGCCGGCCGCACCAGGCGCAGGGCGGCCTCTGGGAAAATGCTGCGGGAAGCGATACCGAGGGCGAGTGGAGCCGTTGCCGTGGCCAGAAGGGTGGCGAGGATGGACAGGGTCTGAAACCGGAGTTCGCCGGAGGGGGGCAGGAGGGCGAGGGCGGCCCGATTGGCCAGTGGGGTGAGAAAGGTGCAGAACACCGGGAAGACCGCCGTCAGTCCCGCCGCCAGCGCCAGATCTCCCCGGGCGAGGCGGGTAAACACGGGCACCACCGGGGCAAAGGGGGCGGTTCCCAGGAGCACCATGGCCAGCGCCACCGGAGCCGGCACCGAAAAGGCCTGCGCGGCGGCCACGGTCAGGAGGGGTACCGCCAGAAAGTTGACGCCCAGGAGCGACAACAGTCGCCGCCAGTCGCTCAGAGCCGTCCAGACCTCCGAAGGCGTCAGGCGCAGGCCTGCGGCATACAGAAGGGTGAACAGCGCGGCTCCGGAGAGAGCCTTGATGGCCAGTTCGGTGGTCACGAGTCCGACCGGACTACACTCCGCGCCCCGGGAATTGAAGCCGTAAGATGGGCGGGGACTGCGTCAGAGGAAGTCGTGTTCCTCGGTTCGCACCACCAGCACGGGGCAGGGGGAATGCCGGACGATCTTCTCGGCGACGCTTCCCAGGAGGGCGTATTTCAGGCCGGTATAACCGTGGGTGGAGATGATGAGCAGGTCCGCTTCCTTCGCTCGCGCGGAGTCCACA
The DNA here is from genome assembly GCA_039796255.1 of Verrucomicrobiota bacterium. GTDB lineage: Bacteria > Verrucomicrobiota > Verrucomicrobiia > Limisphaerales > UBA9464 > UBA9464. The sequence continues at coordinate 17,952 of JBDKKE010000068.1, read as the reverse complement.
ATCTCCTTCCAAGCCCGCCCCAGGCGAACCATGGACTCCACGGGAACAGTGGCCCCCAGTTCCTCGGCAACTTTCCTCAACTGCTGGCGCGCCTTGTCCATGCGCTGCTGATCCATGTCCTCGGGCTCGATCGGCGCATACCCGAATTCCCCGGGGAAGACCATTGGCTCAATGACATGCAGCAACAGGAGGCTGGCGCCGAACTGTTCGGCAAAGGGACGCGCATAGCGCAGGGCCTTGTGGGAGTGTTCCGAGAAATCCACGGGTACGAGGATCTGGCGGATGTGGAATCGCACGGGCGCCAACTCGGAGAGCGGGGCCGTGGCGACGCGATGGCCGGCGCGGTCGGTGATCACGACTTGGGCCTTGGACTTGGCTTTGGCCTTGGATGCGCCGGGCCGTCCGGGTTTGTTGGTCGGTTTCATGGAGATTGTCTGGAGGAGCGCCGCTTACCGGTCGTGGGTGCGGGCCTGGGTTGAATGAATATCAGCGAATTGCGGCCGCCAAATGGATTGGGTGCCGTGCGGGGATTATTGGGGTCGCCCACCCAGATGCCGTCCACGACAAACCGGTATTCGTGGCTTCCCGGCGGCAACGTGATCTCCACCGCCCAGCCGTCCTCTTCGGATTCCCGCAGGGCGATGTCCCGGGGATTCCACGCGTTGAATGATCCGGCGAGGTAAACCTCCTGCGCCGGGAGATAGGGCAGGGTGAACCGGACCGGGCTGGCGGCGGTAGCCAGAGTTTGAGGCGATGACCTGGACGCACGCATGGATGAATGTTTGACGCGGAGATGCTCGCATTTCAGGGGACGGGCGCTTCACCGGAATTGCTGTTTTGCACTCCGATTTGGCGAATTGTTGCGTCACGGAGGGTGGTGGGCTCGGTCGGGGGTTCAACACGGGGTTGGTCCATGGGTTGCTTGCGGAACATGGCGAGTGGTGGGCATCTTCAGCGCATGAATCGCGCGGAGAATCAGCAGTTATTGGAGGAGTTGTCCCGCTCCCGCATCTTTGCCGATTACCAAAAGGCCTTTGGGGAAGCGACCGGCCTGCCCCTGGGGTTGCGTCCTGTGGAAACCTGGAATCCGGTGCATCGGGGGAATCCCCATGAGAATCCCTTCTGCGCCCTGATGGCCAAGTCCAGCAAGTCCTGTGCGGCCTGTCTGGAGGTTCAGGAGAAGATTGCCGAGAATCCGGGTCCGGGTCCGCGGACCGCCACCTGCTTTGCCGGGATGTCCGACACCGCCATTCCCCTGCGATTTGGCCATGAACTGGTGGGTTTCCTGCAGACCGGGCAGACCTTCGTGGGGGAGAGGCCCTCTGCGGATCATTTCAATCGCGCGGCCCAGCAGGTGCTCAATTGGGGACTGAAGACCGACTTGAGGCGCCTGGAGGACGCCTGGTTTCACACCCGCGTGCTGACGCCGGAGCAGTACCAGGCCATGGTTCGATTGCTGACCATCTTCGCCCAACACCTGGCGATTGTCGGGAATCAGATCGTGGTGCAGGAAAGGCTCGCGGAGCCGCCTTCCATTTCCCGGGCGCGAAAGTTCATCGAGGAACACCAGACCGAGCACCTGTCGCTGAGCCAGGTGGCCCGTGCGGTCAACATGAGTTCGTTCTACTTCTGCAAACTCTTCAAGAAGGCTACCGGGATCAACTTTACCGATTACGTCTCCCGGGTTCGCGTGGAACGGGCCAAGAACCTGCTGCTGAACCCGAATGTGCGCATCACCGAGGTGGCGTATGAGGTCGGGTTCCAGTCCCTCACCCATTTCAACCGGGTGTTCCGCAAGGTCGAAGGCGAGTCACCCACGTCGTACCGTCAGCGGCTGCCGGCCGCGCGCGCGGCGTGAGGTCCGGGGGGGGCAGGCACACGCGTGTTCCGGGCGCCCCACGGTTGCCGCGGTCGGCATCAAGGCACTCACGTTAAGGACGAAATGATTGCCCCATGCAGGTCTAAAGTTCCGCCGCGATTCGCCGCCAACCGTGGCGCAAAACGGACTGAGCCTGCTCTCGGGTAACCCCCTCGAAGGTCTCGAGGAAATAGTCCAACGACAACCCGTCAGCGAGGTAGTCGAACAGCGTCTGAACCGGCAGACGTGTCCCGCGAAACACGGGAGTTCCTCCCAAAATCCCTGGATTGGACACCACATGCCCGCCCGCCACCGCCACGATGCCCCCCGCCGCATTCATGGTGGAAAGCTAATCGGGCGGTTTCCCATCGGCAAGCAACCAGGGGAGTGTGTGTCGACCTGCAACTCAAGGGTCCTCTCTCTGAGTGCGACCCACGGGCTCGGACCAGTCGTCGGATCCCTCGGGTTGCGTTTCCGTCGATCACCGGCACCCTCGCCTCCACTTTATGGGAAGCATTGTTACGCGCACGGGAGACGCCGGGATGACCGGCCTGATGTACAACCGGCGGGTCGCCAAGAATCACCCGCGCGTCGAGGCCTATGGCAGCGTGGACGAATTAAACGCGGCGCTGGGAATGGCGCGCGCTCTGAGCGGGGCTCCCTACCTCGCGGAGAGCCTGTTGGAGATCCAGAAGAGCCTGGTGGTGCTGATGGGGGAACTCGCGACTGGGATCGAGGACTTGGAACGTTACGTGGGCGACGGGTATCACCTCGTCACGCCGGATCACGTCGCCGCCATGGACGCCCGGGTGCGGGCTTTGGAGGAGCAGAAGATTTCCTTCGACGGCTGGGCAACGCCCGGGGCGACTCCCTGTGCGGCGGCCCTGGACGTCGCCCGGACCACGTGCCGGCGTGCCGAGAGACGCGTGGTGGCGCTGCACGATGCCGGACAACTCCGCAACGTGGACATCCTCGTGTACCTCAACCGGCTGAGCGATTTGCTCTGGCTGATGGCGCGCTGGGCGGAAACGCATTCCGAGGCGGGATGAACTGGGGGGAGGGGGGAGGCGATAGCCAATAGGCGATAGGCGATAGGCGATAGGCGATAGGCGATAGGCGATAGGCGATAGGCGATAGGCTATCGACGATAGTCACGTATTCAGGCGGATGCCGACGGGGTTTACTTTCCAGATGTCCTGGCAGTATTCGCGGATGGCCCGGTCCGAGGAGAAGTGGCCCATGCGCGCCACGTTGAGAATGGACTTGCGGGTCCACTGATCCGGATCGCGGTAAGTGGCGTCCACCTGATTCTGGGCGTCGAGATACGCCTGGAAGTCAGCGAGCAGGAAGTACTCGTCGCGGTGCATCAGGGAATCCACGAGCGGATGGAAAAGATCGGGCTGATGGGGCGAGAAGAATCCGGACCGCAGGGCGTCGATGACCTCCTGCAACTGGGGATTTCCGGCGTAGAGATCGCCGGGTTGGTAACCTTCCCGTCGCCGCTGTTCCACCTCGGGAGCGGTCAGTCCGAACAGGAAGAAATTGTCCGGTCCCACCTGTTCGCGAATCTCGATGTTGGCGCCGTCGAGGGTGCCGATGGTGAGGGCTCCATTGAGCGAGAACTTCATGTTGCCGGTTCCGGAGGCTTCTTTGCCAGCGGTGGAAATCTGCTCCGAGAGGTCGGCCGCCGGATAGATCCGCTGCGCCTGTTTGACGTTGAAATTGGGAATGAACGCCACCCGGAGACGCCGGCGGACCAAGGGATCGCGATTGACGATTTCCGCCACTGCATGGATCAGGCGGATGATGAGTTTTGCCTGGAAGTATCCCGGCGCCGCCTTGCCCCCGAAGACGAAGGTCCGGGGCACCAGATCCAGATCCGGGTTCTCCCGCAGTCGCTGGTAGCGGGAGATGATGTGCAGGACATTGAGATGCTGACGCTTGTACTTGTGGATGCGTTTGACCTGGATGTCGAAAAGGCTGTCGGGATCGGTTTCGATACCGCAGACACGGCTGATGTGGGTGGCAAGAACCTGCTTGTTGGACCGTTTCACCGCCTGCCAGGCCCGGCGGAATTCTGGATCCTCAGCGAGCGGTTCGAGGCGGCGGAGTTCTTCCAGATCACTGACCCAACCGTCACCCAGGCGGGACGAGATCAGCTCGCTGAGCTTCGGATTGCTGAGCGCCATAAACCGGCGCGGGGTAACTCCGTTGGTCTTGTTGCTGAAGTGGTCAGGCCAGGCGTCGTGGAAATCCTTGAGCACCCCCTCTTTGAGCAACTCGGTATGGAGTCGGGCCACGCCGTTGACTGCGTGGCTGCCCACGCAGGCGAGGTTGGCCATGCGGACGTAGCGTTCGCCGTGCTCGTCGATGATGGAAAGGCGTGCCAGGCGGGCGTCGTCGCCCGGGAAACGACCGCGCATCTCGTCCAGAAACCGTTGATTGATCTCGTAGATGATCTCCAGGTGCCGGGGCAACAGACGGGCGAAGAGCGGCAGTGGCCATTTCTCCAGCGCCTCGGGTAACAGGGTGTGGTTGGTGTAGCCGAAGGTCTGCCGCGTCACCCGCCAGGCGGCGTCCCAGTCCAGTCGGTGCTCGTCCACCAGCAGACGCATGAGTTCGGCGATGGAGATGGCGGGATGCGTGTCGTTCAGCTGGACGGCGAATTTCTCGTGGAAGCGAGTCAGGTCCTGCGAACGCTGCCGGTAGATGCGGATCATGTCCTGCAGGGAACAGGACGCGAAAAAGTACTGCTGCTGCAGGCGGAGTTCCTTGCCCTGGATGGAATCGTCATTGGGATAGAGAATCTTGGAGATATTCTCCGACACCATCTTCTGCTCCACCGCCCGGTAGTAGTTGCCCACGTTGAAGGCCTGGAAGTCGAAAGACTCCACGGCCTCGGCCCTCCACAAGCGCAGGAAATTCACCGTGTCTCTCCGGTAGCCCACCACCGGGGTGTCGTATGCGGCTCCGCACACCACGCGGTCGGGAAGCCAGCGGACCTCGTATCGCCCGTTTTCCGTGCGTGTTTCGGTGTGTCCCCCGAAGCTCACCTTGAAGGTGACCTCTGGACGGGCGATCTCCCACGGATTGCCCAGGCGCAGCCATTTGTCGGTCAGTTCCACCTGGGCGCCGTCGCGGATCTGCTGGCTGAAAATGCCGAATTCGTAGCGGATTCCGTAGCCGATGGAGGGAATCTCCAGGGTGGCCAGGGAATCCAGATAGCAGGCGGCCAGGCGTCCAAGACCGCCGTTGCCCAGGCCCGGTTCCTCCTCATGCTCCAGGAGCGTTTCCAGGTCCAGCCCGAGCTGGCGGAGTGCTTCGCGGACGGCCTCCGTAATGCCCAGATTGAGCAGATTGCTGCCCAGTTGCGGTCCCATGAGAAACTCGGCGGAGAGGTAGCAGACCGTCCGACTCTGCTGATCCAGATAGGTCTCGACGGTATGAATCCAGCGCTGCAGCAGTCGGTCGCGCACGGTGTAGGCCAGCGCGAGGTAGTTGTCGTTGACGGTGGCAATCTTGGGGAAGCGCGCCTGCAGGTAGAACAGATTGTCGAGAAAGGCCCGCGCGATGGCGTCCGGACTCAGCCCGGTCCGAATGTCCTCCGTCATCGTGCCGGAGGTGGGGGCAACACGCTTCGTCTCGGTCTTCGACTCGGAGTTGGGGGGGCGGCTCATCTGCGGGGATCGTCAGTGGATGGTGGCGGGTTTGGGCCTGGGAACTCTGCCGAGGCTGCCTGACTCGAAGCCCGCAAGGCAACCGGCTTCATCGGGTGTCACAACCCATTAGAAATGTCCCCTTTTATGCCTTGGTATTTGGGGGCTGTTTTCGTCCGGTGGCCGGGGCAGGGAGCTGGAGTTAAGGGACGACTCCAGGGATGGCTGGAGCGAAGGGGATTGAAGCGGAACGAAGGAAAGACCCGAGAGCCGCCCTGCTTCTGTGGAGTCACTGACCGAACGTCAGCCACGCGACCACGGGGAAGTGGTCGCTGGGCCATTGTTCGTTTCGTGAGAAGGTGATCACTTCGGTGGCGCGAACCTGAACGGGATTGCGGGACAGGATCCAGTCGATGCGCTTGCCCTCGGCCTTGGCGGGTTCGAACCCGTTAAAGGAGTTCATTTGCTCCTGGCGTCGAACCGCCGCCGCGTGCCAGGTGTCGAGCAGGCCGCCGGTCTTGACCAATTGGTGGTACACCGGGTTGTCGCCGGAGACGGCGTTGAAGTCGCCCACCAGCAGCAGCGGCAGACTGGGTTTCGCGGTGGCGCGGATCTGCTCCAGGATCAGTGATGCGGCCTTTTCCCGTGCCGGTTGCAGGGCATGGTCCAGGTGGGTGTTCCAGAAATAGAACTCGCGTTGAGTGGTTCGGTCGCGGAACCGGATCCAGGATACCATCCGCCGGTTGGTGTTGCCCCAGGTGGAGGAGCCCATCACGAGGGGAGTGTCGGAGAGCCAGAAGTGATCGTACTCCAGGGGTTCCAGGCGGTCGCGCCGGTAGAAGATGGCCATGAACTCTCCGCGGCTGCCGCCGTCCCGTCCGAGTCCGATCCAGTCCAGTTCCGGTTGGTCGGCGGCGATGTCCTTCAACTGGGCGTAAACCCCCTCCTGAGTTCCCAGGACATCGGGCTTCAAGTCATCCAGCAGGGCCTTCATTACCGGCCGTCGGGTCGGCCAGGCGTTGGCCCCGGTGGACGCCGCAAAGCGGAGGTTGTAGGTGACCACACAGAGTTCCCCGGACCCGGGTGACGGGGGACGCGGCGGAGCAGTTTCGGCGGCGTGCGGCAGCGCCTGGACAAGTTGGGTGGCGGCGAGAGCGCCAAGAAACTGGCGACGGGAGGACATGCGAGATTCTTCTGCCGATCCCGGGGATCGTCAACGATGCCGCCGACTCGCCATTCGTGACGAATGGGGGCATGGTCAGGCCATGCGTTTGTTGATCGCCGTGACTGGCGCGAGCGGTTCCCTGTATGCCCAGCGGTTGCTGGACGCCGTGGATCCTGCCGCCCACGAGGTGCACGTCATTCTGAGCCAGTATGCACCCCAGGTGATTGCCGCAGAACTGGACGGCGGTCTCCGATTGAGGGAGGGCGTGGCCTCCCACAGTCATCGCTCCATGAATCTGCCGTTTGCGAGTGGATCCAATCCGCCCGACGCCATGGTGGTGATTCCGTGCAGCATGGGCACCCTGGGACGGATCGCGCACGGCGTGAGCTCGGACGCGCTGTTGCGGTGTGCCGACGTCATGCTCAAGGAACGGCGGAAACTGATTCTTGTTCCCCGTGAGACCCCGCTTTCCCTGGTGCATGTGAAGAACCTGGAGTTGCTGCTCCTGTCCGGCGCCGTGGTGCTGCCAGCCAACCCCTCGTTCTACGCGCGGCCACAGACCATTGAGGCGGTGGTGGACACCGTGGTCGCCCGAGTGCTGGATCACCTCGGCCTGCCGCATCGCCTGCAAGCGCGCTGGTGTGAGGAGCCGGAGTAGGCGGGCTGGCCCGGATATTTCACACTTCTTCTGCTGCGGCTGGCTGCAAGTCCGTCTGGCGGCGTTGGCCTCGCGTTCCTCACCGGACAGTATGTCCCCATACAGCCCGCCGTGGAACTGCTTCGGCCGCCTTGCCACACGGGCTTTCGCTGCGCCTCGCCACGAAAGCCTGTGAAATATCCGGGCTAGGCTGGGGACGGCGCGTGGCGCGGGCCGGTTTCCCGGCTGCGGCGCAGGACGTAGACGCTGAAGGCGACCAGATGAACGCTGAAGGCGGCAAGATTGGCCCAGGCCAGACCGAGCGCACCGTGGCTCGGGATCCAGTACCAGGAAAGGCTGATCAGGATGCCGGCCCAGATGAAGTTGAGGAGAAGTCCTGTCCACATCCGCCCCTCACTGATGATCGCCTGACCGATCATATTGAGCGTGGCAGTGATGATCGCGGTCCCGGCGAGGACGCGCAGGACGGGAACGCCGTCGGGATATCCGGGGCCGAATCCGGCCATGATCCACGGAGCCGCCAGAATGGCGGGAATGGCCACCAGGGACGAGGTGATGAATCCGATGGCCACCTTGAGCCGAATCAAGCGGAAGTACTCGTTGCCCGAGGTGTGCTTCCACAGATGCGTCAGCACCGGGAGCCCGGCGGTGGCGACGAGCCCGGGAACGTACAGAATGACGATGCGCATCTGATGGGCGGCGCTGAAGAGGCCCATTTGTTCGTCCCCTTGCGGCTGGTGGATCAGGAGGGAATTCGCCAACCAGTTCACGGGGAGAACCACGCCGCCGCACAGCATGGCGGGGAGGGCGAATCGCCACAGGGAGGGGATTTCCGCCGCCCAGCCGGAAAGCTTGGGAGAGAGTCCGGCCCGGCGAATCTCGGCCCGGACGGCGAGCAAGGTGACTGTATATCCCAGCGTCATCCCTATCACCATTCCCAGAATACATCCATGGAGTCCGTTGACCTGGGCCCCGGCAATCATGCCAACCGCCAGGGCGGTTCCGGCGATTGCGGTGACACGGGCGAGGACGCGAAAGGCCTCCAGTCCGGCCAGCACTCCCTGACTGGCGTCCTGCAGGGCGCCGAGCAGCAGCAGCGGGGCAGCAAGGCGCAGGACGGGAGCAAGGTCGGCGTTATTGAGTCCGACTTTGGCCAGCCAGGGGGCGAAAACCAGAACCCCCAACGCCCCCAACGCGGCAAGCAGGCCGGCCCCCAGCGGAGCGATGGCCGCGATCCGGCCCGCCCGATCCGGAGACGTGGGGCGGTAGAGAGAGATGAAGCGCGTTGCGGTCATTCCCAGGCCCAGGCTGGCGAACACTCCCAGCATCAGAAAAGTACTCTGCACCATGCCGAGTTGCCCAAATCCCGCCTTTCCCAGCGAGCGGGCGACCAGGAACGAGGCAGCCAAGGACAGGAATCGGGAGGCCGCGCCGCCGGCGACGTTCCAGGAGGCGGCCCGGGCCAGCCGGCTGCTGCCCGAACTGCCGGCGTATCGGGCCTTGATGGAAGTCCACGCGGCGCGGCGGATACCGCGAATCCCGATGTCTGGTGTGGATCCCGTGCTCATGCGGTTCCCACTTTTCGCGCCCCCGACACCGGCGATCCCGGGATCGGACTGTTGCCGATGTGTTCCGGTCCGGTCCCGGGTTCACCCCTGCAGGTCTGGGACGGTCGGAGGTGGAGAACGGGGTTAAAGGCTTTCAAGGACGGAACAGCGTGCCCCGGCCATGCCCGGGGTGCCAAGAAAGCTTTCCGGTGGCAGGGTGCTGGGGATGGCTTCCGGGCGGCTTGCCGGCGTCGTCGCATTCCTCGCAGACTGGACCGATGCGTACGGCGTTCAAGGAATGGGCGGTGATTGTCGAGGCGCTGGGGCGGGGAGAGCAGATCCTGATCCTGCGCAAGGGAGGCATCGCCGAGGGGCGAAATGGGTTTCAGGTCGACCACGCCCGTTTCCTTCTCTTTCCCACGCAGTTTCATCAACAACGGTCCCAGGTCACCCCAGACGGGCAGGCGCTATTTGACGCCCTGGCGCCGCAGATGCCGCCGGACCGGGTGCGGATTGACTATGAGGCGACGGTGACCGGATGGCGGAAGCTTGGGTCCCTGGAAGAGGCGATGAGGCTGTCCGGACAGCACCTCTGGCGTTCCGAGGTCGTTCAGGAGCGCTTCGACTGGGGCCGGGAGCAGGCCATCTTCGCGATGGTCCTGCGGGTTGGAAAGCTGCGCCAGTCCCTGGATCTCCCGTTTCTGCCCCAATACGGCGGATGCCGCTCCTGGATCTCACTGGAGGTGGAGGACGCCCGGGAATCTTCGATCCCGGTGCTCGATTCGGACGCCTATCGTGTTCGGATCGATGCCATCGAGTCCGCCCTGGGCGGGCCTGTTACGGCTTTTTGTTGAGAGCGCCTCCCAGGGCCTTGGTCGCGCTCTCCAGAGGGTTGCCCCCCGATTTGTTGATGGCACTGCGCACGGCTTCCATGGCTGCGGGTTGCAGGTTGGATACCTTGGACGCCACTGCGGGTCCCACCTGCCGGATGATTTCGTCCAAGACCGTCTTCGAGAGCGCGGCGGGAGTGATGCCTTCGGGTCCGGTGCCCAGATTCGTCAGGCGGATGGTCGGGAGGGTCACCGAGGTTCCCGGTCCCGCCAGGGCGGCCACGCCGGTAAGTTTGATGTTCACCTTGGCGTCGGAAATGGAGAACTCGTCCACCTGAAGCTTCTTGGTACTGCCTCCGCCGTCGCCTGCAGGGGATTTTCCGGAGGCGGAGGCAGCGTTCATGTTGGCCACCAGCTTCTGGAGATTGTTGTCCTGAATGCCGCCCTCGAAGTTGATCTCGGGAGCATTCAGCCGAATGGATTTGATGATCACCTTGTCGCCCGTGAGGGAGGCGGGATCGATTGTCAGTGTTCCTTCGCCCAACCGGAGGGCGAACGGCTCCTGATACGGGGCCGGGTTGCCGACGACCAGGTTGCGAATGGTCCCGGTTCCCGTCCGGGGCGAGAGTTTCACGCTGTCCACGTCCACCTTGGTTTGCGTGATCTGCGGGCCAAAGGTCCGGACACCCGAGGCCACCCAGTCATCAAAGTAGGACCAGACCAGCAGGGCGCCGACAAAGGAGGCGAGAACAAGGACGGTCGTGGCGATCAGCAACGGCTTCTTCATGGGTGGCGAAGTCCACTCTCTCCCGGTGCGGAAGACAAGATGGGAACTTCCGGCGGACGGGGCGCCGCCGTGTAGTTGAAGTAGCCTATGAACATCTCGTCGGCCGTCTGCTCGCCGAAGCGGACGACCGCCTTCGCATCCGGATTGGCGGGATTCCCCGGAGAATTGTCGTAGGCGCCTGTGCATACCAGTCGGGTGCCGGCGGGCACTCGCTTCGGGGCCTTGAGACGGTAAAGGGTCTGCCAGTTGAAGTCGTAGGCGGGCACGCTCAACAGGATCTCGCGCCGTCCGTCCGGATACTCCGCCGCATAGGCGAACCGCGAGCCGCGCAGGTGCATGTGCGGGGTCAATTCGTACAGGATCGAATCGCGCTCAAAGGTGAACTCCGCCCGGACGGGGTGATCCGGCGCCCCGGGCGGAATCTCGAAGTCCATGGTGGCTGCTGCGCCCGTGATGAGTTCTGCCTCGGGACGCCCCTTCGCGCAGTAGAGTGCCATCTCGGTCCGGTCTGTTTCCTCGCGCCCGGTGGTGGTGTAGTGCATTTGAAACACCAGTTCCGACCCCTTCGGCAGAAACTTTCCCGTGCCGGGAGGGAAGAAGACCGCGTCGGTGCCCGGGACGAATCCGGCAAAGAAGCCCGAGGTGCCGTCATCCTGACGCGGTTCCAGGTGTCGCAGGGATTCCGGGTACCGGATGAAGACCAGGCAGTGGTGGACCACCTTGGGATTGCCGGCGCGAACAGTGACACCGCGCAGCCAGGTGTCATTGGTGACCGGTGATTTCACCGTGAAGACCTGATAGGGCACCAGACCGGTCGCCGGAATCTTGGCCTCCTCAGACAGGCGGACCACGTAGTCGGGCTCCCCCAGGGGCCAGACGCCGCTGGCACTGGGCAACAGGGAAGGCAGCGGATCCTCCCCCTCTCCGCGCGGTGCGCCGGCCGCAATCCAGGCAAAGAGCTGCGCCTTCTGTGTGGCACTGAGCGCGCGGTCGTTGGCAAAGACGCCGTGATGGGAGTCCGCGTGCCAGGGCGGCATGCGGTCCTCCAGCAGCACATCCTGGAGGGTGGCGGAGTGGCCGCGCACCTTCTCGTACCGGTCGAGGGTGAAGGGGGCGACATTCCCGCGGCTGTGACACCCGGTGCAGTTCGCAGCCACCATTGGGGCGATGTCCCGCACATAGTCCGGGGTGACGACGGTCCCGTAGGCGATGCCACATCCCTTCACCTCGGTACGCGGTTGTTCCACCGGGGTGCCGGTCAGCACCGCTTCCAGGGCCTCGGCGAGGAAATGGCGTGAGGCCTCGGGACGCTGCTGACCGTAGCCGAGTCGATCATCCAGGGCGCCCCGGTACCGGATTCGCCAGGTGGACGTGTCGATCACCAGAACTTCGGCCGTTCGGTGGAGATCGAGGGCCCGTCCGACGTTTTGCGATGGATCCAGCAGGATCGGGAAATCGATGCCAAACTCCTGCGCTTCCCGGGCCACCTCGTCCCGCGAGTCCTCGGCATTGACATTGAGCAGGGCAAAGCCAGCGCCCCGGGGACCGAACTTTTCCCGAAGACGCTTCAGCTCCGGCAGGGAGTTGCGGACGATGGGACAACCGTTGCCCGTTACAAACAGGACCACCACCCGGTGGTCCCGCTGACGGTAAAGCTCCCGGGAGACTCCCAGGTGGTCGACCAGGCGAAAATTGGGTGCCACCGCCTCCGCAGTGGGTGTCGTGGACGCGGCGGGAGCCGATGGCGCCGAAGGGACGGCAGGCGCGGCGGCCCCCACCAGGGTGAGTGCGAGGGTGAGTAACGGGAACCGGAGACGCTTCATGGGATTCACTTTCCTCCAAGTAACGCCGTGGCCGGGTGGGTGGTTACAGGGGAGCATCGGTGATTCTGTGGATCCTGAAAACAGGGCCACATTCCGCGCCGTATCCCCACTTGCCCTCGGCTTCCGGCTCGGGATGCTCCCCGGGTGTAACCTTCCGCCTCCGGATGGCGTTAGTCTGGATGTTGCAATGTCGAATCCATCTCCACGGGCATGCCCATCGCCGAGCCCGACGACCTGAGCCGCCACGTCGCGGGTGCCCGCGAGGGCGATGCCGGCGCGGCGCGGTCGCTGGTGGAAGGGCTCTATCCGCAGGTGATCCGCATCGTGCGCAGTCACCGGCCCCAGCAGACCGGCGAGGAGGACCTCGCCCAGGAGATTTTCATCAAGATGTTTTCACGGCTGGATCAATATCAGCCGCGGGACGGCATCCCCTTCACGCACTGGGTATCCCGTCTCGCGGTGCGTACCTGCCTCGACCGTCTCCGCGCCGAGCGGCGGCGTCCCGAGGTGAGGCACAGCGACCTGTCACCGGACGAGAGTCGGTGGATCGACTACTTGTCCGCCGAGGCGGCGTCCGAATCTCCTTCCGGCGTGGCCGACTTCTCCGCGGTCGAAACCGTGTCGCGTCTCCTGTCGGCCCTGTCCCCCGACGATCGACTGGTGATCCAGTGGCTCGATCTCGAGCAGAAGTCGGTGCGGGAAGTCAGCGAACTGACCGGCTGGAGCCGTCCGGCGGTCAAGGTGCGGGCTTTTCGTGCCCGGCATCGGCTGCGTAAGGTGGCGGAGGGTTTCCGGAAACAGATTCATTCATGAAAATCTTTGACCAGCGATGGCAGGAACTCGCCGCCCGGGCCCGGGAGTGCGCGGCGCCGGCGGACGGCGGGCGGGACGTTGCCGTACCCCACGGGTTTACCACCCGCGTGCTGGCGCGCTCCGCGGAGGTCACGACGGGCGGTCCGTCTCTGGAGGACCTGTGGTTGCGCTGCGTCCGGCAATCCGTGGCCCTGATGGCGGCCGTCGGGGTGGTGCTGGGCACGATGGACGTGATGGCCGGCCGGTCCCGGGAACTGCCCCATCCGGGCGTCGAGAACACCGTGGCACAGGTCCTCTGGCGCCTATGAAGTCCAAGCGGTGGCGCATCGTGGCGGATCTGGTGATTCTGGCGCTGGTCAGCGCGCTGGTCGGCGGTTTGGTAGGCCGGCGGTTGGCGCGGTCCGAACTGGACGCCCGGAACAATCCGCAAAACTGGAACGAGCACGTCACCCAGGAGTTCAAACGCCGGGTGCATCCGACGCCGGAGCAGGGCCCGAAGGTTCAGGCGCACCTCGACCGCGCGGTCCGTGAGCTCCAGGAGATTCGTCGGGACACCCTGGCACGGAGCGCCGAGGTCATTGGCCGACTTGTTCAGAGTGTCGAAGCCGAGCTGACCCCGGAGCAGCGGGCGGCCTTCGAGCCCATGAAACCGCAGCCGGGGGAGCTGGATCTCGACCTCTTGAACACCTCGCCCGCTCCAGAACCGCGGAACGGGTCCGGGAGATGACCGCGGAAGGAAAAGGGGAGGTTGAACCACGGATAACACGGATGGGCACGGATATTGGGAGGGAAGGAGACTGACCGGGGCTGCGGGAACGACCGGCTTTTTTCAGGTTTCCCCCCGATCCGTATTCAGCCGTGTCCTCCCTCTCCGTGCCTCCGTGTCTCGGTGGTGCGCTTCCCTCCCCAGGGTCAGAAACCTGCGGGGCGGGGAGGTCCCGCATAGGGTTTGGCACCCAGTTCGCGGTTCTGACTGTGTTCCACGGTCAATAACTGCGGATCGGTGACCTCGGGCGCAGCGATGAATCCTTGATGGCGGCCCATCCAGTAGGCGAGCAGCCAGGCGCCGGGCTCCACCACGTCGTTGCCGCCGGCCCCGCCGTCGGCCTGCATGAGCCAATGGTCCCAGCGCAGCGGTTCTGTCTCCCGCGGTGGGAAGGTTCGCGTTCCTCCCTTGGGAGCGACGTAACCCGCGGGCGTGCGCAGGTCGGTCCGGTGCGAATTCTGATAGGACCAGACCCGCAGGTCCAAGGGCCAGCCGCGCAGGTGTTCCACTGAGGCGGCGGCATCGCAGTCGTTGCCGGTCAGGGATCCGTACAGGAAATTAAACCACGGATTCTGCTCCACCCGCACCACCTCGTAGCTGCGCTCATAGCCCCGGCGATAGAGGGCATGCAGGTCCGGGTCCTTCTCATTCCGCAGGAGTGTCCAGTAGCTCCAGAAAGCCAGTTCATCGAGGAAGTGCAGGATGCTGTCCGGTGGAAAGGTGTTCCGTGCCCGCAGCGTGAATTCCGGATATCCGAGCGTGATCAGATCCCGGTAGGCGGTGTCGAACTTTGGATCGCCGTTGAGCGTTGCCGCCGTCTTGATGAAGGAGAGGAGTTCCACGGCCTGAAGCCCGCGGTCGTAGCGTCCCTCATCGGTGAGAAAGTAGTCCGGATCCCAGCGCCCCCAGCGGGTGGCCTTTCCGTCGACGTCGACCAACTGCCACCGGTGATCGATCAGATGCGATGCCACGCGCCCGAGATGCTCTTTGACCAGGCGGATCTCGACGCCCTCGGCGGCCAGTTCGAGAAAGAGACTGAAGCTGTAGAAATGGGAGCACAGTTCGTCGCTGGAGGTGTCGCCCTTCCATTCAAACTTTCCGTCGGTGGTATCATGCCACTCGGCCGCGTAGCCGCCGGACCCATGACCGGACTGATGTCCGCGTTCGTTTTTGGCCCAGACCGCGCGGGCCGGGAATCCGGGAATGCCGGTCATCGCCTCCAGCCATCGCAGGGCGTGAAAGGTATTGGTCGCCTCCCGTCGCGCCTCGGGATCGCGGGTGACTGCGTAGCGATACGACTGCGCGGCCAGATAGTAGCCGGTGTAGCCGCCGTCATTGTCGCTGACCTCGCGCACGTACTCCTTCAGCGTGGGATCCCACTCCAGCTTGTGGGTGAAACCCATCCGCTTCTGTCCCCACTCCTCCAGATGCCGTTCGTAATACGCCGCCTTCTTGGCCAGGGTGTAGGGTTCGTAGTCGATGATGCCCAGTCCACGATCCGTGGCGATGACCACCCGTCGCCCGTGCACCGCGATGTCCTGCACCTGCTCCCCGGGCAACCAGCGCCGCCCCGCGAAGTAATCGTAGGACCCGTTCACCTGTCGAATTGCGCCCCGCGTGGTGCCAATCCAGAGATCGTTGGTGAATCCGGCGGCGAGGCAGGTGGTATCCTCAAAGGGGAGGCCCTGGGCGCCCCCGAGAGAAGTGAGTGACATGCCACGCAGGACGCCGAGTCCGCGATCAGTGGCCAGGTAGAGTGCGGGTCCCAGGCTGAGAGCGTCCCGAGTGTTGGGCGAGGGAAGCGCGCCCCAGTCCCAGGCCAGATCGGACGGCCAGGTATAGGCGTCGAGTCCGCCGTAAACCCCCGAGGCCAGCGGGGTCAGGCGTCCGGGTCCGTGGACGAAAAGCGTCTCCTGATGGGGAACCAACCGGGTGATGGGGAAACGCGCCCGATTGGTGGAAACCCGTTCCAGAGTATCTCCCCGGATCCGCCATACCTGATTGTCCGCCGCGGCCAGGATTTCACCCCGGAAGGAAATCAGGTCCGTAACCGGCAGTGCCGACACGGTCCGCCAGGTGGTTCCCTCGCGGCGATACAGGCCGTCCGAGGCCATCGCCCAAAGGGTTCCCGGGGTGGTCGTCAGCCGGCGGATCGAACGGGTGAACCCGGAATCGGCAACCAGGTTGGTGCCCTCGAGTCGCAGCAGGCCTTGGGCGGTTCCGGCGTAGAATTGTCCCTCATGGGCCACCACGGCGGTTACCGGATCCGGTGAGGCGATCTGGTATCCACTCTCCTGGAGATAAACCGCATCCGGAATCGGTATCGGAGCCGCCCAGGCCGTCGCGACGCAAAACGTAAACAGCCCAACCCACGGGCCGGTGAACAGGGATCCGCTTTTCATCGGGTCATGGGAACCGGTTGGGCTTTCTTCCACTCCTCTTCGGTGACCGACTTCTTTTCGTGGAAGAGGACAAACGTGCCCTTCTTGTTCCCCACCACCAGGTCCTGAAGCCCATTGGCGTCCACATCTCCCACGACCAGCTGCACTCCAACCCCGGAATGGTCATCGATCCGGTAGGGGATGAAATCCACCGACTGGTCCGCGCCGCGCACGAGGCGGAACCAATAGTTCACCGCCGCCTGATTGCGGTCCGGATCCCCCATGCGACCGTGGGACCAGAATCGCTTGCCGGTCACGATGTCCTGGAGTCCGTCGCCGTCCATGTCCACCAGTTCGATGGCATGCAGTTCCGAGAACTTGACCCCGTAGCGGTTCTCCGACGGTTCCTTGTTCATGATGATGTGCTCACGAAACCGGATGTCGGCACCCTCGCGGTACTGCTCGTACCAGGCCAGACCGTAGGCGTGCGCGGTCAGCGCGGTAATCACGTCATTGAGTCCGTCGCCATTGACGTCGTAGGCGTGCATCTGGGAGCCGCCGAGTCCGAATGGGGTGGCATGAAAGACCCACACCGGATCGCCTGCCAGCGAGGCTGGTTGTTCCCACCAGCCGTCCTTCTCGAGGAGGTCGGTGCGTCCGTCACCATTGAGGTCCCCCAGTCCCATGCCGTGGGTGAAGTTGCCGTAGTCCTTGTGGGGAGAGATGCGATGCCAGGTCCAGGGCCGGGCGGGATCCGCGGGGTCGGGCGTGGCATAGCCGTAGACACCCTGGGTGATGCAGACCAGTTCGGGTTTTCCGTCCCCGGTGAGGTCGGCGAAGGTTGGGGACTCGTTGTCAGTCTGGGTAAAGATCACATGCCGTGGCCAGTGTTTGTCCGCGGTCTTCGGATTCTCAAACCAGACCGTCTCCTTGCCGGGGAAGCCCACGATGAGCACGTCCATCCACCCGTCGCCGTTGAAGTCGCGGGGGAAGGCGAAGAAGTTATCGGAGTAGGTGTTCTTGGCTCCGAGGGCTCCCTCGAAACCGGGGACCTGGACCGAGGTCATGGGCCCCAGTTGCAGGCTAAACGTCGCCTGGGGCGCGTAGAGTTCGTGGCGGTTGGTGAGGGCGGGGCCCTCGTACCACCAGGGACCGGATACGATGTCGTTGGCGCCATCGCGGTTGAAGTCGGCGAAGCTCGCTCCCTCACCCCAAAACTGATCGCTCAATTGCTGGCGCCTAAACGTGTGGAGGACCGGTTCGGCGGCCACCGCGGTGGCGGCGGCGAGAACGACCGCCACGAGGACGAATCGGACGCAAGGGGCGCTGGACTTCATGGGAGGAATGGACCCGCCGATTGGGTGCTGGATTCAACCGCGATGCAAGCGGGCGGCGGGAATGGGAAATCGAAGGAGGGGAAGGGGTCGGTGATCGCGGACTTCGGGATGCCAGTGAAGACGTTTCTTCCAGGCCGACGTCGAGCCTATGCAGAGCCTCATGCTGGCCTCCTCAGGTTCCCCATTCGATGGCCTAGGATCACCGCTTCATGGCGGAGACCCTTGATGAACACCCGGTCGAGGGATGGATTCTGTTCGTTTGTCGTCCCTGAAGAGCAGGGGCATTCGGAGGGCCATCGGCAACGAGCCGGATTAGCCCCCCGTCCGGTCC
>JBDKKE010000067.1:0-5993 GCA_039796255.1 Verrucomicrobiota bacterium | reverse complement strand
GCGGCGTTGATCACCGGACTTCGCCTCCCACCCCTGATTGTGACGCTGGGAACCTACTCGCTGTTTCGCGGACTGGCGGAGGCCCTGACCCGTGGCACCGATGCCTTCACTGGATTCCCGGAATCGTTCCTCTTTCTGGGCGTGGGTCGTTGGGCCGGACTTCCGGTGCAGGCGTGGATCTTTATCGCCGTGGCGGTCCTCGTGGGCATCGCGGTGCATCGGACCACCTGGGGCCGTTCCTGGCGGGCGATTGGATTTGCTCCCGAGGGCGCCCGGTACGCCGGACTGCCCGTGGCGCGACGGACCGCCTCCGCCTATGTGCTGGTCGGCCTCGTCGCCGCACTGGCCTCACTCACCTACACGGCGCGGTTGGGCACGGCCAAGGCGGATGCCGGAACCGGATACGAACTGGCGGCGATCACCGCCGTGGTCCTGGGTGGGACCAGCATCTTTGGCGGCGTGGGTTCCGTCGCCGGCACCCTGCTGGGGGTGGCGGCGATTGCCATTCTCACCAACGGACTTGGACGGGTACCAGCCACCCTCAGTCTCGCTGGGGAACTGTCCGGCCTATTCACCGGCGTGGTGCTGATCCTGGCCCTCACCGGCGGGGCCGTATCCCGGTGGTGGACCGAACTGCGCGGCTGGCGGCGGAATCCGGGTTAGGGGTTAGTGTTCAGTGTTCAGTGGTCACTGGTCACTGGTCACTGGTCACTGGTCACTGGTCACTGGTCATCACTCTTCATTCTGCCTTCTGCCTTCTGCCTTCTGCCTTCTGCCTTCTGCCTTCTGCCTTCTGCCTTCTGCCTTCTGCCTTCTGCCTTCTGCCTTCTGCCTTCTGCCTTCTGCCTTCTGCCTTCTCTACGGCTTTCGCAGCACCTTCACGAACGGCTTCCCGACGTTGCCGGACGGGAGATCGATGTGGAGCGCGGCGCAGAGGGTGGGGGCGATGTCGGAGATGTAAAACTCATCGGCGAATCGTCCCTGCTTGAAGGCGGATCCGTAGAACAGCACCGGAACGTGGGTGTCCTGGCTGTACGGTGAACCGTGGGTGGTTCCGGTGGTCCCGGAGGAGGGGACGAAGAAGGGCTTGGGGATCAGGACCACGTCGCCGCTGCGCTCGGCGTGGTATCCGTTGATGGCCAGGCGACCGATCATCCCGGGGGCGAGGCCGTCCAACAGTTGCTGGCGGGAATAGCAGGCCTGGAACTTCCCGCCGGACAGGGCCCATTCGCGGATGAAGTCGGCGACCTGGGATGGCTGAAGGTATTTCTCCCGCAGGGTGGTGTGGTTGAAGTAAAGATTGCCGCCGTACAGTCCGGGTTTGAGGAAGTATTTTCCCGGGCCAAATCTCTGATCCAACCGGCTCAGAAGTTCCACCAGCAGCTCCGACTCGTTGATTCGCTGGCCGTCCAGTCCCTTCGATTTGGAGAACTCTGGATTCGGCATGACCCCATGGTCGGCGGTGAGCACCATCTGGACCCGGTGAAGGCCGATCTTCCGGTCCAAGTAGCGGAAGAGTTCGGCGAGCTGCTGATCCAAACGCAGCACGGCGTCCTGGGCTTCGTGGGAGTACGGACCAAAGCGGTGCCCGACGGCATCCAGGGAGGAGAAGGAAATGCACAACAGATCGGGACGCGGCCCGCGGCCCAGTTGCTCGCCCTCGATGGCGGCCTCGGCGAATTCCTCCAGGATCTGGTTCCCGAAGGGGGTGGACGTCACGGCGTCGAAGCCGTCGTCCTTCTTGAAGATCACCCGGTGGGGAAAGACGATGTTGGTCTCGCCGGAAAGCGATCCCTCGCCGGGTCCGGCGTCCGGGGAGACATAAAGTTTTGGCGCCAGCAATCGGTCCCACGTCGCGCCGGCGAAGGAGGCGGCCCGCTGGCGGGCGTTGAAGGCGGTGACCCAGGCCGGCAGTTCCTCGGTGTAGTAGCTGCTGGTGACAAAGTTTCCGGACTTGGATTCAAACCAGTAGGCCCCGGCCGGCTTTTTGCCCGCGGGGAGAATGGCGCCGCGATCCTTCATGGAGATGCCCACCACCTTGGAGCGGTAGTTCAGCCGCAGTTGGTCGGCGAAATTGGATCCGATGAAGTTGCGCGGGGAAACCCGGCTGTTGTTGGTGGCGGTTCCCACGCCATGCACGGAGTTGTCGCCGCAGCAGTAAACGCCCAGGCCGGTTTTCCGATCGATCCAGTCGTTGGCAATGATGCCGTGCATCGCGGGGCCGCATCCGCCGAGGACGCTGGCATGCCCCGGTCCGGTGACGGTGGGGCAGTAGTCGTACCGGGCGAAGGTCATGAAGGTCCCCTTGCGGGTAAACAGGCGAAAACCGTTCCCGGCGAACTGGTCTTCGAACCGCTCCAGATAGTCGTAGCGGAGTTGGTCCACCACGATGGCCACAATCAATCGCGGATCCTCCGCCCGCGCCGTTGTCGATAGTCCGGCCAGCCCGCATCCCATAACGGTCAACAGACCTGCTGAAAGCAAGCGCCACCAGCGCCCCACTCGGGAGCGTGCGATTCCTTGAGACCATTGACTCACCGGCGTCGGACGAACCGCCCCCGGACTGAATTCGCTCTTCGTCACGCGCGATGCTATCTGCGGACGCGAGCCGGCGGAAGTCGGTTCGGGAGCGCGTCAGCGCGCGATAGGCGATAGGCGATAGGCGATAGGCGATAGGCGATAGGCGATAGGCGATAGGCGATAGGCGATAGGCGACTGCCCCCGAGCCCTCTTGCCCGCCGCATGGCCCTCCCGTATCACTGGCGTGTGCCCTTTCCGAAAATCCGTCTGCCCGTTGCCGGATGGAAGCGCTGGCTGGCCCTGCTGGGGGTGACCGTCGGCAGCCTGTTCGTTTTCCTGATCGCTCTCGGACTCTCGATTTGGGCGGCCTTCCAGAATCCTGCGGTCCAGGGCTGGTTCATTTCCAAGATGATGTTGATGACTCCGTCGGCCACGCCGGAGGAGACGCCAGGGAAGCCGGGGGTGATGCCTACCTACGCCGGTCCGCTCGGGGATGCCCGGCAGGTGACGTCCGCCCGCGAAATTTACCGGCAGACCAATGTCTGGAACGTCCACCTGCAGTTCACCGCGTCGGAGTGGGCGTCCATTCAGGCGCGTGAAGTGCCCCGGGTGTCCGGGTGGAGGAAGCCCGACGGCTCGCTCACCCTCCGGAATCCCCAGGCGTCCCGCAACGGACTGGCCGGCGTGCTGGGCATTGACTTCCCCTGGTCCACCGGCGCGGTGGAGTTTGGCGGCGTGCCGTTCACCAATGCCGCCGTCCGCTTCAAGGGAAACGGCACCTATCTCGGCGCCATTCGCAGCTATCGGAAATCGTTCAAGGTGGATCTGGATGAGCACGTGAAGGGACAGTCCCTGGTGGGCCGGACCATCTTCAATCTGGGCAATCTTTCCGCCGACTATACCTGCCTCAGCGATGCGCTGGCCTATGAGTTTTTCCGGGACGCCGGAGTTCCCGCACCGGGAACCGCCTATGCCCGGGTGTTCCTCAGCATCGCGGGCGCGGAGACCAATCGGCTGCTGGGAACCTACATTATGGTCGAGAACCCGGACTCCGAGTGGGCCCGGGAATCCTTCGGAACCATGGGCGTGGCGCTGTTCAAACCGGTCACCCTGGAATTGTTCTCCGATCTCGGCACCAACTGGTCGGACTACGAGGGCATCTACGATCCCAAGACCAAGATCACCCCGGAGCAGCAGCGAAGGGTGATGGAGATGGCCCGGTTTGTCAGCACGGCCGGGGATGAGGAATTCGCCCGGCGCATTGATGACTTCGTGGATGTCGATGAGTTCACCCGTTTCCTGGCCGCGGAGGTTCTCCTGTCCAACTACGACGGCATTCTGTGCAACGGACAGAACTTTCTCTTCTACCTGGACCCGCGCTCCAACCGGATCGGCTTCATCCCCTGGGACCTGGATCACTCGTGGGGTGAGTTTCCCTTTGTCGGCACGGCCGAGCAGCGGGAGCGCGTGAGCATTGATCAGCCCTGGGTGGGGGAGAACCGGTTTCTGGAACGCATGATGTCGGTTCCTTCGGTGAAGGAACGGTATCGCGGGGCGCTAGGACGGTTGCTGGAGACGTTGTTTGTGCCGGCACGTCTGGATCGCCGGGTGGACGCGGTGGCGTCGGCGATTCGTCCGATCATCGCCGAGTGGTCCACCAACCGGCTGGCCCGGCTGGAACAGGCCATTTCTGATGCCCCGGCTCCGGGATCGCCCGAAGAGGGAAATCCGATGGATCCCAACCGGCCCTCCTGGCAGATCAAGCGGTTCATCGCCCATCGCGCGGCGAATGTGCGTGAGCAGTTGGACGGCAAGAGCGAAGGCGTCATCCTGAGCCGCCAGCAATCGCACTGACGATCATTCCCGCCATGAACACCGCGATCCCGAAACGGCGCACGATGGCCCATGACGCCCGGCGGGCCTTTACCTTGATCGAGCTTCTCGTGGTCATCGCCATCATTGCCATACTCGCCGGCATGCTGCTTCCCGCGCTGGCCAAGGCGAAGAAGACCGCCCTGCGGGCCGGTTGCTCCAATAACCTTCGTCAGATGAACCTGGCCAATGCGCTGTACGTGCAGGATTTCCAGGATCGATTCCCGACCCACGCCGATGGGCCGGTCCTTTCCTACAATGCGTGGGCGGGAAAGAAGGGGACCGAATACCAGTCGGACTTCCGATTCATCAACAGCTACGTCAGCGTCGACGGGAAGGTGACGACCAATAACAACGAGGGCGTATTTCGGGTGTTCCGATGCCCTTCCGACCGGGGGGCTACCAAGGGGCGCTGGAGCGGTAATCGCAAACCCAGCGTCTTCGACACCTTCGGATGCTCCTACTTCTACAATGCGGGTGGAAACGCCAACAGCGAGAAGGGGCTGCACGGAAAAAAGGCGGGGCAGATTGCGTCGACTTCCCTGGTGGTGCTCGCGAACTGTTTTCCGTTCAGTTGCTGGGGATGGCCGGTGGAGGCGCCGGGGGCAGCGGGTATGCCCTTCCAATACAGTTATTGGCACAAGGATGGAGAACTCGGATGGGGGAATGTCGGATTTGTGGACGGCCATGTCGGATACCACCGGGCCACGCAGAAAGCGCCGAACTTTCAAAATGGGCGGGACTTCACCTTTTTGTTTGATGGCCCGAAACTGTGATGGCCCGACATCGGTCCCCGGGTTCCCAGAGTCAACGGAGCCTTGCGGGCGGTCGGTGGTATGCCGCCGCGGTCCCGGAGGTGGGGCGGGGGATTGGTGGGTGCTGTTGGTGCTGATCCTGGGGACCGTGCTCCGTGCGGAGAGTCCCCCGGCGCTGCGTTCGGCTCCCTTTGTCCTGTCGGAGGACGACCGTCACTACTGGGCCTTTCAACCGTTGGGCAGTCCGGCAGTTCCGCGTGTTCCAGACGCCGCAGGGCCGATCGACGCCTTCGTGGAGGCGAGACTGCGCGAGCGAGGGATCCGTCCGAATCCCCGGGCGACACCGCGCGAATTGGTCCGGCGGCTTTCCTTCGACCTGATCGGACTTCCACCCGCTGCGGAGGACGTTGCGCTGTTCGAGCGCGATCCCAGCGAGAGGGCTTGGGAACGCCTCGTGGACCGGTATCTGGCTTCGCCCCGCTACGGGGAACGCTGGGGACGCCACTGGCTGGATCTGGTCCGCTACGCCGAAAGCAACGGCTACGAGCGGGATGGTCCGAAGCCCAACGCCTGGCGTTACCGCGACTACGTCATCCGCTCCTTCAATCAGGACAAACCCTACGACCGCTTCCTCCGCGAACAGCTCGCCGGCGATGAACTGGCGGAGACCCTGTCCGGCAGTGGTGCGGACGAGACGGCCTGGCGGGATGCCCTGGTGGCCACGGGCTTCTATCGGCTGCATGTGTGGGATGACGAGCCGGACAGCACGGTGGTCGCAGAATTCGACGATCTGGACGACATCATGGTCACCACCGGCACCGCGTTTCTGGGGCTCACCCTGGGATG
>JBDKKE010000066.1:0-2807 GCA_039796255.1 Verrucomicrobiota bacterium | reverse complement strand
TGAATTCTATTCCTACTCTCTCTTTCATTGCATTGGTCGGCCTGGCCGGGCACTTGAATGCTCAGATCTTCAACTCGCACACCACCGGCCAATTCGGTCCGAATTCGACGCTGGGCGGTGTCGCGTTCGGTACTGACACCGGCTTCAGCTTCGACGCCCAGTTCGATATTAGCTCGTCGCTGGGATTCGGCTTCTACCAAATGCGATCGTTCTCAATCACCCTCGAAAGTTACGGAACCTTCACGATGGGTTCCGATGGGCTTTCGTCCATTATTCTGTTGGGCCCAAATTCCGGCGCTGACCTTATCTTCGTCCTTATCTCTGGCCTTGTTGACGTCTCGACTGAAAAGGGTTTTGCCTATATTTTTTCAAATGGTATCACTACTTCGGGAACCTCGTTTGAGTTGGTCAATCCGATAGGCTTAGAGGTCGAATTACCCTTCAACATTCCCCTCACCGGGGTCACTGGCGGCTTGGTCGTGAATGATTTTGGGGAGGGTGGGCAGGCGTTTCCCACCGCGACGTTTACTCTCGTTCCGGAGCCTGGCGAGTACGCGGCGGTCGCGGCCGTCGGACTCGTCGCCTTCGGTTCGTTCCGGACGCTGCGCCGTCGGGAGCGCGCCTGACCGGCGGATTGCCAAGGTGCGGTGGCCAGGTTGCCTACCGTCGATATTTCCGGGTTCTCCCGCCGATTCCAACGACACCCCGCCCCTTCGGGATAATCCCCGGGGGCTGGCACTGGTGCTCCACCGATTGGGGATCGCCCTTATATTACGTCCGGCGGTGGCCGATCCGGTTTCGACGTTAAAGATGTCCTTTCAGCGCAACGCTTCGGTGCGGTGCTGGGCCACCGGGAAGGGCGTGTCACGGAACCGTGTGAACGGTCTCGCGCAGAGGCCGGATCGGTATCTATGCTGGGCCGTTGGGTGGCACTGGCGTTTCCTCGCTCGTTTCTATGGCTGGGCATGGGAGGAGGCTGAGCTTGCCTGCGACGAGCTAGAGCATGGTCATCATGTACTGAGTGTTCCTGCAGCCACGCGCCGCGCGTTTCACGCCACTGAGGGCGCGGTTCAATCCCTCCAGGAACGCGGTGCTCAACTCCTCTTCCCCATGAGCGAGGGTTCCTTCCAGGTTCTTTCCGATCGTCTGCACCCCGTTGTCCAGCGGCGTCATCACCGCTACCCGCCGTTAACACTTGGCCCGCGCCCAGTTGACCCTGGCTTCCAGCGGCTTTCGCGCCTTCGCCGGCGAATGCCCCTTGCGGTAGATGTCGCTCAACTCCAGGCGCACCTGATAGGCTTGGCCGTCACCAGTGTCTTCAGATCCAGTTCCCCCAGTCGATCCTCCTGACGGGGGGCAGGTTCTCCGGGTTCTTGCGGAACAGGCCGAGGGATCCCTGATTCCTTTCATTTGTCATGCAGTCCTTCACCGAGACTCTGACTGCCAGACCGTCAAAAAGAAGGATCTGAAGCCGTTGACCCTCCGCCCCCTTTTCTCCCTCCGGCGCTATTGCGGGAGCGTGCGGTCATCGTTCTCGGTCTTCCCCTCAGCGGCTGCCGGCGGGACCGATGGGCGAGCGTCCCCGTTCGAGTGGGCGGCCTGGCTTCGCGCCTGAGCCTGCGCGCGGATCGCGGCCCGCGCCTTCGCCAATCGCTCAGGCCACACGAAGGACGGCGCCTGGGTCGGATCGTAGCCGGCCAGGTGTCCGGTGAGGCGCGTCGCGGGCTTGGTGTACTTGAGCACCGTATCGCCGAAGACCTCGCGGCACAGTGCGGCGAGTCCCGGATCGTACTCCAGCAACAGCGCGCGGGTGTTCACATGATTGTGGTCGTGGTCGTTCACCCGGTTGTTGTCGAACCACGACTGCACCCCTTCGGCGAAATACTCGTGGTGATTCACGGCCGCATATTTGCCCTTCCAAAGACCGGACTTCATCGCGCGCCCGTAGGCTTCCTGAAGCCGGGAATCGAAGGTCGGGTCCACATTCACCATACCGCGCAGGTGGATGCAGTGCGCAAATTCGTGGATCAAAATGCACTCGGTGGCGTACGGATCGCCCGGATAGCCGAGCACATTCTCTTCAGCGCTGGTGCAGAAGGGATCCGTCTCGCTCCCCCCGGTGCCGCGCGCGCGGGCATCCCAAAAGGATTTCGCGTCCACCCCTCCCATGCCCGGCATCCCTGCCGACCCGAGATGCACAAACTCGGGCAGATCGGTGGTGTACTCATCGTGCGCCATGAGGCACATCCGCGCTCCGCTCCTGATGAGCGCCGACCGCACATCCGGGCGCCTTTCCAGCATCCGATCCACGAGAAAGACAGCCTCCTTCAGCGCGAAGGGATTCACCCTCGCCGAGGCCACGATGGGAAAGCCTCCGGCGCTCACCGCCTGCGAGTAAAAGGAGGGCACACCCGTCGGGCTGGGCGGATCAAAGCGCACCCCCTGCACCGGCACCTCACTCGTTACGAACGATTCCGTACCCTCCTCGCGCCCCACCAGCGCGAAGCGATGTCCCAAGGTGGTGGAGATGGTGGTGTCCCGGCCGGGAGCCACCGAACCGTTGGCGACGCGCTCGGCATCACTCTTGAGCCAGAAGACATCCAGGATCTGCCGGCTGCCATTGAGGACCTGCAGAACGGGTCGCGTCTCCTGAGCCCGAAGCGGGAACGCAGCGCACAGCAGCGCAACGAGGAAGGGAATGCGGAGTTGTCCGATCATGAACAGCACCTTGATCTCCTCGCGATTCTGCGGCACGCCGTCGGGGCTAGGTCTGCAGTTCGTCCGATTTGCCCGCATAGCTCGCATTG
>JBDKKE010000065.1:0-3552 GCA_039796255.1 Verrucomicrobiota bacterium | reverse complement strand
GCGAAGGCCAGGCCAATGAGGATTCCAGTCAATGGGTCGATTCAGTTAAGAGCCTGTTTTAAAATTCAAAGGGGTCCTGTTTTCGCGAAAAAGGCCCGAGGGCAATCCGACTTCGCATTACAGCTTCGGCGGGATGCAGGCGCGACGAGCGAGCAAACCCGCAGCGGTCTGTAAGCGAGGAGCAACGAAGCCATCGGGCCGTTTCCGCGAAAACCCTCCGGGCGACGGGTCTTTTGCCGGTGGCCGGCGTTGGCTCGGCCGTTGCAGCCCGCTCCGGGGATGCGCCGGCCTCGCCGCCTTGGCCACCACCAAAATCCCTCCCCGCAGGCCCCCTTTCAATTTTAAAACAGGCTCTAAGGAAAAAATACCCGCGTGAAACTCGTCCCATCAATGCGGCTCATGCAACGGTCACGCCCCGAAGCCAATCGCGCACACCATCACGAGCCAACTCCACCAGGCGTCGATCCCGGCGCAGGTCTCCAAAGCGCAAATCGGGCACACCGCTTTGATCCCGGCCGGTCAGCTCGCCCGGCCCGCGCAGTTGGAGATCCAATTCGGCCAGCGCAAACCCATCGCTCGTGGAGGCGATGGCCGCGAGACGCTGCCCCGCCTCGGGAGTCGCGTCGGGTGCAGGCACCAGAATGCAGTGGGAATCCTGCGTCCCGCGTCCAATCCGTCCTCGCAACTGATGCAACTGCGCCAGTCCAAACTGCTCCGCGTTCTCGATCAGCATCACCGTGGCGTTGGGAACGTCGAGCCCGACCTCCACCACGCTGGTTGCCAGCAGGGCCCCAAGGCGGCCATCCCTGAATTCCGCCATCACGGTTTCCTTGTCTCCGGACACCATGCGGCCGTGCAGCATGCCGACCGCATGGGGAGATAGTTCGCGTTGGACCCGCTGCAGCTCGCGGGTGACCGCCTTCACGTCATCCGGCTCCCCGTCCCCGACACGCGGATAGACCACGTACGCCTGCCGGCCCCTCTGCAACTCGGATCGGATGAACGCCCAGACCTTGGGCAGGGCCTCTGGTGACCGGACGTGCGTGCGAATCCGCGGACGTCCCCCTGGAAGTTCGTCCAGCAGACTCACGTCCAAATCTCCGTAGAGGGTGAGCCCCAGCGTCCGCGGAATCGGAGTCGCCGTCATCACCAACAGGTGCGGATACTTCCCCTTGCGCAGCAATTGCTCACGCTGGACGACACCAAACTTGTGCTGTTCGTCGATGATGACCAATCCGAGCCGGTCCATCTGAAATCCCGGTTCAATCAGTGCGTGGGTGCCGATGACGATCACCGGACGCCGATTCTCTTCTCCGGCGCCGGAATGAGCCTTCGGGTCCACTTCGACGCCAGATTTTCGACTTCCCGTATGCAGCCGGACTTCAACTCCGAACGGAATGAGGGCGCGCTCGAAGACCTGCATGAGTTGCCGGGCCAAAATGTCCGTTGGAGCCATGACGGCTACGTTGAATCCGGCCTCCAGGGTCATGAGGGCCGCGCACACCGCAACCAGGGTCTTCCCTGCCCCCACGTCCCCCTGCAGCAGTCGCCGCATGGGAACTCCGCCCCCCAATCCGCTCCGGATTTCCCGCAGGACCCGGGTCTGTGCCGTCGTCAGCTTAAACCCAAGTCCGGACAGGAATGGCTTCATCCAGCGATTGTCCCCGGCGCAGGGAAGTCCGACGGCCCTCCGTTCGAGGTTTCGACGTCGTTGTTGGATCGAGCACTGCAGCTCCACGAATTCATCGAGAGCGAGCCGTCGCCGCGCCAGTTCTGCCTCCGCAAGATCCGAGGGGAAATGGAGGTGCCGGAGGGCATCCCGGCGCTCCGGACACCGGCCCGCGGTGAGTCCAAGGGACAACGAGCCGGCCCCTTCCTCGGCCGGGAGTTCACGTCCAGTCAGGTGCAGTTCCGGATGAGGCTCCATCACTCCTCCCGCGAAGCGCTCTACCGCCTGCCAGGTGAGGGATCGCAAAACACGCTGGGTCAGCCCTTCCGTCAGGGGATACATCGGCACCCAGCGACCCAGGTGAATGGATTCCTCTTCTCCCGCAACGATCTTCTCGGTCTCCGGATGGTCCACGGTGCGCGGGCGAAGGGACTGGGGACGTCCAAATACCAGGAGTTCCTCGCCCACGGTGAAGGCCCGCTCGAGAAACGGCAGATTCCACCAGCGGCAGTGAAGCCGCGCGGTGCCGTCATCTACCACCAATTGAAACACGGACTTCCCGCTGCGAAAGCGATTGACGCCCAAGGCTATCACACGTCCGCGAATCGTCGCCGGGACGCCCTCCTCCAATTCCCGAACGGAGACAAACCGACGCCGATCCTCATAACGACGTGGCGGATGAAGAAGGAGATCCCCAATCGTCCGAATCCCCAATCGCGCCAGCAGCGCCTCACGATCCGCCCCCACTCCGCGAAGCGCCGTGACCGGCGATTCACCTCCCAAAACCGGCACCGGTGATGGCGATGTCGTGGGGCCGGCGGAAAATTTGGCAACGCCGTCGGTGGGCGTGGTTGGCTTGACCCGGCGTTCCACGTCGACACTTTGGCAGCTCCCGACCGAGGCGGCGATCGGCAAAGAACTGTCCCGTCCAAAAAATCTGCCTAGCGAATTCTGACGATGGGCCGCCGTTCAGTGGCCAAAGGTCTGGCGAAGGTAGGCCCGACTGCGCAGCGCAATAGCTTCCGGGCCCTCTGTAAAGTCAAACACCTCCACCGAAACCGTTCCCGCGTAGTGAACCTCTCTCAGGGCTGCGGCGATGGGCACAAAGTCCACGGCGCCAAATCCCGGGCCCTTGAGGTTGGAATCGTTGGCGTGAAAATAGGCAAATTTCCCGCGGGAAGCTCGGATGATCTCCGGAATTGAAACTGATTCGGAGCACATGGCCTTGACGTCGAGCATGATTTGGAATGCCGGTGATCCCACGGATTCCACGAGGGCGATGGCGTCCGCAGCCGTGTTGAGAAAGTTGGTCTCGGACGGTGCCAGGGGCTCCAGGCAGATGGTAACGCCTCTGACCTCGGCGCAGCGGATCGCCGCAGCCATGGTGGAACACGTCCACCCCACCGCCTGTTCCGGAGTCACTCCGGGAAGGATGTCGCGCCGCTTGGGCGATCCGAAGATGAGAAACTGCCCACCCACATCTGCACAAAACTCCACGGCAGCGGTCAGATACGCCGAAGTCAGGTCCCTGACCCGCGGATCTGGATGGTTCACGTGGTAGTCCTCGGTGTAGGCGAGCACCCAATGGATGCCAGAGATTGCCAACCCGGCGGCCTCGGCCGCGCGACGAATCTCCAATCGCTTCTCCGATCCCAGGTCCGTGATCAGGCGGGCAAAGGTGAATGGAGCCAACTCTATGGCATCATAGCCCGCCTCCTGCGCAAACCGGCAGGCGCGCTCGAAAGGCCAATCCTTGAAAATCTCATTGCAGATGGCAAAGCGCATCCCCAAATCCTAGGCAGGAAGCCCGCGGGATCGAAGCGGGAAGTCGCGGAACGACGCCTGTACAACTTCAGGGGGGAAGGAGACGCACCCTCATGCAG
>JBDKKE010000064.1:0-11300 GCA_039796255.1 Verrucomicrobiota bacterium | reverse complement strand
ACTTCCTCGGCGAGCAGGTGCTTCGATTTTTGCAGGGAACGGATCTTCTCCTCGATGCTGTCCTTGATGAGGAGACGGTAGGCCATGATTTTGCGGGTCTGTCCGATGCGGTGGGTGCGGTCGATGGCCTGGTTCTCCACGGCGGGATTCCACCACGGATCGAACAGGATCACATAGCTCGCCGCGGTGAGATTAAGTCCGGCTCCGCCAGCCTTGAGTGAAATGAGAAAGACGCCGCCGCCACTGTGGTTCTGAAAGCGCTGCACCAGTTCCCCCCGATTCTCGGTTTCGCCGGCAAGATACCAATGGGTCCATTTCCGGGCCGCGAGCTCCGGCTTGAGCAGGGACAGCAGCTCCACAAACTGGGAGAACACCAAAACCTTCTCCCCCTCCTCCATCAGCGGCTCCAGCGTTTCGAGGAGGGCGTCGAGTTTGGCGCCATCCTGTTTGGCATCCGGCTTGAGCAGGCGCGGATGACAGCAGATCTGCCGCAGGCGCAGGAGCGACGAGAGCAGATGGAACCGGTCCTTGTTGAGGGCGGACTGGGTCTTGAGTTTGAGCAGGTGCTGCTGGGCGGTCTTAAGCTCGGCGCGGTAAAGGGCGCGTTGTTCGCCTTCCAGTTCGCAGTAGAGGTCCTCCTCGACGCGGTCGGGAAGATCACGCGCCACCTGGGCCTTGGTACGGCGGAGAAGGAAGGGGCGCACCCGCGCCGCCAGTCGGGCCCGGGCGAACGGATCGTCCTTGCCATCGTACAGTTTGTTGAAGCCGGCCCGGCTGCCCAGGATGCCCGGCATGGCGAAGGACATCAGGCTCCACAGGTCCATCAGCCGGTTTTCGATGGGAGTGCCGGTGAGGATGAGTCGGTGATCGGCGCGGAGTTGGCGCGCCACCTGGGCCGTCTGTGAGGACGGGTTCTTGATGTTCTGTCCCTCGTCCAGGATGGCCGCCAGGAAATCGGACCGTTGCAGGAGATCCTCCGCGGCGCGCAGTTGGGCGTAGTTGAGAACATGCAGGTCGGCCGCCGCGAGGGCGGTGTCGAAGTCGGCGGCGGTGACTCCGGTCCAGACCCGGACCCGCAGGTCCGGACAGAACCGCTCCACCTCGGCCCGCCAGTTGTCCTGCACGCTCTTGGGGCAGACTACCAATGAGGGCAGGCTGCGGCGCCCGGGCGCGGCGCCGTCGGCGCGCAGCCAGGCCAGCCAGGTGAGGGTTTGAAGGGTTTTGCCCAGCCCCATGTCGTCGGCAAGCACCCCGCCGAATCGGTTGGCGGTGAGGTAGGCGAGGAAGTGGAATCCCTCCAGTTGATAGGGCCGCAGTTGCGCGTGGATGGTGGCCGGCTGGTCCGGAGTGACGCGGGCCCGGAGTTCGGCCGCCGTGCGCTCGATGGCGGTGGCGGTCTCCTCGGGAAGGAAGCGCCGCGCTGCGGGATCGGCGAGTTGCAGGGCATGGAGGCGCTGCGGTTCGGCCGAGAGCTGGCGCGGGGTGAGTCCGATGCGGGCCAGATCCGCTTCCTCCTGGTCGGTGAGCTGATAGTCCAGCCGGCGCCACCCACGGTCACCAAGACGCACCCACTGTCCGCGCGCGCCAACCAGCAGCGAGATCTCCTCGGGGGTCAGTGTGGTGTCGTCCACGTGAACCACGACCTTCAAATCGAACCAGTCCGGACCGGCGTCGTCCGCCTGCAGACGGAGGGTTCCCGAGACGGCCGTATCACGCAGGGACGCCAGTTCGCCGAGCAGCTTCACTTCCACCGATCTCGGCAGTTGTGCCAGGAACTCCGCAAACTGGGTGGGGAAACTCTTGGTGACGCGGAGGCTGAAGGCGCGGGAGAAGGGATCGAGCCGGAAGCCGGCATCGAGCACCCGCTCCGAGATTCCCGCCAGCGCACTCCGGTCGAGTCGGACCAGTTGATCCGCAGATGCCGGGGACCGAGTCGGCTCGCTCCAGCCCGCCTCACTCAGGGTGGTGCGGAACCGTCCGCTGGACGTGGCCGCCGAAACGCGCAGGGTGCAGTACTCCGTCGCCCCGCCGGCGCCGTGCGCCAGGTCCGCGGTCATGGACACCTGGAGCGGCAGCGTCTGGATCTTTTCCGCCAGGCGGGGCGGTGGGGCGGCCTGGGTCCAATCCAGAAGTCGCAGCCCCGCGTTCGATTCCACGACCGCCGCCGGAACGCGGGTCGGCTTGGTGGGAAAGATCGCCTTGGGCATGATGCCGGGACCCGGGAACAGTCCGGCGCTGGTCAGGTACAGGGGAGGCTCGCCGGCGAACTGGGCGAGAATGGTTCCCGCCGGTTGATCGTCGCCGTCCACAAGCGAGAATTCGTAGTCGCCGTCCTCGGTGTCCGGCTGGGTGACTTTCCAGCGCAGCGACGTTTCGTGGCGGACAATGGGTGCTTCCGCGGCATCGACAAAGTAGGACGCCATCGCGGGCAGCCGGAGTTGAAGTCCGAGCCAGTGAGCCATCCTGGAACTGGCCTCGCTGAAGTCGGTCCCGTGGTAGGTGGCGAGCGGGAAGAATGAGGCCCACAGAGCCGCTGACTGGGGATTCAGACGCGCCGCGCCATTCTGGTTGAAATCCTGGAAGCGCGAGGTTTTGACCGGCCGCCAGGGACCGTCTCCGAGGCGGGTTTCCGGAATCAAATCGCCCCCGGAAAGGCGGAACCGCAGCTCTTCGGACTGGGGCGCCTCGCTTCCCGGGGCGACGGGAGGCAGGTTTCGCAGCGTGTCCATCCATCGGGCCACCTCGCGCTTCCGCTGCACCTTCAGCAATTTTTCGCGGTACTCGTCGCTGGGCTGCAGTCTCTGAAGAAAGGCGGGGATGAGGTATTTTCGCTGACGCGCCAGTTCCGCCAGGCCGAACCAGAACTCCAACTCCGTCTCCGGGCGCCCGGGGAAAAGCTCGATCCGGCTGTAACTCGGGATGCGTCCGGGCCAGTCCAGTCCCCACAGACTTGATTCCGAAATCTGACCGTCGTCGCCACACTGGCGATACATCTCCCGCACGATCTGAACGAAACGCCGTTCGTCAGCCTTGAGGGCGCGACCCATGTGGGCCTCGGCAGCGGCTTCGAGCAGGGTGGAGGCCGCCTTGGGCGGGGGTTGTAGGGCGACCTTCGCGGACGGCTTTCCGGGGCTGGGGCTGGGGCTGACGGTGAGTTGCTCCAGGTAGTACGACAGCGCTGCGGCCACGTGGACACACCGGCCCGGCCGGCAGCCCACGCCCTCGCAAAACGTGGTCCACTGACCCAGGTCGGTGTCGAACTCCAAGTCCACCTCAAAATCCATCCGGTCAGTGACGATGGCTCCAATGGACAGCTGATCGTCCGAGATTTCCGCATCCCCGATGCCGCCATCGCGCACCAGTGCTGCGGCGCGACGCCGGGTGGCGGTGGGAAGACCGTGGAAGAGGTTCGCGGCTGCGAGGAGCGAACGTGCGGAATCCGGGGAACCCATGCGGATCAAGTCAAGGTGAGGACTTCGGTGCGGGCTTAGCGTCCTGGATTCAGCAGGAATTGACGCAGTTCCGACAGTCGGTCGGTATTGATCAGGTCGACGCCAGCATCATTCAGTTCACGCCAGGCAAACGGCTGATCCTGCACTCCCCAGAAACGGATCCGCCGTCCCTGTTCATGGGCGCGTCGAACGAAGGCGCGCAGGCGGATCCGGTCCGCCTCCGTCAGGCGCTCCTCGCGGAACCAGGCAAACGTGGGGCGCCAGCTGTCGCTGACCAGCGGGAAAAGAAAGGGAGAGGGATTGGCCTCCAGATCCGCCAGCCGTCCATCGATGGCACACCAGCGGACGGTCTCAGACTTCACCTGCTCCAGAGGGCGGGCTCCGGACAGGATGACGGTGATGGCCCCGCTCACGCGGTTGGTGTCCGTGAAGCGGGTCAGCAATGCCTGATGCGGTTCCAGAAGGGACTTCAATGCCACGTAGGAGCCCTCGGAGTTCGCCTTGATGTCCACCAGCAGGGTGAATTCGGTTCCCGGATCGAAGACGAATCCGCCGTTGGTCCGGCAACGTTCGGCGAGCGGCTTCAAGTAGAGCGACTCCAGCGTTCTGTCGGGATGCGTCTTGTTCAGATCGTGGGCGACCAGAAGCTGCCCCTCCACCAGATGAACATCGGCCTCGACGCTGGCGAATCCCTGGTCCAGGGCGTCCAGCAGCGGTCGGGTGTGCTCGTAGTCGTTGTGGGCGTGGGCGCGAGGGAGGGCGGTCGGCGGGGCGGCGTTGGCGGAGGGGTTGGCCAGTGCGGCCAGCATCGCGAGCAAGGCCAGGGAGAGGTTAGGACGCCGCATGCGTCTATTTCAGCGGTTGGCAGCGAGACTGACAACCTTGGCGAGGCGGTTTCCGCGGCCCGGGGTCGGGGGACACTCCCCGGGGGGATAAGGCGGTGCCTGCACTGGTGGCACAGGCTTTAGTCGAGGGGATGTCGCCAGACGAGCCCTGGATAGCGTGCGAAGCCGCGGTCGAGCGTGATCCACTCGCATCCGTGTTCGATGGCCAGGGCTGCGTGGTAAGCGTCAGGAACCAGGTTGCCGCGGGCTTCCGCCCGGCGGCAGAGGCTTAGGAAGAGGGACCAGTGCCGTTCTCCGGGGGACAGCACCGTCACGGTTTCACGCAGTCGAAGATCCTCCACAAACTGGAGGGCCGTCGACAGAGGCGTCGGCACCTTGAACACACGGGGATGGGTCAGGACACGGATCGATCCGCTGAGAACCAGTTCGGAGACTGCGATTCCGGGAAAGTCGCTGAGTTCCTTTTCGAGCCAGGCCCGGACTTCCGCATGCCGATCCGCGTCCACCCGGTGGGCGGTGACCAGCATGTTGACATCCAAAAGCCTCACGTTTCGCCCTCCATTCGTTGCAGCAAGTCCGCCGAGCAACTGAGATCCACCGCCGGAAACACTCCCGTACCGCGGTAAGTCACAATCGGCTCAGCCACCGGCAAACGGGCCGTCTTTGGACGCGTGGCAAGTGCCGCCCTCAGCGCCTCATCGATCACCTCTCCGAGCGAACAGGCGCGCTTGAGTGCCCGTTCCCTGGCGAGGCGGAGAAGTTCGTCGTTGATGGAGACCGTCGTTCTCACTTCAGGAATCTTTCGGTGTGGCATCATGATGTCAATTAATGATGCATTGATGCAGAACTCGCTCGCACCTGAGTGCCGTCGTCCGGGATTGATCGGAAGACGGGTGCCAGAGACGGCGGGTTTGCGCACCCATTCCCGATGCAGAAACCCGTTGACCCTGTTTCCGGGCGTTCGGTAGCGTTCCCGCTTAATGATTCCGGCTCCCATGCTCACTGGTCGCGTTGTTCCGTACGTACGGGACTGACGCGATCCTGGGCCTGTTCTGCCGGCTCCCGGGTCGCCCGCGGTTCAACCGCGGGTTTTCGATTTTCCGGGAGGGGTCACGTGAAGCGTGAACCGGTCTCCCGGAAGCGGGGGAAATCACGAACGACAATCACGATTCACGGATCACGAAGCACATGCGACACACCATCTCGGTTCTCGTGGAAAACAAATTCGGCGTGCTGACGCGCGTCGCGGGGCTGTTTTCCGGACGCGGTTACAACATTGACTCCCTCAACGTTGCCCCCACCCACGATCCCAGCCTGTCCCGGATGTCCATCGTCACCCGGGGCGACGACGCCACGGTGGAGCAGATCGTCAAGCAGTTGGACAAGCTGATCGACGTGGTGAAGGTCATCGACTACCGGCAGGGCGATTACATCGATCGCGAGCTGGTCCTGCTCAAGGTGTCCACCGGACGCGACAACCGGGCCGAGGTGGCGCAGATGGCCGAGCTGTTCCGGGCCAAGGTGGTGGATGTCCAGCCGGCAAGCCTCACCATCGAAATCACCGGTGGCGAGGGCAAGATTGAGAAGTTCCTCGAGCTGATGAAGGGCTTCGGCATTCTCGATCTCACCCGCACCGGACAGGTCGCGCTTCCCCGTTCCTGAGCCTCTTCATCTCCGTTTCCCCAAACCAATCCTCTCCCGATTCATTTATGGCAAAAGTCTATACTGACAAGGACGCCGATCTCGGCGTGTTCAAAGGCAAAACCCTCGCCGTTCTCGGCTTCGGATCTCAGGGGCATGCCCATGCGCTGAACCTCAAGGACAGCGGCGCCAACGTCATCATCGGCCTCTACGAGGGCTCGAAGTCCATCGCCGTCGCCCGCGAAAAGGGCTTCGAGGTCGTTCCGACCGCCGAGGCCGTGAAGCGAGCGGACGTCATCTTCGTGGCTCTCCCGGACACCAAGCAGGCGGCCGCCTACCTCAAGGACATCGCGCCCAACCTGACCAAGGGCAAGACGCTGCTCTTCAGCCACGGATTCGCGATTCATTTCAAGACCGTCGTTCCGCCGAAGGATGTGGATGTCATCCTGGTGGCTCCCAAGGGCCCCGGACACATCGTCCGCCGCCAGTTCGTGGAGGGGAAGGGCGTGCCCGCCCTGATCGCCGTTTATCAGAACCCGTCCAAGAAGGCCAAGAAGACGGCCCTGGCGTGGGCCAAAGGCGTGGGTGGCACCCGTGCGGGCGTCCTCGAAACCTCCTTCAAGGAGGAGACCGAGACCGACCTGTTCGGCGAACAGACCGTCCTCTGCGGCGGCGCGTCGGCCCTGGTGCAGGCCGGCTTCGAAGTGCTGGTTGAGGCGGGCTACTCCCCGGAGATGGCCTACTTCGAGTGCCTGCATGAGCTGAAGCTGATCGTGGACCTCATGAACGAGTCCGGCATCGCCGGCATGCGTTTCTCGATCTCCGAAACGGCGAAGTGGGGCGACGTGACGGTTGGGCCCAAGATCATCGACAAGTCGGTGAAGAAGCGCATGAAGGCGGCCCTGAAGGACATTCAGACCGGCAAGTTCGCCAAGGACTGGGTCAAGGAGTACCAGGGCGGCTACAAGCGCTACAACGCCCTGCTGGCCGCGGGCGAGAAGCACGGCATTGAAAAGACGGGCGCCAAGCTCCGCTCGCTCATGCCCTGGATGCAGAAGAAGAATCTCAAGGGCGCCCAGGCGGCGTACTGAGATAATTCCTCTCCCGGGATCGCGTCCTCAGGGACGCCTCGGATATGAAAAGGCCGCCGGTGACCTCCGGCGGCCTGTTTCATGGTTATCGAGCCCTCCCCGTGCGGTTCGTGACTGGCGCCCGGCGCGGTGATGCCCTTCCATGGCCCTCGGTGACGACATCGTCCTCCTTCCCCCATGCCCAGCGCCTCACTTGGCTCTGTTACGGCGCAATGATGATTCTGGCCATCGGGCTCAATCTATTGCCGGTCTTTCTCACCACGTTACGCACCGAATACGGGGGAGCCGCCGGCCTCTCCGGTGAGCAGCTCGGGCGCCTGGGGGCGCTGGCGTTTGCCGGATTGGTGATGGGCATAATCCTCACCGGACCGCTGGCCGACCGCTGGGGCGCCAAGCCCTTTGCCCAATTGGGAAACGGCCTTACCGCGATCAGTCTCCTGGCGGCGGCGTTGGCTCCAAATTATGCGGCCCTGGGTGCGGCCTTGTTTGGACTGGGGTTGGGGGCCGGCCTGCTGGACATGGTGCTGAGTCCGGTGGTGGCGGCCCTTAATCCGGAGCGCCGGGCCGCGGCGATGAACTGGCTGCATTCGTTCTACTGCGTGGGTGCGGTGGCCACCATCCTTACCGGGACCCTCGCCTTGCGGATTGGGATCGGATGGCGCGGTGCCTGCCTCGGACTGATCCCGCTTCCGCTGGCGCTCATCGCCGCGCTGGCTCCACTGCAGTTTCCCGCCATGAGCACCGTGGGGGAACGGGTTCCGCTGGGAAGGCTGCTGCGGGATCGCTGGTTCGCGGGCGCTCTGGTGGCCATTCTGCTGGGCGGGGCCACTGAGTTGGGCATGGCGCAATGGTTGCCGGCCTATGCGGAGACGACGCTGGGGTTTGCTGCCTGGGTGGGCGGCGCTGGCCTGCTGGCGTTCTCCCTGGCCATGGCCCTGGGCCGAATGGTGGTGGGTGCCACTGAGGGCCGGTTTGATCCGTACCGGGTGATGATGGTCGGATGCGCCGGCACGGTGCTGCTGTTTCTCATGGGCTCCTTTGCACCGTGGCCGTGGTTCGCGCTGGCGGCCTGCGTGGCGGCCGGCTTCACCGGAAGCTGCCTGTGGCCCACCCTGCTGGCGGTGGCTGCCGATCGCCATCCGGAGGGAGGAGCCACCCTGTTTGGCGCCCTCGCTGCCCTGGGAAATGCGGGTGGAATTGCGATGCCCTGGTTGGTGGGGGTGATCGCCGATCACCGCGATTTGCGCTGGGGATTGGCCGTCTCCGCGCTCGCCCCCGCCCTCCTGCTGCCTCTTTTGGCCGTTCTCCGACGGACCTCGCGCTGAGCTCGGGTTGGGAGGGAGGAAGGGGGTAAGGGAGAAGGAAGAATGCAGAGTGAAGAATGGGGACGCGGACACCTCGTGCCTCCGGGAGGGAGGAGCTTTGCGAGTCCCCAATATCCTCCCTCTCCGCGGGTGGAGTTGCTGCGTGCATCGGAGGAAGCACCAGGCCTCGGGACTTCCCGCGATCCCCGCAGGGTGGTGTGGCGCCGGGCAGGGGGAATATGAGGACTCGGACACCTCCTCCCTCCCGAGGGTGGCGTCGTTAGCCGGATTTTTCGTAGACTTCGAGGCGGCAGTCGAACCCGCCGAGATCCACGGTCTGCCGACGGCGCAATTGAAGCGAGGGATCCGTCGGCTCCACGTTCACGGGATTCGCAAAGACCAGGCGTCCTCCGGGACGCAGCACCGCGGCGGCCACAGCGAAGAGATCGGCGATCAATCCGCGCAGATTCTCCACGCGGACGCGACGGCCCATGGGTGGATTGGTGATCATCAGGGAGACACTCTGCGGTCCAAGACCGGGGACGCCCGCGTACTCGCGGAAGTCGCAGGTCATCCACTGGGCTTCGATCCGTCCCAGATTCGCGGCCCCGACATTGGCCTGGGCGATGGCGATGGCGTCCCCGCTCACATCGGTGCCCACCAATCGTGTCACCCCCCCGAGCAGGGCGCGCTCGATGAGTTCGAGTCCCGATCCGCAAAAGGGATCCCAGACGACTTCGCCGGGATGGGGTCCGGCAACCCGGGCCATGGCCGCCGCCAGGGGGGGATGCGACGCGGCGGGAATGTCGTCCAGCCGGTAGCCCAGGCGTGGGTCGGGCACCAACTTCGGACGCAGCTCCACGCTGACTCCCCGGGGAACCGGATGCACGTCGATGCTCCAGGGCGCGTTGCTGGCGTCGTTGAGAAGGTCGGGACACCGTGCGTAGGCCCGCTCAATGACCTGGGCCACGGCTCCGCGTTGATGGCCCTTGCCGATGAAGTCCAGCCGGTAGCGGAAGGAGCCCTCGGTGAAGGCGCGCAGCAGGGCGAGGGTTCGCGGACTGGTGATCACCGCCGCCAGGGCCTCCACGGAGTCCTCCTGAGGGTCGTCGCGCACCGTGCCCAGCACGAAGCCAGCGGTGGCGAAACAGCGGAGGGAGAACACATCGGCCAGGGAGAAGGGGCCGAGGGGCGCCAGCGTCACGACCGCCTCCTGATATCCCGCGAGGCGAAACCGCCCGTGACGCTCCATGGACTCCCGGACCTCGTCCCGCAGGATGCCCTCCAGACCGCGACGGCAGCGCAGTTGGATGCGGAGGTCGGTGAATTCCGCGAGCCGCGTTTCCATCCGGACCGAACTCGGATGGAGCTGCCGCGCGAGTTTTGCCCTGACCTTCTGTTCCGACTGGGGGAGCAGTCCTGGCGTCTGGGTGACCAGGGCCAGTGTCGCTTCGCCCCCGATCTTGTTGAGGGCCCGTCCCAGGAATTTCTTCTCCCGATCCACTCCGGTGGACTGCAGCAGCGCCAGCAGTTCGGCCTCCTCGCCGGGTCCGGCCCCCAGCTTGGGCAGGGCGGCCATGGCGTAGCGGCGGATCTTCTCTCCGGGATCCTTCAGTAACCGGCGCAGCCAGGTCCGAATCGCCTCCCGCTGTTCGACGCTCCCCTGCGCGGCGAATACCACCCCCACGGCCCGGACCAATGCCACGCGTTTCTGACGTTCCACCGGCGTGGCGCGGTCGAAGCGGGCGATTTCCTCCTCCAGTTGGGCGCAGGTGAATTCGCGGAGCTCGCGGTAGAGTTCTTTGTCGGCGGACATCGCTGGGAGCCATCCCCGCACGCTTCCCTCCGGACCGCAATCATTCACCCTGTCCGCGGCTCGGCTATTTCTTGAGACGGGTGGTGCCGAGTTCGAGGATTCGCTGGAACTCGGCGGGCGTCAGCGGGGTGACGCTGAGGCGGGATTGGCGGATCAGCGCCATCGACTGGGTCGCGGGATCCGCTTTGATCTGCTCCAGGGAAACCGACTGGGCCAGCGGCTGATGGGGAACGAGGTCCACGCACACCCAGTCGCCCTCATCCGCCGTGGGATCCGGATAGGCCTCACGGTCCACCCGGGCGATGCCCACCACCGCCTTGCCGGTGACGCTGTGGTAGTACAGCACCGGGTCGCCGCGTTTCATGGCCCGGAGATTGTTGCGCGCCTGAAAATTCCGCACGCCGGTCCATGCCGTCCGTCCGTCCCCGACGAACGTCTTCCAAGCGTAGGCCTCCGGTTCCTGTTTCACGAGCCAGTACTGCATGGGGAAAGGGCGCGGGAAAAAGCTCCAAAATCCAAGCCTCAAGCTCCAGAGAAGCGATCCACGTTCGTTCGATCTGCTGCGGACGGTGCGTTCAACCGCATGGGGATTTGCGCCCAGGAACGTTCATGGAGCCGGGATCGTTCCCCTTCATCCCCGAAACACGCTCAGCAGGATCACTCCCTTGATTTTCCACAGCAGGGTCATGGTCAGGGCCACTGGGAGCAGCAGCACCATGATCATGAGCCATGGGCGGGTGGTTTCCAGGAAGAGGCGGAGAGTGATCAGCCCTGGGGAAGCGGGCGGGAAAAGGCGGAAGAGCAGCCACAGGGTGACCCCCGTCATCAGAGTGGTCAGGAGACCGGTGTTGAGCTGGGTGAAGAAGCGGGTCTCGGAGCGCAGGGTCTCGTCAGGGAGCATCGCGGAAAGGCGGCGCAGCACATCGTTCAGGGACACGAGAAAAACCAGTCCGGCAAACACCAGCACCACCATGCCCTGGGCGAAGAACGACTCGACCGGAGCCCGGCTCCACCAGACCGGCAACGGGGCCAGGGCGAGCAGGATGAGGCCGAGAAGCAGGGCGCGATCCAGGGAATGTCGCCACACCCGTTCGCGGGGATGGAAACCTCTCAATTCCTGGATGCCGTACACCAGGGTTCCGGCGGCGATC
>JBDKKE010000063.1:0-3667 GCA_039796255.1 Verrucomicrobiota bacterium | reverse complement strand
TGGGCAGATTGAAGCGCAGAGGGATCCTGGTCTGGCACTGGGGACAATGCGACGGTGGCATCACCACGCTCAGCCCGAGCGGCATCCGGTGGATCACCACGTTCAGGAAACTCCCCACAATCAACCCCAGGGCGGCGAAGGTGAGGATCCAGAGGGGATACGGCATCCCCAGAAATCCGGGCTGCCAGAATTCCAGGGGCAGCCCCAGGTAACGGTCGGTCATGATGCGGCTCCGTACACCTCGGTCTGGAGAGCCCGCCGCATGACGTCCACCGGCGCCGGCCGCCCCGTCCACAACTCCAGCGCCGCCGCCCCCTGATACAGCAGCATGCCCAATCCGTTGGCCGTCCGGCAGCCGGCCTCACGCGCCAACCGCAACAGGTGGGTCTCCGCCGGCCGATACACCATGTCATACACCCCATCGGCGCGGTTGAGGGAAAAGCGGTCCAGATCCAGAGGAAGCGCATCCCCCTCCTGCATTCCCAGCGACGTGGCGTTCAGGAGCACTTCCACATCCCCGGGCGGATACCCCACCCGCACGTCCGTGGCGAGGGATCGCCCCGCGATCTCCGCCGCCAACTCCTCGGCCTTTTCCACCGTTCGATTCACTAGCCACAACTCACCGACGCCCTCGTCGGCCAACCGCAGTGCTGCGGCCCGCGCTGCCCCGCCGGCGCCCAGCATGAGAATCCGCGCCGCCCGCGGTTCGATGGCCAGATCCTCGCCCAGGGCCCGCACCAGGGCATCCGCATCGGTGTTGTAACCGCGGGCACGCACCGGGCCCCGGACCTCACGGAGTTGACCCACCGGACGCCACAATCCCTCGGCGTCCTCCGCCTCAAAAACCACGGTGTTCACCGCACCGTAGTCCGTCGCCGCCGGATCCAGGTCGTCCATGAGGGCCACCGCCAACTGCTTGTGGGGTACCGTGAGGTTGAGGCCGGCAAAGCCCATTTCGCGCGCCCCCAGGATCGCCTCCTTCAGGTGCTCCGGCGCCACCGGACAGGCCACATAAGTCCAGTCGAGGCCGAGTTCCTGCAGGGCGGCGTTGTGCATGGCCGGCGACGCCGAGTGCCGGACCGGCGCGCCAAAGACGGCGAGCAGCCGCGTGCGCGCGGTCGGAGCCGGCCGGAGAAGTGACGTCATCTGCGCCAGAGCCTAGGCGGGCTGCGCGGAGTGAGAAGCCGGAATTGAGTCGCAGACATGACGGAGGGTGCGCTCATCAGCGGGAATCGACCCGGTCAATGGTCCGGCCAGAACTAACGATTCGCCCGGGAGAGGAACCCCGGGCGTCAATGGTCCCGCATGAAAACGCTGACCCATCCAATCCCCAAACCCTGCACCCCCACCACTCAGTCCTCCGCCAGTCCGACGAAAACCACCAAGAGCCACTCGCCCCGCCGCTTCCCCGGGATGACTTGGAAATGCGGCGCGCTTCTGATGCTGGAAGTCCTGAT
The DNA here is from genome assembly GCA_039796255.1 of Verrucomicrobiota bacterium. Lineage (GTDB taxonomy): Bacteria > Verrucomicrobiota > Verrucomicrobiia > Limisphaerales > UBA9464 > UBA9464. Next base: position 2,210 of record JBDKKE010000063.1, on the reverse strand, counting down.
CCATGCGCCCAATCTGTCCGCCGAACCGGTGCTGATTCGACGTCCGAAGGCCGAGCAGGTCTGGTCGGTTGCCTGGAGTCCCGACGGACGGCAACTCGCGGTGGGAAGCACCAGTCCTTCCGCCAATCCGGACGCCCTGAATGAGGGCACCGTGGAACTCTACGACGTGAATTCAGGTCGCCTGCTCCAAACGCTGCGCCTCAGCGCAAAAACAGACTTTGCGGACTGCTTCAATCGGGTGGGGTCCGTTCAGTTCTCCCCGGACGGCAAACGATTGCTCGCCCACGACGACCGATCCTACGTCCTCTGGAACCCTGAATCGTCCAAGATCGAAAAACGGTGGCTCGACCTGTATCTGGACCCGAAAACCTCTCCCGACTGGTCGCGCGACGGCCGGAAGCTCGCCTTGCCGATCTCGAGCCTGGAAACCAACGCCCCTTCCCTGAGGATCGTGGACCTGGCCGCCGGGACCGAGGAAACCATTGTCTCGGTAGAGACAGGATTCATTATCACGGCGCGGTTTTCGCCCGACGGCTCACTGGTGGCGACCGCCGGACAGGATGGCTTCGTCAGGGTGATGGACCTCAAGTCAAAGGCGGCCCTATGGAGCGAAGCCGTGCAGACCGTTCTTTATGCCGTCTGTTTCTCGCCGGACGGGTCCGAGTTGGCCGCGGGCTCGGTCTCACTGGGGATGATACTTCGGTATGAAATTAGCCGGGAAGGCGGCCGGGTCGGGGTCCGGAAAGGGGAACCGTCGGCCACGACCCGCGAAGAACTGCACCGGGTCGAATACCTTCCGGACGGTAAACATGCCGTGTCCATCTCCCATCTGGGCATGCGGATCTGGGACACTAAAGACTGGCAGCAATCGGTGGCGTGGCCGGACTGCCGCGGCTGGATTTCCCAGGATGGCCGCAGGATCGCCGTAGCCCGCGGCAACAGTCCGGCGGCCATCGAGGTCTGGAGTTTTGAGGAGTTCGGGAAGACGGCGTGAATCCGCAGACCGGCAGTCAAACACGGACGCGGATTCTCAATGGCGGCGAAACCGCAGTTGAAGGTCCACCCGCCGGGTTTGCTGGTACTCGACCGGGGGAAGGTCCGTCAGGGTCGGGGATTCCGTTTCGCGCAACAGGGATCGGGCCAGAACCTGCAGCGCCTCCCAGCGGGGCCAACCGGGAATCGCGGCATTGCTGATTTGCCGCAGCAGACTCCGCCATTCGATGATGATCCGGTCCACGTCACCAGTCCCCAGAAACTCCGAAGCAAACCGGTTCTTGGACGCCGGATCACGATGGACGGTGCGCACCACGGTATCCGCTCCGTCCCCATATCTCGGAGGAATGCCTCCTTCCAGATAGCCGGGGACGCTCAGGGTGCCAAAGGCGCCGCGGCAGACCATCGCCAAACGCCCGCCCCAGCGATCCTCGGGCCCGCTGAAGCGGTGCCCGGCATCCAGATTCGCCAGGGCGTAGACCAGGTCCTCCAGCGGATACGACTCATCCTCCAATCCGGCGGCCACGGCGAGGCCATCCCCTCCATGGAACACACTGATCACGCGTCCGCGCCGCGTGGGGCGTCCGGCGGCGTCCACCAGTCCCAGCCGCCGCCACAGCAGCGCCGTCCCGGCAGCCGAGGACAACTGGCGGCAAACCGGAACCAATCCACAACCGCCGCAGTCCACGGGAACCACCTCCCGCTCGCGGGGTTTCCACAGAGCCACCCCCTGAAGATCCACCGGAACCCTTGCGGTCTGCTCCGCCAGGCTGACCAGCGCCAGGATCTGATGCGGCTCCTCAATGAATCGGACCACCGGTAGCCGCAGGGATCGGAAGGCTCGCTCCACCAGGGGTACTACCAGCGACCTCCAGATCTCCATCCGGGTTTCGCGTCCGTTCCAGCCCGTCTGCTTGCGCATCCACTTGGTCAGCTCCACGCCGTCCGCTCCGAAACGCTCAGCCACCTTGACCGAACGTCCGTAGCGTCCATCCGCCAGGGTCAGTAGTTCCCCGAACCCCACCTTCGCCACCGCCGTTGCCTCGGTCAGGACGGAGCGCAGGCGAACGGGCGCGGAGACGGGCGCAGGGACAGGCGCAGGATTGAACAGCACCTCGTCCATGGCGGCCACCGCAGGATCCGCAGTCGGCGGGGCGTCTGCGGGGTATTCCGGGATCCACACTTCGCCGAGGGGACGTTCGGTCGCCGCCGGACTC
>JBDKKE010000062.1:0-2531 GCA_039796255.1 Verrucomicrobiota bacterium | reverse complement strand
GCCGATCCAAAGCCTGACCGTCGCCAACCGGGGCTGGGCGTGATCCAGGTGGAGGGCACGACTCTCGGATTCTGGACTCGCCGGGACAGCGGCAGCGGGTGCCGGCGCAGGCGGCTTCGGGGAATCACACCCCGCCCCCGCTCCCATCAGCAGCCCCGACACCAGCAATGCAGTGCGCAAACGCATGGACGGACGTTGACCGGGGCGGCGGCCAGTTTCAACCCTGCCCCTGCCGGAACTCCCAGGTCAGTCGCAGCCCCTCCAGGGTGAGGTGCGGACGGATGGCTGAGATCTCCAGCAGGGGACGGGACACCAGCTCCGCGTATCCGCCCGTGGCCACCACCGGCAAACCGGGCACTCCCACTTCGCGTCGCAGTGCAACCACGAGCTCACGGATCATGCCCCGGTAACCCAGGACAGCTCCGGACAACATCGCCTCGCGCGTGTTGCGTCCGATCACGCGGCGGGGTTCGCGGATGCGCACCTTGGGCAGGAGCGCCGTTCGCTCATGCAGATAATCCGTCATCATCGCCAGGCCTGGGGCGATGATGCCGCCCACGTAGTGACTCGATCCATCGACGACATCAAAGGTCACCGCCGTCCCGAAATCCACCACCACCACCGGCGTGCCGAAGTGATGCCGGGCCGCGACGGCGTTCGCCAGGCGGTCCGGACCGATGGTGCGTGGCTGCGGATAGCGGACCTCGATCCCCGGCAGCCGGTCGGGGCCGAGGATTTCCGGCAGGATACCGATCACCGAGTAGACCGCCCGGCGCGCCGAACCGGTGGCCTTCGGCACCACCGAGCAGAGGCACGCTCCCTCCATCGCGAATCCCTTCAGCCACGAACGGAGTACCGCGGTCAGCCCTCCGGACCGCACATCCGCGGTCGGAACCTCCCGTGTTCTTAGAATCCGTTTCCGGTTGGCCAGTCCCAGATGCGTGTGGGTGTTGCCGATGTCGAGCAGGAGAATCATGCGCCCACCGATCCTGAACCCGCGAGGGTCACGTCCCCGCCCACCACCCGCTCCAGACGCCCGTGTTCCGTGCGAATCAGCAGTGCGCCGTCATCGTCCAGCGATTCCGCAGTTCCCACCAGTTCCCGTGCGCCCATTCGAATGACCACCCGCTGTCCCAGCGTTGTGCAGCGCGCCTCCCATTCGTCGGCCAGGGTGGTGAACGCCCCCGAGTCCAACTGGTGATAGGCCAGATCCAGCTCTCGAATCAAAGCCGCCGCCAGCGCCGGACGATCCACGGGACATCCCAACTCCGCGCGAAGCGAGGTCGCCACTCCCCGCAGGCCGGCCGGAAAATCCGCAGGGGCGACATTCACATCCAGTCCAATCCCGAGGACCACGTGGCGGATATGGTCCAGTTCCGCCGAGAGTTCCAAGAGGATTCCACCGCACTTGCGTCCATGGAACAGCAGATCGTTGGGCCACTTGATGGCCGGGTGAAGTCCTGTCTGGCGCTCCACAGCCCGTGCGCAGGCGACTGCGGCAAGAACCGTGAGCTGGGTGGCCGCGGGAGGCGAGAGGCGGGGACGCAACAGCACCGAGAGCCAGAGGCCCTGCCCCTTGGGCGACTCCCATCGGCGCCCCAGTCGTCCCCGTCCATTCGACTGCGTCTCCGCAAACACGACGATGCCCTCCGCCACTCCATCCCGCGCCAACCGGTCGGCAATGTCGTTGGTGGACGCCGTCTCTTGGAAGACCCGGATGTCGCGTCCGATGATGCGGGTTCCCTCCAACCGGGCCAGAAGGTCATCCGCGTGCAGGGCTCCGGGGGTTGCTCGCAAAACGTAGCCGCGGTGTGGACTGGCCTCAATATCGTAGCCGAGGCTGCGCAACTCCTCGATCCGCGCCCAAATCGCTGCCCGGCTGATGCCCAATTCACGGGCCAGATCCGCTCCGGATGCCCCGGCATCCCCGGCCGCACGCATCGCCCTCAGGATGGTGGCATCGGGAGTCACGATTCAAAGTCGAGCCCGAGGTCCACCGACCGCGCCGAGTGCGTCAGGGCTCCGACGGAAATGAAGTCTACTCCGGTTTCGGCAATGGCTCGCACCGTCTCCAGCCGCACCCTTCCGCTCGCCTCGGTTTGGGCGCGTCCCGCCACCCATTCCACCGCCTCCCGGAGCATGGAGAGATCCATATTGTCCAGCAGCACGAAGTCCGCACCCGCCTCGACCGCCCTTCGGACCTGGTCCAAGGAATCTGCCTCCACTTCCACCTTCAAACCGGGCCAAAGACGCCGCGCCCGTTCCACCGCGACGGTCACCGGATCCCTTCCTTCACCCGCCAGAGCCGCCAGATGGTTGTCCTTGATCAATACCAGGTCATGCAGGCCCATGCGGTGATTGGTGCCCCCTCCACAAGCCACCGCATACTTCTCCATCACCCGCCATCCTGGCGTCGTCTTCCGAGTGTCCAGAATGCGGGCGCGGGTTCCCCGGATCGCGTCCACGTAGTGCGACGTCAGCGTCGCCACTCCGCTCAGACGCTGCAGAAAGTTCAACGCCACCCGCTCCGC
>JBDKKE010000061.1:0-2738 GCA_039796255.1 Verrucomicrobiota bacterium | reverse complement strand
CCAACGAAACATACGATAACTATCGCAGAATTCGTTCCAGCACTTTCATTGATAATCGGCCTATCAAAACAGAGACTTATGATACTCGAACAGCCCACATCACCATGAGTTCTGCCCAACTCATCAGTTATCCAAAAGTCAACGCAGTGACCGTTTATCAGGACCATACGATTCATTTTCTGGCTCCGAGAAAAGCTATATATATTATTGCACCCCCTTCAGAAGACTCTACTGAAAACCCCTGAATGTGGCTTTCATGAAACGCTTTTTAACCGTTGTTATCCTGTTTGCTGGGTTTTTGGCTCTCGTGTTGTGGGTGCTTATCGGGTTACGACCGAAATCACAAGATCCCGAAGCAGTTAATATTTCGCCGCCTCAAGCGACTACGCAAACTGTAGAGACCACAAAGGCACCGCCGCCCTCATTTCGCGATCTGATTCCGCTACCGAAAGAAGGGGAAAACCGGTCTAGTCAAGGAACTCGAAAAGTCCGACATTATTCAAGGCCATTCCGACCCAAATCAGAACTACCCCAGGTCTTGCACGGCAACTTGCACGCTCAACAGTTGTTGATCGTATTGGAAGAGGCTCAAGTCAACCCGGCCATCATTCAGTTGGAGTTCAAGAATATTTACAACAACCTGGGTGCCATCAAAGACTTACAAGTGATGATTGCTCAAAGGATCGTCGATGCGCATACAGGAATTGAAAATGTATTGCAAACAAACACCGGAAACCCCGATGCGATTGACACAGAGCTGAATATTAGAGATATGGGTGAAGTAGGTGGTACATTGTCTTTTGGCATCGATATCGAAGAACACCGCCAGTCAATCCTTTCTGCACTCGCCGGAACGAAGATTGCTTCTGACCCAGAACTCCAAAAGAAGCTCTTTGACATCAACGTGCGTTTGGTCCTGTCGCCTGAGGCCAGTGAGTTCATGAAATCCTACAGTCCTATCACCACAACGCAGGCCCCGTGATGGAGGCACTGGATCGGCCTGAAGTCCGTCGAAGGGAGGGACTTGCAGACTTGGGCTAAAATACTCCGATGCCGTCGTCCGAGCCCACAGGGTTCGGTTTGCCTGACCGATAGGTGAAGGATCGTTAGAAGTCGGAAAGTTCCAAAAACGAACAGGAACCTCGAACAAGCACCTGTCAGCGGCCGATTGCCAGATCCATGCCGAAGATTCCCGGCATTCGGTGACCAAAACGAGTGATCCGCCAAGCCGCCGGGGAGTGAGCTCTGTGCTTGCTCCCCGGCCAGAGTCAGAATCGGCTGCAACCTGACGCGTTGAATGTATAAAAAAGCCCTTCGATGACCATTCGGAGCCGGATCATAGGCCAGCAGATGGACAAACAGGTAGGGGAACAGGTGGGGGAAAATAGAACCCAAGAATCTTGAACGGAAAGCCCGGCAGCAGAGGCCCTTTAGATCTCGGCGAATCCTCGAGGCCTTGCCTCAAGCCGAGCTTGATGATTTCGGCGACCAACATGGCTCCACCCCCGGAAACCAGTGAACTCGTGGTCACCTGGCTGCCTTCCATCCGCCATTGCCACATCCGCCATTGCCAGTTGCAGGAAGCCCTCCTTGGCCATCAAATTAGTCTACTCCATGGCCCTCACTCGTCTCGGCTCTATCTGCGCTCTGACCCTCGGCATGCTCTTGGCGGGCGCCGCCGACTTTCCGTCGCCTTTCAACTCCGAGCCCGATACGAATTCGGCCGCGATGCCCGCCGCCCAGGTCGCAGCTGAGATGAAGCTGCCGCCGGGCTTTAAGGCCACGGTGTTTGCCGCCGAGCCCGACGTACAAAATCCCATCGCGCTCGCCTGGGATGCGCGCGGCAGGCTTTGGGTCGCCGAAAACTACACCTACGCCGAGCGGGCGCGTAAATTTGAACTGAGCCTGCGCGACCGAATTCTCATCTTCGAGGACAAGGACGGGGATGGGCATTTCGATTCGCGCCGGGTTTTTAGCGACGATGTCCAGATGCTTACGAGCATCGAGATTGGGCGCGGCGGGGTGTGGATGATGTGCCCACCGCAACTGACGTTCATTCCCACGGCAAACGGCGGCGATGCGCCGACCGGTCCCGCAGAGGTCGTGCTCGATGGCTTCACGCCTCCGACTGAGAACTATCATAACTACGCCAATGGTCTGCGTTTCGGACCGGATGGCTGGCTCTATGGGCGATGCGGTGCTTCGGCTCCCGGCGAAATTGGTGCCCCCGGAACACCGAAGAACCGACGCATTCCCCTGCGCGGTACGCTCTGGCGCTATCATCCCATTCGGAAGGTCTTCGAGGCCCTCAGTTCCGGGTGCACCAACCCGTGGGGACACGACTGGGATGCGCACGGAGAGCTGTTTTTCATCAATACCGTCAATGGCCATCTCTGGCACGGCATCACCGGGGCGCACTACGTACGACCTCACACATTGGACCCCAATCCGCGGGTCTATACGCTCATCGACCAACACGCCGACCACTGGCACTTCGACACGGCGAGCGACTGGACCAAGTCTCGAGATGGCGCGGCCGACGCTTTCGGCGGTGGGCATGCTCACATCGGCATGATGATCTACCAAGGCGACGACTGGCCTGCCGAGTATCGCGGTCGGCTCTTCACGCTGAACATGCACGGCCGGCGTGCGAACCAAGAAATCCTCGAACGCCGAGGCTCCGGCTATGTGGGCAAACACGGCCCGGATTTTTTACGCGCCACAGACAACTGGTTTCG
>JBDKKE010000060.1:0-14788 GCA_039796255.1 Verrucomicrobiota bacterium | reverse complement strand
CGTGGGGAATCCCCTCCAGCTCCAACGCCTGATGGAGCGCCCGGTTGGCCTGGATCCACGGATCCTCCGTGCCGCAGTCGAAGCGAATCGCCGGCAGGCGACCCTTCGATCTCCGCATGGCCGCCAGCACCGATCGGTCCTCGGGAAGTGAACTCCACCCAGTGCAGTCCTCGACGATGTAGCGCGTCAGCGCCTCCGCCTCGGTCACCGAGGAGTGACCGGAAACCGCCCGGAATCGCCCCGGATAACGCGACCCCAGCCGAAGCGCCCCAAAGCCCCCCATGCTGAGTCCGGCCAGCAGCAGGGGCGACTCCGGCGAAACGGACGACACCGCTTCCCGGACCACTTCCGGAACCTCCTCCACGATCCACTGCTCGAAATCCTGATCGCGGTGGCGGACGTATCCCGAACCATCTCCCCACAACCCATCGCTGGGCATGGCCAACACCAGGGGCGGAATCTCCCCGGCAGATATCATCCGAGCGGCAGTTCGATGCGCCCCACCCTTCAGGGCCCATCCCCAGTGCGATCCATAAACGCCGTGAAGCAGGATCACCACCGGCACATCCCTGGCTCCCACCACTTCAGGCGGCACGAACAGCGTGACATCCGCCCGCCCCCGCAGGGCATCGCTCTTGACCGTCGCAAAGCGCAATCCGTCCAACGGGAATCGCGGATCCGAAAGCTCAAAAGTACGGAAGGGCATGGGAAGTTTTCAGTTCCTAGTTTTCAGTTTTCAGCGGGGGAAACGTCGTCCTTCCACCTTCCACCTTCCACCTTCCGCCTTCCGCCTTCCGCCTTCTGCCTTCTTCCTTCTGCCTTTCTCCTCCTACCTGCTGTGCTTCAGCAGCCAGTCGAAGAAGGTGGGTTCGTCATAGGCCTGGGTCCAGGAGTCGTGTCCGGCCTCGGGATAGACGGTCAACTGGATGTCACTGACTCCGACCTTCTTGAAGGCTTCCACCATGCGTTCGCTCTCGCTGAGGGCCACCACGTCGTCCTTCGCCCCGTGAAAGGCCCAGACGCCGAGGGTCTTCAAGGCGTCCTGTTGGGACGGCAACAGCGCCCGGATACGGTCTCCGCCGCCGCAGATCGGCGCCACTGCGGCAAAGCGCTGCGGATGCCGCTGAGCAAGAGCCCAGGTGCCATAGCCGCCCATGCTCAGGCCGGTGGCATAAATGCGCTTGGGATCCACCCGAAACTTGGCTTGCAACTCATTCAGCATGCCGACCAGAACCGCATCGTCCCAGACCTGCCCCTCCGGGCATTGCGGCGAGACCAGGATGAAAGGGAAGTCACGTCCGGCCTTCACCATCCTGGGCGGCCCGTGGACCGCCACCTTCTGCAAGTCCGTTCCGCGCTCCCCGGCCCCGTGCAGAAAGAGCACCAGCGGCCATTGCCTGGAGGCGTCCGCACCATAGTCCTTGGGCAGATACAACAGGTACTCAAGCTGATTGGTGCGGGTGACCACCTGACGATATCCGGCTGACACCTGCGCGCCGGGCTGGGGGTTCCCGGTGAGTTCGGCCCGGGATACGAAGGTCGTCCCGGTCGCAAAGGCAATGACCGCCAGGGCGGTGAGAAGAGAGTGATTCACGTCGGAAGATTGACCGGATGGCCCCTCGCGGACAAGCCACCTGCGCCGCCATCATGCTCTATCCGCCGTCAGCCCCACCTTTCCCTCCTCTGTGTCTCTGTGCCTCTGTGGTTCCCCTCCCCCTCCCCCTCGTCGATCACGATTCATTTCTCCGTGGTGGGATTGCCTAACGGGCATGAATCCGAAACGATTTCGCCCCGTCGCACCTTGCCTCAATTCGAGACTTCTTCCGATCCCATGAGCCAGAACGCCCTCGTCAGCATCCATCCCTACTTCAAAGTCCACCCCGGCAAACTGGACGCCGCCCGCGCCCTGCTGCCGCAGTTCGTCGCCAAGACGTCGACGGAACCCGGGTGCCGGTACTACGAGTTCACCGTCAACGACGACGTGGTGTTTTGCCGCGAAGGCTACACCAGCGCTGCGGACGCCCTCGCGCACCTGGAGAATGTCGGTGACCTGCTCCAGCAGATGCTCGGGGTCTCCGAATTGATCCGACTCGAATTGCATGGTCCCGCCGCCGAACTGGATCTCCTGCGCGGCCCCCTCGGTCCCTTCAATCCCGCCTGGTTCGTCTGGGAATGCGGAGTGCCACGCTGATCCGCCGACATCCCTCCATTTCGCTTCCCCTCCCTTCCCCATTCTCTTCTCCATGAAAACCCTCAACGTCGGCGTCATCGGTCACGGCTGGGTCGCCACCGCTCACATCCCCGCCATCAACGCCACCGGCAAGGCCCGGGTGACCGCGATCTATTCGTCCCGTCCCCTGAACGACGCGGATCTCTCCGCCAAGTACGGCAGCCCGGTGAAGGGCTACAGTGATCTGGGCAAAATGCTGTCCGATCCCTCGATCGATGTGGTGACGATCTGCAGCTATCCGCAGGACCACGCCAAACACGTCATCGCCGCCGCCCGCGCCGGCAAGGACCTCATCATCGAGAAGCCCCTGGCCATGTCGTGGAAGGACTGTCTCGCCATGGACAAAGCCATCCGCGAAGCCGGGGTGAAAACCTGCGTCTGCTTTGAATGCCGCTGGTCGAGCCAGTTCCTGGTGACCAAGGCGGTCATTGACCAGGGGTTGCTCGGATCCCTGCACTACGGCGAGGTGGACTACTACCACGGCATCGGACCCTGGTACGGACAGTTCCGCTGGAACACCCGCAAGGACGCCGGGGGCAGCGCCCTGCTCACCGCAGGATGCCACGCTCTCGACGCCCTGCTGCTCTGCCTCGGCAATGACGTGGCGGAGGTCAGCAGCTACGACACCCGGTCGCGCAGCAAGATCTTCGAGGCCTACGAGTACACCACCACCAGCGTGACCATTCTCAAGTTCAGGGATGGACAGGTGGGCAAGTGTTCGGCGGTGGTGGACTGCCTTCAGCCGTACTATTTCCACACCCACCTGGTGGGCAGCGAGGGCAGCCTGCTGGACCGGAAGTTCCACTCCAACAAACTGGCCACCAACCGACACCAATGGAGTGAGTTGTCCATGAAGATGCTGGATTCCGGGGACGTGAGTGATCATCCCTACCAGACCCAGTTCACCGCCTTCTTCGCCGCCATCGAACGGGGGGAGGAAATGCCCCTGACCAGCTTCAAGGACGCCCTGAAGACCCACGAAGTTCTCTTCGCCGCCGACAAATCCGCCGCCACTGGAAAGCCAGTCAAGGTGGGATAAAGAAGGCAGGTTACCCTCGGACCTTTCGAACTGCCGACATCCGCCTTGACGGGTCGTCTCCTGCGAAACAGCGTCGCCCATAAGCCGCCGGACGACCCAGCTAGATCCCATGAATTGAGGACGGAGGCATCAACCGAATCGCAGCCATGAAAAACACCCTTCTCGTTGGACTCGCCCTGAGTGGAATGATCGCCCAGGCGGACACCCTGGCCCTGTGGGACTTCAACGCGGACTCCCTGAATCCCACCCTCGGCGCCGGCACCCTGGCCCCCATCGGCGGTGTGTCCTCCTTCTTCGGATTCGGCAATGGATCCAGCGATCCGACCCCGAGCCCTGACAATCGCGCCTGGGGCATTGGCAATCTGCCGCTGCAGGGAACCGATTCCGGCACTGCCGGCATGCAGGGAGCGGTCTCCACGGTCGGCTTCGGCAACATCACTCTCAGCTTCGACACCAAGACGCAGTTCAGCTCCAGCAAGTACTACGAGGTCCGCTACCGCACCTCCAACGTCGGTTCCTGGAACACCGCCGCGACCTACGGGGTGGCCACGGAGGACGTCTGGGAGAACCAGAAGACCTTCAACCTGTCGGCCCTGGATGCCGGGGTGAACAACAACGCCGAGTTTCAGTTTCAGGTGGTGGCCATCTTCAAGCCGGGATTCGACCAGTATTTCGGGATGTCGGACACCTCGGGCAGCTATGGCCGCTTTGGGACCGTCAACGACATGATCACCGTTTCCGGCACGGCAATTCCTGAACCGGAGCAATGGGCCATGATCCTCGGCTGCGCCGGACTGGTCCTGCTCTGGCGGCGGCACGCCCGGGCCTGAGGCGCCTGGAAGCCTTGCGATCGGTGGGGAGGGCTCGCGCCCTCAAAAGAAAAATCAGCGCCCGGCAGCTTCTGGGGGCTGCGTTCCATGCAGGTGTTCGTAGAGGCGGGAATGGCGAAAGAAAGTTCCGTAAGCCGTGGACACCGCAATGTAGAAGCCGGGAAACCCGTCCAGGAATCCCCTCTTAAATACATAGGAGCGGAGGAACCGCCAACCGGACCGGACAATCACCGCCGGGGCCGACCATCGGTCTCCCCGCTGCAACTGCTGCTGAAGATGCAGGTCGGCAAAGTAGGGATGCTTTAGCAGATAGCTGGTGGTGGACGGATTGCTGTAGTGCAGCAAATCGCCCCGCAGACCGCCCACCGTCCCTTGCACCAGCAGTTTGTCGTGCGGATCGGCCCCTCCCCAGACCGCCTGTCCCGAGCGCCAAAGCCGAGTCTGGCGGTCGGGATACCAATCCCCGTGCAGGATCCAGCGCCCGCAAAACGCCGTCAGGCGGGGAAAGGAAAACGCGGCATGGGCTGCCAATCGCGGTCCGTCGGAAAACAGGGACTGCATCTCCTCCTTCAACTCCAAGGATAGTGCCTCGTCGGCGTCCAATCCCAGAATCCACGGCTGGGAGGCCTTTTGCGCGGCAGAATTCTTCTGGGCGATATGTCCCTTCCACGGCTCGCGAAACACCTGCGCTCCCCGTTGCCGACAGATCTCCTCGGTTCCATCACGAACGTCCTCGTTCAGGACCACAATTACCTCGGAAGCCATGCCGGAGATGCTGTCCAAAGCACGTCCGATCCGGCCAGCCTCGGCACCGGAGATGAGGCAGACGGAGAGTGGGAGAGGACTCATGAGCAGAGGGGTGCGCTGAAGACGGTTCAAATCCAAAACGCGTTGGTTAGAGGATTCCAGAAACGGCCCAATGATCCGTCGTTCATCGGGTCAGGTTATCCAGACGCCGCCGCCGCGTCTCCCGCGAAACGAGGGGCGCAGGACAAGAAGCGCGAACTCCCGTCAGATCCCCGCTACCCATTCGAGCCTTTGTGCCTGTCAGCAAGCATCCGATTCACGGCTTGCCTGATTCATTCCCCCTCTGTGTCTTTGCGTCTCTGTGGTTCCCCCCCCGAAAGCCCCGTTGCAGGGCGCAGCGAACGGCCACTGACTGGCTAAACTGGGTGCTTTGCACAGGGACATCTGCAGGGACGGCTAGCCGCCAGTTAGCCCCCCAAAATTCTCCCTCGTTCAACGATCCGCCTTTTTACTGCACCCCAACGAGGCGGTAGGTCAATTCGCGGTTCGACATTCCGGCGGCGGATCTGCTTGGGTTGCGGAACCAGAATGCCCGCCGTTCTCGCCATTGCCGCCCATCCGGATGACATCGAATTCTACTTCGCCGGGACTCTGCTTCGCCTGAAGGCCCTAGGGTGGGATCTGCACTACTGCAACCTCTCCTCCGGCAACCTGGGCAGCATGACCCTGTCCGCAGCCGAGACCCGGCGTGTCCGCGAACGGGAGGCCCGCGAATCCGCCGCCCTGCTGGGTGCGACCTGGCATGCGCCGTTCTGCGACGACCTCGAAATTCTCTACACCGCGGACAACTTGCGCCGCACGGCCGGTGTAGTGCGCGCCGTCCAACCGCGGATTCTGCTCACCCATTCCCCCGAGGACTACATGGAGGACCACATGCAGACCTGCCGCCTGGCCGTCACCGCCGCCTTTGGACGTGGCATGCCCAATTTCTGGACCGAGCCCGGCCACGCCCATACGGAGCATGACGTTTCGGTCTATCACGCCATGCCGCATGGGTTGATCACCCCGATGCGTGGGGCAGTGGTCCCCGACCTTTTTGTGGACACCACCGCCGTCCACGACACCAAGCGCGCCGCACTGGCCTGCCACCGCAGCCAGAAGGACTGGCTGGACGCCACGCAGGGCATGGACAGCTACCTCGCCACCATGGACGACCTGTCCCGCCGCGTCGGCCAACTCTCGGGCCGACACGAGCACGCCGAAGGCTGGCGCCGCCGTCTGCACCTCGGCTTCAGCGCCACCGACAGCGACCCGCTTGGGGACGCCTTGGGGGCGAGAACCGATAGCCAATAGCCAATAGGCGATAGCCAAAGACCACCAATGGGTGATCAACCGTTCTTCATTCTGCGTGCTGAAAACTGAAAACTAGGAACTGAAAACTTTCCCATGCCCCGCAAACTCAGCGCCATTGCCCCCGATTGGTGGGATTACACCACCCTCGATTCCACCCTCATCTCGGATGCGGCCAAGCTGACGCCGGAGAAGCTGGCGCGGTTATCGCGTCCGGGCTTTCGGGTGGTGATGTACGACACGCTGGAAGACTTCTACCTGGCCGAGGCCCTGGAATACATCAGCGCCTGGCGCCAGAGCACCCCCGACAATCCGGTGGGCATCTGCGGGCCCATCGGGCCGACGGAGCAACTTCCCTTGGTGGCCCGCCTGGTGAACTCCCTCGAACTCAACCTCGGCTCATCGCATTTCTGGGGCATGGACGAGTGGTTTGATGACGCGACCGGGCGCGAGGTGCCAGTGACCCATCCGCTCAGTTTCGAACGCGCGGACCGGGAGCTGTGCTTCAACCGGATCGGACGCCGACTGCGCATGCCGGAAGCCAATCTTCATTTCCCCAAGGGCGACACGACGGCCTACCGGGCCTCCTGGGATTCGGGCGTCCGTTGCGCCGTCATGCAGGGCGGCCAGGGCGACATCAAGCACTGGGCCTTCAATGATCCGCTGCCCCGCAAGGGCCGCTGGAAGAATGAGCCACCGCCCGCCGCCGAATACCGAAAGCTGGCCACCCGCGTGGTGAACCTGCATCCGCTCACCCTGGCCCAGAACGCCCGCACCAGCGGCGGCGGCAACATTACCATGGTACCTGCCCGGGCCATCACGGTCGGTCCGGTGGAAACCTGGAAGGCCGACCGGGTGTCCATCTGGCACGCCGGCACGCACGATAACCCGCTGGGCCAACGGCTCACCGCGCTGATGATTTCCCAGCGGATCGTGGACAGCGCCGTTCCCATGTCCCTGCTCGCCGAACATCCCGACGTCCAGTTCAACTACTACCGCGGCGGACTCGGCGTCTGCGCCATCGAAATGCACTGAACCGCGGATCGGTCCGGTGAAGAGGGTTTAACCACGGATAGACACGGATAAACACGGATGGGGAAGAGACGTGGAGGCGATCGGGAGGGGAAGGTGAATCACAGAGACACAGAGCGGGAAGAAGTCTGAAGCAATCTGCCCGAATGGGGCAATTATTGGGACAATTGCTGAAAAAGGATTCTTCCCCAGACTCATTTCGATCTCGTTTTCGTTCCTCTCTGTGCCTCTGTGGTGAAATCCCCCCTTCCCCACAAAACGAGCTGCGCTGAGTTTAGGCCGACACACGCAAACTCACGGCAGTTCCCGCACCCGCAGGTTGCGGAATTCCACAGGGGAACCTTCGGATTCCAGGCAGAGAAATCCTGAGGCGGGAACGCATCCGGTGCCGCCGGAAACCTCCTCACCGTTCACCCACAGTCGGACCTCTCCGTTGATCGCCCGCACGTAGTAGTGATTCCACTCTCCGACGCCCCGGCTGAGGTTCTTGCGGGGGAAACTGCGCTTGCCGTCCGGGGCCACGGGAGCAAAGGGCTTCATGTCGGCACTGCCCGTGGGAAAGACGTCGCCGTTGGAGGTGAACCAGTCCGCCTTCTTGCCGGAACTCCGCTCGTACTGCTCGGTGTAGCCATGATCCAGCACCTGCACCTCGATGCCCTCGGGCAGGCGTCCATTGCCCTTCTCCAGTTGCTTCAGGGAACGATCGGTCGCCCATAGGAAGACCCCGGAGTTGCCACCGGACCGCAGGTGCCGCCACTCGACCACGAGTTCCAGATTGGTCAGGGAGTGCTGGGACCGCACCACGCCCACTGGCTCACCGGTGCAGTGAATCACGCCGTTGGTCCAACTCCAGGTATTGGTCGCGCAGTTGACGTTGATGAAGTCCGCCTCGGTCCAGGCGCGCCACCCAGGCCCCGTCCCATCCACCCAGGCTTTGGCAGCCACCGGTTCGGCGGCGGTCGCCCGTGCGACGGGACTGCCGGTTCCTCCGAAGCAAAGGCCCAGCAGCACGAATCCGGCAATCCAAGGACGCATGCCTGAGTCTCTGATTCCGATTCACGCGGTGCGAGCCGAATCGCCATCGGCAGACCGCTTCGCTTCTCACAACGTTTCGCGTTCGCGCACCTTGATCCCAGGCGGGGGTGCCTGCTTCACTGCACGGCAGTTCCACCGCATGAATCCGTCCAATTCCGCGCCCTCACCACGACTTGGCGAAATCACCCCCTCCCAGTGGCGATGCGGTTGGGCGGCCTGGCTCGGATGGATGTTCGATGGCCTCGACATGCATCTCTACACCCTGGTCGCCACGCCGTTCGTCGCCGAACTGCTGCGCGCCCAGACCACCGACCCCTCGGTGGGACGTCATGGAGCGATCATCCAGGCGGCGTTCCTGACGGGCTGGGCGCTGGGAGGCGCCTTCTTCGGACGTCTCGGGGATCTGCTCGGACGCAGCCGCGCCCTCAGCCTCACCATCCTCACCTACGCTGCCTTCACCGGACTTTCCTTCTTCGCCACGGAGTGGTGGCACCTGATGATTTTTCGCTTTCTCGCGGCACTCGGCATCGGCGGTGAATGGGCCGTCGGCGCCGCATTGCTTGCCGAAACCTGGCCCAAATCCTGGCGTCCCTGGCTCGCCGCCACCCTGCAGACCGGAGTCAACTGCGGTGTGCTGCTCGCCTGTCTCGCCGGCACGCTGCTGGCCAGCCAACCCCCGCGTTGGATCTTCCTGGTCGGGGTACTGCCGGCACTCCTGGTGCTCTGGATCCGGCACGCGGTTCCGGAACCGGAAGGCTGGCACTCCGCCCGAAAGGGGAATCAGGGCCGGGTGCCTGGCATTTTCGATCTGTTCCGTGGACCGGTCGCCCGGATCACCGGCCCCGTGCTGCTGATCTGCGCCCTGAGCCTGACGGCTCACTGGACGTTCATGTTTTGGCAGCAGGCGAATGTGCGTCAGTTGCCCGAGGTCATCGGACTCAGCCCCGAGGCCAGAAACCAGTACACCACCCTCGCGCTGTTCCTGCTAATGGCCGGATCGATCATTGGCAACTTCCTGGCAGGGTGGATGGCCAAGCTTTTCGGATATCGCCGGACCATCATCGCCCTCCTCAGCGGCTATGGCCTCACCATGATCCTGACCTATGCGCGTCCGCTGGACTGGTCGGCACTGCGCTTTCTTCTCCTTCTCATCGGTCTCTGGCAGGGCGTGTTTGCCCTGTTCACCATGTGCCTTCCGCCGCTGTTCCCCGTACTGCTGCGAACCACCGGCGCCGGATTCTGCTACAACTTCGGTCGGATCGCCTCCGCGGCGGGCGTCGTCTTCTTCGGCATCTTCACCACCGTCGGGGATACTCGAAGGGCGCTCTTCCTGGCCGGATTCCTCTTCATTCCTGCCGCCATCGCCGCCTTCTGGCTGCCCGAGGCGGAAGCGGAAGCGTGATCGGCAGACTGGTCGAATCACCCGCCCAGCAGCAAACACGTCCCTGTATCCTGACTTCCCCCACCCCACGAGGTCTCAACCTGGGAATCCCGAGGAGACAAGCGCCTGCCAGATCAGCACCAGAAGCATGACCCAGGCCGGATGGACATCGGCCCAGGGCAGAGGCGATCGTTTGTCCAGAAGCCACGGCGTGGAAGCCAGGTGCACTCCAACCAGCAGGCTCGTCCATAACCCCAGCATCGAGAACCGGAGAGCGATCCCTTCCGCATTCGCGGGCAACGTTCCGCCGAAAAGTGCGTGACGGAGGATCGGCAGTTCCAGCAGCACCAGCGACAGGACTACGCTGAGGATCAGGACCCGGACGCCGAAGTCACTGCGTCCACGCCGGGATCGAAAAACCCACCGCGCCGCGCCCCGGTGTCCCAACCCCAGCGCGATGACCGGACCGACGAACTGCAGGTCCCAACGCGGCGGAACCGACAACACTCGTCCTACGAGGCCTCCCAATCCCCCGGAGATTGCCGCCACTGCGAGCAGATTCTGCAATGGGATGCGACGGGCCCAACCTGCCATCAGGGTGACGACTGCAGACCACCACACCGCCTGGGTCCACTCGGCGTTCCACTGAGCCCGCGCCGCGGATGCCATTGGGGAAAAGACCGCCACGGAGATCCCGGAGACACCGAAGACTACAACGAACAGGACGCTCATCCCTCGGTGCCACCACACCGAACCGGGACTCATCAAGTCCGCGTCGGGGCAGGTGCGGGGAATCGGGGCCACGGGGAAATTGAATCACGTCCTCCTTCCGATCGCCAATCCGCACCGGATGGATCGACTGCATTGCCCATGCAGTGGACGGCGGCTAACCTCGCCTCCGTGAAATCCGCCTACGAACTCGCCATGGAACGTCTGAGCCGACAGGCACCGGCACGCAAGCTGTCCGCCCAGCAGAAGCAGCGCATTGCGGAACTGGACTCCCTCTATCTGTCGCGGATCGCCCAGCAGGATCTCTCCACGCAGGCCGAGGTCACCCAGTGGACCGCCGCCGGTGACGCCGAGAAGGTCAACGAGGCCCGCGTCCGATTCAGCACCGAGAAACAGAAACTGGAGGCGGAACTGGAGGCAAAGAAGGAACGGATCCGATCCGAGGGAGCGGAGTAGAGCAATCGGAGGAGAGCCGTCCGCGGATGCCCGCGGACGGCAGTCAGCCAGGGATCGGCGTCGATCAGGGAACCGCCGGAGGCTCCACAGCGGCCGGCGCCGGCGCGAGCGGGGCAGTGGGTTCGACCGCCGGAGCGACAGGTTCCTCGATCTCCGGGGACGCCGTGATTTCCCCCGAGCCCGTGGTCGTCACCTTGGGCTTGGAAGTCACGGGCGACTTTTCGGGTTCCTTGGGATTGCGGGCCCGCTTGGAACGTGGGAGCGGACTGACCATCGCCCCGATGGAGCGCCCGGTGAGTTTCGGGGGGAAGTCGGGATGTCCCCAGGGCGCGAGGTCCTTCAGGAACGTCTGTACCACTCCCATGCCGATCTCGGTGTGGGCCATCTCCCGTCCGCGAAACCGCAGGGCGATCTTCACCTTCATGTCCTCGCAGAGAAATCCCACCGCATGCTCCCGCTTGATGCCGAGGTCGTGCGGATCAATACGCGGAGTCAACTGCACCTCCTTCACGATGTTGACGTGCTGACTCTTCTTGGAATCCCGCTCGCGCTTGGCGTTTTCATACTTGAACTTGCCAAAATCCACAATGCGGCAGACCGGAGGCACTGCCGACGCGGAAACCTCGACCAGATCGCACCCCTCGCTGCGGGCCCGGTTGATGGCCGCGCTCAACTCCATCACACCGACCTGGGATCCATCCGAGGCCAGGACACGCACCTCGCGGGCGCGGATCTTTCCGTTAATGCGGAACTGGGGGGGAGGCGGGGAGTGGCGTGACGGAAATGGACGACTCAAGCGGTCCTCTCCCGGTTAGGTTGGATGGCGCGAAGCACAATTCGATTGGTTGTTAACATGGGTTTCGTGGGATCTCCACGAACTAAAAAATCAGAGGCGTCCAGGCCCTCATTGCGGACGGATCGGGGAAGTGCCGTTGAACTCCGCACCGGAGTCGGTCCCAGGAGCCGACTCGACTGGCGGAGCGGGTTCGGCAGCCGCGGATTCCCCGCTGGATACTTCCCGGGGCTTCGCAGGTCCGGGCGGCTTCTCACCTTCCTTGGGATTGCGGGCCCGTTTGGCCCGCGGCAGCGGACTGACCATCACGTTGATGGAGCGCCCGACGAGCTTTGGGGAAAAATCAGGATGGCCCCACGGGGCGAGGTCCTTGAGAAACTTCTGCATGACGCCCATTCCAACGTCGGTATGGGCCATTTCGCGACCGCGAAAGCGCAGTGCGACCTTCACCTTCATGTCCTCGCACAGGAAACCCACGGCATGCTCCTGCTTGATTCCGAGATCATGGGGATCGATTCGGGGAGTCAACTGCACCTCTTTCACGATGTTCGCGTGCTGGTGCTTCTTGGACTCCCGCTCCCTCTTGGCCTGTTCATACTTGAACTTGCCGAAATCCACGATGCGGCAGACCGGCGGATTGGCCGAGGCAGAAACCTCCACCAGATCAAACCCCTGAGCGCGGGCCATGTTGATGGCCGCACTCAAATCCATCACCCCTACCTGGGAACCGTCGGAACCGATCACCCGGACCTCACGGGCACGAATCTTCCCGTTAATGCGAAACTGAGGAGGCGGGGGCGAATGGCGGGAGGGAAACGGACGACTCAAGCTACCCTCTCCTTTTGAAGTTTGGCCATGTCTATTCTGAAACTGGAAACTGCCGCCGAAGCGACAGGCGGGAATATGAAGGCCGGAATTGGGCTCGTGGGCAAGCCCATTTTTCGGGGCAATTTGCTGAAGCAAACCGGGTTGACGATCTCCCCGGTTGCCGCCAATCAGCCCCAGGGAAACCCCGTCCATTCCCCGCGAAATCTTGTCGCCGGTCCGCCGGCCCGATACACACGCGGGGACATGAGCGCCGCGTCCGGTCCCGCCGCCCACGCCGCGGAACTTCTTTCCCGCAGCCTGGCACGCGGGCGCCTGGGACACGCCTACCTCTTCACCGGTGACGATGCCGGTGAACTGGAGGACGCCGCCCGCCGTCTCGCGCAGACCTTGAATTGCACCGGGCCCGGCTCCCGCAGCGCCGGAGGCAACGGGGCGGAACCCTGCGGTGCCTGCTCCGCCTGCCGCCGAACCGCCGGGTTTACGCATCCCGATGTCACCTGGGTTCGCCCCGGCAAGAAGAGCCGGATCATTTCCATCGACCAGATCCGCAACCTGAATCAGACGGTGGCCCTGCGGCCCACGGAGTCCCGGCACAAGATCGGCATCATCACCACCACCGAACGCCTGCGCATTGAGGCGGCGAACGCCTTTCTCAAGACCCTCGAGGAACCTCCACGCGACTCGATCTTCATCCTGCTCACCACCGACGCCGATCGGGTCCTGGAGACCATACTGTCGCGCTGTCTCCGGTTGAGCTTTGCCAGCGGGGGGGTCCGGATTGAACCCGAGGTGGCCGGCTGGCTCGGAGATTTCTCCGCGGGGGTCGCTGCGGCGTCCGCATCGCTGCTCGACCGCTATCGCCTGGTCGAGTCGCTGCTCAAGGCGCTCGGAGCCATGCGGGAGCAGATCGAGGACGCCCTCACGGCGGTCTCCCCGCTGAAGAAGTATGCGGACGCCGACCCCGATCAGCGCGACCGCTGGGAGGATGAGTTGTCGGCCGCGATTGAGGCTGAGTACCGTCGCCGCCGGGCAACCTTCCTCGCCGGCATCCACGCCTGGCTGCGGGACGTCTGGCTCCACACCGTGGGATCCGGACCGACACCGGAGTCCCTGTTTCTTCCCCAACTGGCTCCCGCCGCTGCGGTGGTGGGACGTCGAGTCTCCGCCGGAGATGCGCGCGCCAATCTCGACGCCTGGGAGCGCACGCAGCGACTGCTGCTGGGAACCAACGCCCAGGAGGCACTGGCGCTCGAGGTGGGCCTTCTTCGTCTGAAGCTGTGAAGGAAGCCCCCTTCCCGACGACGCCAGCGGACCGTCAGATCCGCTGGTGGCTGCTGCTCTGGGGAGCCCTTCTGGGCCTCGCCATCCTGAAGTTTGGCAATCCGGTGATCCTGGAGCGTCAGATTCCCGCGCCGGCCTCCTGGAATGATGCGATGACCGATCCATGGCCCATCCGCTGGGTCAACGGACTCGCCCTCGCTGTGGGTCTGGCCGGACTCCCCTGGATCTGGAGGGAGATTCCGCTCCGGTTGCCCCAAATTTCCCGCTGGCTCTGGGTTCCCCCGATGCTGTGGCTTGCCTGGCAGTATCTCTCCTCGGCACAGACCGAGGACCCACGCCTGACCTCCGCGACGCTGGCCCAGTTCACCGGGGTGTTCGCCGCGTACGCCATCGGACTGCTGCTGATCTCGTCGAGGGCACGCCTGCAATGGGTGCTGGCCGGTGTGCTGGCCGGGTTCTGCCTTTGCCTGATGCGCTCGGTCAACCAGCGGATGGAATTCCCGCAGATGCGCGCCTCTTTGGTCGAGGGGGAGCGCACGGGCTGGACGAATTTCCCGCCGGCCGCGGTCGAGGACCTGGAGCGTCAACTGCTCATCGTCACCACCAATGGCGCCCGGATCGCCAATCCGCTGATTCTCCTCAAGCTCGAGCGCGGACGCGTCAACGGCACGCTGGTCTACCCAAACGCACTGGCCGCCATCGTCCTCCTGCTGTTGCCCGTGACCCTGGTGCTGGTCGATCAGGTCACCCGCCCGGCGCGGCCGGCGACCCGCTGGGCGGCCCTCGGCCTGCTCGGCGGACTCGGGGCCATCGCCCTGTTCTGGAGCGGATCCAAATCCGGATGGCTCATCGCCCTTGCCCTTTTGGCCGCCGCCGGATGGAAGTCGACGGTCCCGCGGCGATGGAAGACAACGGCACTGGCGCTGATCGCCGTCGGTGGTGTGCTGGCCTTTGCCCTGAGGTTCCAAAGCTACTTCGCCGCCGGAGCCACCAGCGTGGGGGCGCGCATGGATTACTGGAATGCCGCCGTCCGCACAGCCCTGACCCATCCCATTCT
>JBDKKE010000059.1:0-7252 GCA_039796255.1 Verrucomicrobiota bacterium | reverse complement strand
ACTCCGGATTTCGCTCGTCGACAAAAGCGATTTCCAGTCCGGAGTTGAGGAAGGCGAGCTCCCGCAGGCGCTGGGAAATGCGGTCGAACTTGAACTCGGTCGTCTCGCGGAAGATTTCCTTGTCCGGAAGGAAGGTGATCAGGGTTCCCGTCCCCTTGGATTTTCCGATGACCTCGAGATTCTTGATGGTCTTCCCGCGCTCGAACTCCATGTGATAGACCTTGCCGTCCCGGGAAACCTCGACCTCGAACCACTCCGAGACGGCATTGACGCACTTGGCTCCCACACCGTGGGTGCCGCCGGAAAACTTGTACCCACCCTGGCCGTATTTGCCGCCGGAGTGCAGCGTGGTGAGAACCATTTCCACGCCGGGAATCTTGTACTGCGGGTGGATGTCTACCGGGATCCCGCGTCCGTTGTCCCGGACGGACAGCGAACCATCCACGTGGATGGTGACCTCGATGCGGTCGCAGTGGCCCGCCAAATGTTCATCCACTGAATTGTCGAGCACCTCGGAAACACAGTGGTGCAGGGCGCGTTCATCCGTTCCGCCGATGTACATGCCGGGCTTTTTTCGCACGGCCTCCAAGCCTTCGAGTTTGCCCAGTTTTGACGCGTCGTAGTTCGAGGACGGGGAGCTGTCTGCCATGGTGTTCAGCGACCGGTCGGATGCGCGGCCGGATTCGTGGGGGAAGAGGCTACCAGCGGGTTGGGGGGCCACAATAGGAAAGTCCGGAAAGACAAAACGCGGCTCCCCCAACGGGTGGGGGAGCCGCGCGTTCGACTGCCGGACAGATTGTAGCTACCGGCCGCCGGTCAGGATGACGAACCAGGCATCGTCCCAGACCTTTTTGTCGTCACCAGCGAGAATGCAGTATTCCCCGTTTTTGAGGGCTTTTCGCGAGTGTTGGACAGGCTTTACCAGTTTTGGTTCCGCACCTTCCTTGAGTTCGAACAGTCGGATCTCAACGTTGCCATTGCCGAGGTCGATGACGTCGATGGCACATTTGGAACTCAGATTGACCAGCTGGGGTTTCCCGCGGGGGACGGGGGAGATCACGGTGTTGACGACCCAGTAGTTGGTCCACTTGAACTGGCGAACCTTGTCCCGGCTGGGGTCATCCAGCGCGGTGAACGGTTTTCCGGCAGGTTTGGGCTGATTGGTTCCCCATACCAGGCGTGCCTCCACCTTGAATTCCTCGGCAAGGACCGCAGCGGGAAGCAGCAGGGTGGCGAGCAGGCAGCGATAAACGAGGACCGGCCATCCAGTAAGCGGGCGCATAGAATCGTCGAGCGACAAGGAGTTAGGGCGAACGTGGATTGGACCGCAATCAATTGATCCAGTGAACCGTGACCCCGTCGGTATCTGACCGGTAGATGATCGACGATGCGGGTGCGGCATACGCCGGGGTGGGGGACATGGATGCCAGGGTGGCTGTTGCCTGCCCTTCGCGACTGGGCAGGGTGAGGAGACTCACCACGGCGGCGGCTCCAGCCAGCGGCACCAACCAGCGCATCCACTGGGTCCAGGCCGAGCCCGCGACAGTCACCGGCGCTGCCGCGCTGGCGGCGCTCATTCGGCGTTGGATCTGGCTCCAGTAGAATTCGCGGGTTTCCGGGACTTGGAACTCGGGTTCGTGGGCGCGCACGGCGCTCCGAAGGGCTGCGAGCCCCTCGGAAAGCTGGCGCGCTTCCGGATCTGTGGCGCAGAGGTGCTCCACGGTGGCGCGGCGCGAAGCGTCCAGTTCGCCGTCCACATACGCCTGAATCTCCAGGCAGGTTTCAGTTTTCATGATCGTTTGGGAAATCTGGGTCACTCCGTCCGCTCTCTTCGCAGGCTCTGCAGCAGGCTTGCCAGCCGCCGCCGTGCATAAAAGAGACGGGACATCACGGTTCCGATGGAAATGCCGATCCGGTCGGCGATCTCCTTGTACTGGAGCCCGTCAAATTCATGCATGATGAGGACGGCGCGGTGGGCGTCGGTCAGTTTGGACATCGCCTCGTCAATGCGGCTGCGCAACTCGGTCTTCTCCAGGCCCTCAGTGGGATTGATGATCTCGACCGGCATCTGACGTTCCACCCCTCCGGCATCCTCTTCCAATTGCTCGATGGATTCTGAACGGGTTTTCTTCTGCCGGCGGATCTGGTCGAGGCACAGATTGATGACGATGCGGGTCATCCATGTGGCAAACGAGGAGTCCCCTTGAAACTGATGCAGGCGCTGCCAGGACTTCACCCAAGCCTCCTGGGAGAGATCCAGAGCCTCCTCTTCATTGCGCATCATCAGCATCGCACGGGCGTAAATCTTGTCGCGATGGCGAAAAACAAGCTGCTCGAAAGCCTCGGTGTCACCTTGCTGGGCCCAGCCCACCAAAACGTCATCGGCGGATGGGACATAATCACGTTTCAACGACGTGGGCATGGACGCGGAGGACGGGCGCTTATTCATGGCCCGTCGAGGAAGTTATCGACCCGGGGGATCCTGTCGGGGCATTGAATGGAGGCGTTTTCGAATTCAATCATTTGGACCTCAACAGGTCACAGCTTCCCTTTGGAGCTGGGGATCTGGCCGGCGATTCGTGGATCATTCTGGCAGGCGAAGTCGACCGCGCGGGCAAAGGCCTTAAAAAGGCACTCCACCACATGGTGCGGTTCGCCGCCATGCAGGAGTTCCAAATGGAGATTGCACTTCGCTTCATTGGTGAAGCCCTGAAAGAACTCCCGCGCCAGGCCAAAGCGGAAGGCGGATGACTGGTCTTGCTTCCGGTCCTCAAGGGAGATTTTCCGGTGCGCAAGGTCGTCCAGTCCGGTCCAGACCAGGAATGGACGCCCGCTGAAATCGATAACGCATCGGGCAAGACATTCATCCATGGGAACATAGGCCTCACCGGTGAACGGGTTTCTCGGATCGAACCCGGCACCATAGCGGCGGATCCCCTTCTTGTCGCCCAATGCCTTCCGAAAGGCCTGGCCGAGGGCGATGCCGCAATCCTCGACCGTATGGTGGGCGTCCACGTGGAGGTCTCCCCGGCAGACCAGCTTCAGATCGCAGACCGAGTGCCGGGCGAAGGCGGTCAGCATGTGGTCAAAGAAGCCCAATCCCGTGTGCACCTCCGCCCGTCCCTGGCCGTCGACGGTGAGGCGGAGGGCGATGTCCGTTTCGGAGGTGGTGCGTTTTAGGGAGGCCGTGCGCTTCCGCATGACTCCAGCAAAGCGAACCCGCCCCGCGGGCACCAAGAGAAAACGTCGGAAGTCTCGGCGCTTCAGCAGCCTTTTGATTTGACTCCTCCCTGGGTTCCCCTGCGCAATCATCCAACCACCCCATGCATCGTAGAGATTTTTTGATCACCGCCACGGTTGCCTCCGCCGCCCTCATCGGGGGTTGCGCCACTTCCTCCGGGAAACCGGACACCCACTGCTACGAACTCCGCACGTACCACATCGCCCCCGGAAAGCAGGAGGCGCTGCTGAACCGCTTCCGGGACCACACGCTGGCGCTGTTCCGCAAGCATGGGATTGACAGCATCGGTTACTGGCTTCCAGTCGCCGCCGACGATCAACGCCTGCTGTTCCTGTTGCGCTATCCCAACCGCGAGGCCCGCGAAGCGTCCTGGAAGGCGTTCTCGGCGGATCCCGATTGGCAGGCAGCCTACAAGGCCAGTGAGGCCAACGGCCCCCTCGTCACCCGGGTCGAGAATCCATTCCTGGTGGTGACGGACTATTCCCCGGTGGTGAAGAAGGGCGACGTTTCTCACGGCGGCGTGTTTGAAATGCGAACCTACACCACGCCCCCCGGGCTGCTTCCCAATCTCGATGCCCGCTTCCGCGACCACACCGTGGCCCTGTTCGCCAAGTATGGCATGCACAACTACGCCTACTTCCACAAGATGCCGGATCAACCGGAGGCCGATGTGACGATGCTCTATTTCCTGACCCACCAGTCCGAGGCTGCCGCGAAAGCCTCCTTTGGCGCGTTCGGACAGGATCCCGCCTGGAAAGAGGCGCGTGCCGCCAGCGAGCAAAAGGCCGGCGGATCGCTGACTGCCAAGGATGGCGTCAAGAGCCTCTTCCTGCGCCCGACGGATTTTTCGCCGACCAAGTGACGGGGTGCAAGGAGGACGGAGCGTGGTCGCCCTGCCGGCGAGGGTGCAGGGGGCCGCGCAGGTAGTTCCCTGCCGGGACTTCAGACTTTCCAGCGAGCCTTCCGTGCTTGTTGGACCTTCCGTTGCGGCGTGCCGGGATCACCAGTAATCTCCACCCGCAGTTCAAAGCAACCCACCATGAAGAAACGCCTCCTCTACGCCGCCTTCATCGCCTGTCTGGGCGGGTATGTGTTCGTCGGTTCGCAGGTCTTCCAGGCCAGCGCTGCCAAGGACAAGGCGGATGATGCCTACGAGCAGTTGGAGTTGTTCTCACGGGTGCTGGAGCGGGTGCGTCGTGACTATGCAGACGGTGACAAACTGACCTATGAGGACCTGGTCCACGGGGCGCTCAAGGGAATGCTGAACACGCTGGACCCGCACAGTGAGTTCATGGAGCCCGTCGCCTTCGACGAATTGAAGGAGGATACCGAGGGGCAGTTCAGCGGTGTGGGCATGCAGGTGGCCCAGCGCGATGATCAGTTGGTGGTGGTGGCGCCCATGGAGGATACCCCGGCGTTTGAGGCGGGGATCATGTCCGGGGACCGCATCGTCAAGATCGATGGAAAGTCAGCCGAGGGCATGACGGTGGGGGATGCCGTCAAGCTGCTGCGCGGACAACCCGGCAGCAAGGTGACCGTAAGCGTCATGCGTGCCGGAGCGTCCGATCCCAGGGATTTCAACCTCGTTCGGGAAAAGATTCAGGTCTACACGGCGAAGGATATCAACAATCGCCGCGAGTTTCCGCTGGATGATTCCAAGGTGGGCTACGTGCGCCTCACCCAGTTTGGTGAAAAGACCGCCGATGAGCTGGAGGACGCCCTGCAGAAGCTCGACAAGCAGGGAATGAAGGCCCTGGTGCTGGACCTGCGGGGAAACCCGGGTGGGCTGCTCGATCAGGCGGTGGCGGTCAGCGAGAAATTTGTGGAGAAGGGCAAGCCCATCGTGTCCACCCGCGGACGCAACCCGGCCAATGACGTGGAGCGCCGCGCCTCCGGCGGAGGGCGCAAGCGGACGCGTGACAAGCTGCCCATGGCCATCCTGGTCAACGGTGGCAGTGCCAGCGCCTCGGAAATTGTTTCCGGGGCACTGCAGGACCTCAAACGTTCGGTGGTCGTCGGCGAGCAGAGCTTTGGCAAAGGTTCGGTGCAGAGTGTCATGCCGCTTCCCGATGGTTCGGCCCTTCGCCTCACCACGGCGAAATACTACACCCCCAGCCAAAAGGTCATCCATGGACAGGGGATCACCCCCGATGTGGTGGTGCCGTTGTCCGAGGATGAGGAGATTGCCATTCAGCTTTCCCGGTTGCCGGGTGGGACGGAGAATCTGGATCTGGCCCTCAAGGCCTTTCCACCAGAGCGCCAGGAGAAGCTGCGTGAGTGGGCGCGTGAGCATCGGGATTCCCAGTTGGAGCGTGCCCGCGACATGCTGAAGGGGATGGCCCTCTACGGTCGCAAGGGTTCGGAGGCAGCTCCGGAGAAGGCCGGTGTCGTGCCGCGTCCGGCGGTCAACTGACGTTCCTCGCGATGGTCCTCGCGGTGGAAACCTCGTGCGACGAGACCAGTGTCGCGATCGTTCATCAGGGGCGGATTCTCTCCAGCCGCGTGGCGTCGCAGATCCGCCTTCACGCCGAGTATGGCGGCGTGGTGCCCGAATTGGCGACGCGGGAGCACTTGAAACACCTAATTCCCGTCGCCCGAGCCGCGCTTGCGGAAGCTGGGGTTTCCCCGCAGGACCTGTCGGCGGTGGCCGCCACGCGAGGACCAGGCCTGCCTGCCGCATTGCGGGCCGGGTTTACTGCATCCCAGGCCCTCGCCTATTCCCTGGCCCGTCCGCTGATCGGCGTCCACCACCATGAGGCCCATCTGTATTCTCCCTGGATCTCCGGCTCGCCCCTAGCGGCGCGATGGGAGGAGTTCCTTCCCAATGTTTCGCTGATTGTCAGCGGCGGCCACACTCTATTGGTTGCGGTCACTGCGGAACTCCGGCATCGGGTCATCGGCGGGACTCTGGATGATGCCGCAGGCGAATGTTTCGACAAGACGGCCAAGCTGCTGGGATTGCCGTATCCCGGCGGACCCCTGGTGGATCGGTTGGCGGCCGAGGGTAATCCGGAAGTCTTCGTCTTCCCTCGGCCCATGCTGGCGGAGTCCAACGACGACTTCAGCTTCAGCGGACTCAAGACCAGTGTCCGCACCCTTCTCGACCGCCGGCCCGGTCTCGCCGATGATCCACAGGCTCTGCGCGATTTGTGCGCAGGAATTCAAGCGGCCATCGTGGACGTACTGGTGGGTAAGACGGTGCGGGCGGCTCGGCGGTCCGGACTCCGCTGTGTCACCGCCAGCGGGGGGGTTACCTGCAATTCCGGACTCCGGCGCGCGTTGGCTGACCAGTGCGCACGGCACGGGTTGGATCTGCGTCTGGCGTTGCCGTCGCTTTGTACGGACAACGCCACCATGGTGGGAATCCTCGCCGAGCAAAAACTCCGGCGGGGATGGGATCCCACGCCCCTCGATAGCGAGCCGATTCCTGGTTGGGAACTGGAGGCAACCGCCTGAGGGGGCAAGAATCCGTTTACCCGGTATCTGGAATCGGGTTTCCGGTTCCAAGAACGCTTGAAGGCCTTTACTCCGATGCTGATTCGGGGATCGGTTCCAACGGGGAAGGATCTTCCGGCTTCGCAGGGAGTTCCGGACGTCGGCGCCAGGCGGCGACGAACATGCCGTTTCCTCCGGTGTCCTGAGGCCAGAGGCAGAGTGGATGCACTGCGGCCGTGTCGGGCTGAAAGGGATTCACCAGGGGTACGGGTTCGAACTCTGGATGCGCCGCCCCAAAGGCGTCCGCCACCTCGGTAGTCTCTGCCCGGGATAGTGTGCACACGGAATAGACGAGACGCCCGCCCGGCTTCACCGACGGCGCGACGTGATGCAGCAGGTCACGCTGGACGATTGCCAGTTCCCGGACGTCGTCCGGAGTGGTGGTCCAGCGAGCATGGGGATTGCGTCCCCAGGTACCCATTCCGGAGCAGGGGGCATCGACCAGTACGCCGTCAAAGACGGTGCGCGTTGGCGGTTTGGGTCCGCCGTTCCAGAGGACATTCCGGTAGTTGAAAC
>JBDKKE010000058.1:0-14367 GCA_039796255.1 Verrucomicrobiota bacterium | reverse complement strand
ACCGGTTCCCTGTGGGCGATGCTGGGAGTGGCATTTGTCGGCGGATTGATCCTGAACATCATGCCCTGCGTGCTTCCGGTCATCGCGCTGAAGATTCTCGGGTTCGTGAAGCAAAGTCGCGAACAGCCGGGACGGGTGCGCTTCCTTGGACTGGTCTACACGCTGGGCGTGCTGGCGTCCTTTGCCGTGCTGGCCCTGCTGGTCATCGCCATTCAGAGCACGGGCCGCACGGCCAGTTGGGGAATGCAGTTTCAGAATCCCGTGTTTCTGGTGGCCATCACCACCCTGGTCACGCTGGTCGCCCTGAATCTATTCGGGATTTTTGAGGTCACGTTGTCCTCGGGCGCGGTGGGCGCGGCGAGCGGTCTGGCCGCGAAGGGCGGGGCCGGCGGGGCCTTTTTTAATGGCGTGTTCACCACCGTGCTGGCCACTCCCTGCACCGCGCCGTTCCTGGGCGCGGCGCTGGGATTCGCCTTCGGACAGCCTGCGCCCATCCTGCTGCTGCTGTTTCTGGTGGCAGGACTGGGATTGGCAGCGCCCTATCTCCTGCTGTCGTTGCAGCCGGCGTGGCTCCGGTTTTTGCCGAAACCGGGAAACTGGATGATCACCTTCAAGATGATCATGGGATTCCCCATGCTGGCCACGGTGCTGTGGCTGCTGTCGCTGGCGCCGGATCACTTTGGGCAGGACGGGGTCTTCTGGCTGGGAATGTTCCTCCTCTGCGTGGCTTTGGCCGCCTGGCTCTACGGACGCCAGATCCAGATGGGGCAGGGCAATCGAGTGGTTGCCTGGGTGGGAATCCTGTCGGCGGTTCTCGGGGGCATGGGATTCATTCTCAAGGGGCAGCTCAATCTCGATGCTCAACTGAACTGGCGTTCCCCGACGCCCGCGAACATTGCGGCCGCGGCCAAGCAGAAGGCCAAAGCCTCAATCAACTGGGAGCCATGGTCGCCCTCGGCGGTGGACCGGGCGCGTGCGGAGGGGAAGCCCCTACTGGTGGATTTTACCGCCAAGTGGTGCTTCACCTGCCGCGTCAACAAGGCGGTGGCCATCGAGATCCCGGCCGTCCGGGAGAAACTCAAGTCCATGGGAGCCGTCACCCTGCGCGGAGACTTCACCCGCGAGGATCCGGCGATTGCCATGGAATTGAAGCGGTTTCGGCGCGCCGGAGTTCCCCTGGTGCTGATCTATCCGAGCAATCCCGATCTGCCCCCGAGAGTGCTTCCCGAACAGTTGACCCCGGGATTGGTGATGGATGCCCTGGAGTGGGCCGGAAAGCCCGGAAAGTAGCCCCCGATGCCAGCGCTGGTTTCATCCGGAAAACGGCATTTCCAATAACCGCAAAGAACGCAGAGAACGCAGAGACGGTGACTTCCGCTCGATGGCAGGCCATGAGGCGCCTCATCTCACGGAGGAACTCCCGACGAGTACGGCAGCGTTTCGAACCGACCTTCTCGGTGCTCATCGATTCCTTGGCGTGAGGCGCCGAGGGGAGAGCCTCACGCCATGGCCGCGGAGGACGTAGAGGGATTGCTCGATTCGGCGGACAACTTTTCGATCCGCCCAAACAAGAGGCGGATGAAGATCCTGAGGATCTCCATCCGCCGTGGGCTTTCCGGGGATTCGGGGGACAGCAGGCGAGGCGGCCTTTCGTGATTTCGCGACCTCGTCTGCTATAGCCGGAGGTGTTTAGGGCTGTTGGAGACGGAAGAGTTTTCCGTCACCGGTGAGCGGCAGGGTCACCGAGTTTCCGGTGACACCCTCCACCGGGGTCCAGGCCGGGGGCGTCAG
Organism: Verrucomicrobiota bacterium; assembly: GCA_039796255.1. GTDB lineage: Bacteria > Verrucomicrobiota > Verrucomicrobiia > Limisphaerales > UBA9464 > UBA9464. Next base: position 12,576 of record JBDKKE010000058.1, on the reverse strand, counting down.
CGAGGGGCTTCCCTGCAGGACGAATCCGGTGGCATCCGCCGGCCAGGAGAGGCGGAGTCCGGTGGGGGTCACCTCTGCGGACAGCACGGGCGCTGCCGACGGGGCCGCAGGAATCGAATACAGTCCGAAGTCGTCCACACCCCAGTACCAACTGTCGGTGCCGGCGTAGGCGAAGCGGAAGCGGACGGTTCGGGCGTTGTCGGCCTGCGGCAGGCGGTACTTCTCCACCCGCTTGGATTCGGAGGCGTTGTCGTTCACCCGTCCCTGAATGTAGGGCGCCAGGGCGGTGCTGATCGGTGCCCCGATAAACGCGCCGTAGTATCCGCCGACGTCGGCACCGTTCTCATCGGTGTAAACCGCAATGTCACCCGCCGTCGTGTTCAAGGTGGCCTCGGCGTCGAGGTCGCCGGCCTCGGTGCGGACGATGTCTGCGGCATCGATCAGGTAGGCGATCGGCAGCCAACTGGTTCCTCCGTCCACGGAGTATTCCAAGGCGCCGATGCTGTCCTGATTCTGCTCGTAGAGACTCTTGAACGAGACGAAGACGTTTGTCTTCCCCGTCAGGTCGAAGTCCGGCGTGGAGACATACAGCACCTGGCTGCGTCCATTCCGGTATCCGGAATCGCCGAAGAGCATGCGGCCCGAGGCCAGGGGCCCTTCCAGGGGTTCCCCGTTGAGCACGTTGAGAGGATTCGGCGTCAGCACGCGGCGGTAGTCCGTTTCCCAATCGTCGGGATTGTCCGGATTGCTATAGGTCACGAAGGATCCGCGGAAGCGTTCCACGTCGAGGACCAGCCAGTTGGCGAACGAGGCGGAATCCAGGTTGCCGAGGTCGGGTTCCGTGTTGAGAACTTCAGTGTAACTCTTGGTGGTCCAGCCCGCGGGAATCTGCCCTTCGGCGGTGCCATCGAAGGTCTCCAGCACGATCGGCGCCGGCAGGACGATGTTCTCGTATTGGGCGATGGTGAACGACCCCGTGGACTTGACCTCGGTGGCCGGCGTGCCGTTGTCGGAGAAGGTGAGCTCGTAGGTGTGGGCAGAGAGCGGGAGCGAGAGGCTGGAGTTGGTGTAGCGGACGGTGGTCAATCCGTCGACGCCGGCGATCACGGCCGGCACGGTCTGTCCATCCAGCTTGAGAACGATGCTGGAAGCATTGACTGCGGTGCTGCCGTTGGTGATCGCCGCATCGAAGATGATCTTGGGAGATACCGAGGTCGCCCCATCGGCTGGGCGCTGGGAAAGGATCCGGGGTTTGCTTCCCGCCGGCGCGGTCACGGTAAACGATTCAGTGGCCAGCGCGGTGTAGCCGTCGTTGAGCAAAAAGTAGGCGACGTAGCGTCCGGGCGCGGTCAGACCGGTGGTGAAGGTGATGGATCCGTCGGTGACGACCCCGACGCCGTTCTTCGTGCCGTCGGTGTAATTCCAGATGGTGGAATCCACGTTTCCGGGCGTCTGCCCCTCCTGGTAGATGCCAACCCAGTCCTTCGGATTGCCCGGGCCGGAGCTGAAGGTGGTGATGATGGCTTCACCCGCGGTATAGGTTCGTTTGTTCACCCGGACCAGAGGGGTTCCTGGCTCCACAACCTGAAAGGCGGTCTCGGCAAGGATGGTGTATCCGTCGTTGAGCAGGAAGTACGCCTTCCAGGGGCCGGCGAAATTCAGTCCACCCGGATAGTTGATGGTTCCTTCGGTCAATCCGGTGGTGCCGGTCTTGGTTTCGTCGACGTAGTTCCAGATGGTCGAACCGACAGGACCGGGGGGTGGCATCTGGAGGATAGATGCCGACCCAGTCTTTGGGATTGCCAGGCCCCCCGGAGAATTCGGCGGTGATGTCCTCGCCGATCACATAGGCGTCATGCCCGGTAACGACGACGGGAGTCTGTGCGAAGGCCGGCCCCGAGGCGAAAACCAGCAGCGAGGTGAGGCATTGCAGCCAGGGCCGGAAGCGCCCTTGGGCCGTGTGGCGATTGGGAGTGTAGCTCATGAGAGGAGTATGTTTTCTTTGGAGTTGGGGGAAACAGAAGGCGGGAGAAAGGAACCGGAAATCAGGGCGAGACCACGGTCGGCGCGGTGTCGCCACTTCCACCGGACGCCCATTCGGTGACGATGCGTTCACCTTCGGTGCTCACGACCGAGACCCAGTCCGTGTCCTTCTCCCGGCGCACCAGCCGGAGGGCCTGGGCGGCAGTGCGGCTGATCTCCGGGGCGGTGCCGGCGGCACGGGCGGCGTCCAGTTGCCGTTTGAGCTCGGGAGTGGAGGTTTCCAGGTAGGCGATGGTCCAGGTGCCCTTGTCCTCGGGGCGCCCGTTCGGGGACACCACCACGGCCCGCACGCCGTCCGCGGCATCGTCATTGATCCCCCGAATGGGAGGGACCAGCCCCCGCTCGGCGACGAACAGTTTCTTTTCGCTGAGGTCGTAGAAAAAGGCCCGTTCGGAAATGCCGTCGTTGGCGTGGGCGAACCGCCACACCAGCGCCGCCGAGATTCCGAGCAGAAGGACGGCGACCGACAACTTCAGGGAGTTGGCCCGGGCGGGAGTCATGAAGCCTTTCAGTGCGGATCCGCCTCAGCCGACCACCAGCACTCATTGGTGTTGCAGGGGATGCGTCCGGCGTTGAGCAACTGTCCACTGCCATCGGCGAAGGTGTAATTCGACTTCCCCGCGTGGCGTACCGATCCCTTGTCGCCCTGCGCCACCCGGTTGAAGCCCGCGCTGTTGGCGTTGCCAGTCTCCTTCCAGATCCACCATCGGTCCCGCGGCCACACTCCATTGGCGTCACTGTGGCCGTCACCGAAGAGGATGAGTCGCGACGGGGACACAATCTGTGGCCATCGGCAGAGGTTGTTCTCGTACCCGGAAGGACGACCAAACGGAGGCCGGGCGCCGCCGGCATTCCAATGGACGTTTACCGCTCCCAGACCGCTGGGCACGTCGAGTTCCGCATCGACGAAGGTGCCCAGGATGGCCCGGTTTCCCTTGCCCTGTTTCATGTTGGCGGGGCGGCCCGAGGCATAGGATTCCACCTTCTCCGACGGGCAATCGTAGACCGCCGGCGTCTTGCCGGCATAGCTGAACAGATAGGGACGCCAAGTCGTCTCTCCACCCGGGATGCGCGACTGGATGGGGGGGAGCCACTCCGCGTTATCGCCGGAGTACATGTGCGTGGCCAGGGCCAGTTGACGGAGATTGTTCAGGCAGGCGATGCCCAGCGCCCGTCCCTTGGCCTTGCTCAGGGAGGGCAGCAGCATGGAGGCGAGCACGGCAATGATGGCGATCACGACCAGCAGTTCGATCAGGGTGAAGGCAGCCTGCGGACAGCGTTGGACGTGGCGGGGCGTTGGAGAGGCCCGGTGGCGGTGCAGATGCATGGCCATTCGCGTGGCCACAAAAACTACGGATGTTTCGCGAAGCCGCCATTGCCCGTTTGGGGGGCAGGAGTGCCCTGGATCGTGACGCGAGTGTGACCGCGCTGTCGCGGATCGGGTCCGGCGTCGGCGATCTCCACCTGGATTCACTGTTCGAGCAGCGCCCGTCGGTTGCCGTTGGACCCCAGGTGAACGAAAGGATCCCGGCTTGCCTGCCGGGCAGGGAATGGGATGGAATGTCCAAGCAGTGTCCAAGCAGGTTTCCATGACTAGCCGGACCACCATTGCGTACTGGAAGAAACGGCTCTTTCGCGGCTCCTATTCGCGGGATGGGCGTCTCCACCTTGTCCGAGGCTGGCGCGTCAAGGTCCAGGTCCGGGGCCGTCGCCGGACGTTTTCCCTCCAGTCGACCGATGCCGGGGCGGCGGCCCGGGAGGCGATGGAGCTGTACCGTTCATTGACGGTTCGCGACGCGCCGAACGTTTCCGGGGCCCCCGTGAGCCCATCGGCTGCATCGCCTTCCGTTCCACCGCTTTCCCGCGCTGGGCCATTGTCCGGCTCAGGACGGTTGCGTCTGGTCCGGCGTCCGCATCTGCCGGAGGCGGCCGAAAAAGGGTCGTGGTCCGTGTGGATCGAGCAGGATGGCCAGGGACACTATTTCCCGCTGGGTGCCGCGAAGGCATCCGAGGCGGCGCGCCGGGCCCGGCGTCTTCAGGCTGCGGTTGCCGACGAAGGCCTGGCGCGGGTGCTCCTGCGGCAGGCCCGCGAGGCGACGGTGGCCATCCGTTGGTGTGGGGATCCGGTAATGTGGACCTACTTTACCCTGCTCACTCGGCCCACAGAACTTCCCGCGCGGTCCCGGGCTCCGGCGCGGGCATCGGCAGCCCGTCCATGGCGGGTGGGGATCCTGGAGCCGGATGCCGGCCTGCGGTCCGCCTTTGTCGACGCCCTTTTGTCGCAGCCGGAGTGTCGGAGAGTCATGGAATGGGGGCGCTCTGCGGATGCCCTGGGAGAGATACCGCGGTGTCCGCTGGACTTCCTGTTGGTGAATCATTCGCTGGAAGGAATTTCCGGCGCCGAGTTTCTGGCGCGGCTGCAATGGCTGGCTCCGGATTTGCCCGCCCGGGTGTATTCCGTGTGCGCGGACAGTGACGAATTGTTCAAGTCCACTCCCGGCGGCGCCGCGGGCTACCTCCTGCGCCGAACCGAGCCCAACCGAATCCTGGAGGCGCTGGGTGGGCCGCCGTCCGAGGGCCTTCAGGCCGGCACCGAGTTGCTCAAGCGCATTCAGCGTTGCTTCCAACAACTGATCGGAACTCCAGCTCAGTCCGGCGGCTCCGCTGAAATGTCACGGCTCACTCCCCGGGAACTGGAGATTCTTTCGCTGATGGCCAAGGGATTCCTGGACAAGGAAATCGCCCGCGACCTGCGCATCAGCGTGTGGACGGTCCACGGGCACGCCAAACGGATTTACGAGAAGCTGTCGGTCCATTCACGGACAGAGGCGGTGGTGAAGTATCTGCAGAAGTGAGGGGGCAGTGGCGATAGGCGATAGGCGATAGGCGATAGGCGATAGGCGATAGGCGATAGGCGATAGGCTATTGGCTATTGGCTATTGGCTATTGGCTATTGGCTATTGGCTATTGGTTTTTGCGGTTCCTGCCCTTCCCCCTGAAACGGGTTATTGAGAAGGCGGGCGGCGGCGATAGGCTGTCGCCATGGCACTGGTGAACCAACCTCTCTCGGCGGATCCAGGCCCGGTCGCCTGTGGGCGGATGCCGGGTGATCTTCCGTCCCGTCGCGCGGGTTGGACGCTGCCGCAGGCCTACTTCAATGATCCGAACATCTACCGGATGGATGTGGAACGGATCTGGAAGACCGGATGGCTCTTCGCCGGCCACAGTTGTGAGATTCCGCAGTCGGGGGACTATTTCCTGGTCGAACTCGATACCGAGTCGGTGATTGTCATCCGCGGGGAGCAGGGGGTGGTGCACGCCCTGCACAATGTCTGCCGGCACCGGGGTTCCGTCGTGTGCACTGAGCCCTGCGGTCATGTGACCAAGCTGGTGTGTCCCTATCATCAGTGGGCGTACGATCTGGATGGCCGTCTGCTGGCCTGGCGCGGGATGCAGCCGGAACTCAACAAGGCCGATTTTCCATTGGCGCGCGTCTCGGTGCGGGAGGTGGAGGGATTGATCTTCATCTGCCTGTCGCCGGAGCCCATGTCCTTCGATGCCGCCGCAGCCTGCTTTGGTCCGTTGCTGCGTCCGCAGGGCCTGCTCCGCGCCAAAGTTGCCCGGATGGCGGATTACGTGGTGAAGGCCAATTGGAAGGTGGTCTGGGAAAACAACCGCGAGTGCTACCACTGCAACGTCAATCATCCCCAGTACACCAAGGCCAATTTCGATCACTACAATGCCGACGACACCACGCCGCGCATTCGCGGGGAAATCGCCACTGTGGTGGCAAGCAGCGAGGCGCGGTGGGCGGCCGAAGGATTGGCTCCCTCACACACCGAAACGGGCATGACCCGGTTTCCGGACGCCGCGGGGGGAATCTGGTTCAGTGCCAACCGGACACCCCTTGTCGACGGCTGGGTCAGTGAGTCCATGGATGGATGCTCTGTCGCCCCGTTGATGGGCGACTATCGCGACACCGACGTCGGTACCCTGCGCCTGCGCGCCCTGCCGAACTTCTGGAATCACTCCAGTTGCGATCACGGAGTGAGCACCCGATTGCTTCCGCTTGGTCCCCAGTTGACCGCAATTCGCGTCTGGTGGTTGGTGGATGCTGCGGCCGTCGAGGGACGCGACTACGATCCCGCCAAGCTCATGCCCTTCTGGCAGCTCACCAGCGAACAGGACTGGCTCATCTGTGAACGCCAGCAGAAGGGCATCAACTCCAGCGCCTACCGGCCGGGACCCTATTCCACCTTCAAGGAGTACAATGTGGAGGGGTTCGTCCAGTGGTACCTGGAGATGGTGACGCAGTGCCGGTAAATTCGAGGTAAGACACGGTAGACGGCTAACCACGGACCAGTGACCAGTGACCAGGGACCAGGGACCAATGACTAACTCAACTCTTCCCAACGCAGAATTCATCATCATCGGCGGCGGTGCGGTCGGGGTGGGCTGTGCCTATGCCCTGGCCAAGGCCGGAAAGACGGATGTCCTGGTGTTGGAGCGGGCAGATGAGGTGGGGGCTGTCACCACGTCGCAGGGGGCGGGATTGTGCGGTCAGGTTCGGGACTCGGCGGAGCGGATTCGGCTGGCCATGCATTCCGTAGCCACGTTCCGGGAATTGCAGGCCTCGGAAGTGAAGCCGGACTGGCATGAAGTGGGCTCGCTGCGGATCGCCCTGGGAGAGCGCCGGGCCGAGGAGTTTCGGGGGTTGAAAGCGGCTGCGGACGCCGCCGGATTGGAAGCGGAATTGATTGATCGCGCGGAGGCCAGACGGCGGTGGCCGCTGATGGAGTTTTCCGGGGTGGCCGCCGTGCTCTGGTGTCCAAGCGACGGTTACATGACGCCGCGGAGCGTGGCGGCGTCCTATCGCCACAACGCGGCGCGCCTGGGCGTGCGATTCGCCACGGCGACGGCGGTGGAGGAGGTGCTGGTGCGGGACGGGCGCGTCACGGGCGTGCGAACCAATCGGGGAACGGCTGAGTGCCGCTACGTGATCAATGCTGCCGGCGCCAACGCCTATCACGTGGCGCGACTGGTAGGACTGGAGTTGCCCATCTTTCCCGTGCGGCACGAGTACTACGTGACCGTGCCCATGGAAGGGCTGACGCCGGATTTGCCCTGCTTCCGGATTCCGGAATGGACTCTTTACGGTCGGGTGCGGGACGGGGGATTGCTGTTGGGCGGCTGGGAGCCGCGCTCTCTGAGTCAGGATCCGCGCGGGTTCACCCCCGACAACGAGCCGCCGCCAGTGGTTACCGACTGGCCGGTGCTGGATTCGTTTGAGACGAGCTTTCGCACTCTTTTCCCCACGGCGCGCCCGGCTCAGAAAAGCTGGGTCGGGAAGGGGTGGCCGACGTTTACTCCGGATGGTCGGTTCCTCATCGGGGAGAGTTCACAGGTGCCGGGCTTTGTCATGGCCGGTGGTTGCAATGCGCACGGCATCTCCGGATCCGGCGGCATCGGGAAACTGCTGGTGGAGTCGCTGCTGGATCCGCGGCCCGGCGAGTACGCGCGCAGCCTCAGCCCGGATCGCTTCACCGGGATGTCCATTTCCTGGGAGGAAGCCCGTCGGCAGGCTGCCCACGTGTACGAAACGTATTATGGGGTGTGACCACGGAGGGGAAGAAACCACGGGGACATAGGGACACAGAGGGGAAGAGAGGGAATGACGCGCCGCTTCCTCCCCTTCACGGTCATGCAACGAAGAGTTGGGTTGGCTCAAACTGTCGGCCGAGGATCGATGCGCTGGAGGTGCGCATCCAGCGGTCGAGAATGGCGGCGTACACGCAGCGAAAGTCCGTCTGGAAGCGCAGGTCGCCATTCAGCAGATCCGCGGGCGCCAGCGAGGGGGCGTTGCTGTGGAATCCGGGACGGACGCGATCGCCGATCAGGAACAGAGGCGCCGCAGCGCCGTGATCGGTTCCGGAGCTGCCGTTCTCCGAGACTCGACGTCCGAATTCGCTGAAGGTCATCAGGAGAACGCGCTGCTGTTGCCCGAGGGCCTTCAAATCGGACTGGAAGGCATGGACGGCTTCGCCCATTTCCGTCAGCAGTCGCTGGTGGGTGGCGGCCTGATTGGTGTGGGTGTCGTAGCCGCCCTGGCTGACAAAGTACACCCGGGTGGACAGTCCGCCCGCGATCAGGCGCGCGACCAGTTGGAAGTCGCGGGCGAGCCGGGTCTGGGGATATGGGGTCTCGTTGCGGGTACTCGAGGACAGCCGGCGGATCTGGTCGGAACTGACCTGGGCGTCCAGGGCGGTCCGCTCCAGATAGTCGAGAGGAGATCCGGAGGGACTGCTGCCCCCGACGGCCTCGATGGTGCCACCGGTATTCTCTGCGCTCCCCGACAGGGCAGCGCCGTCCCCTCCATTCATCCTGCGATAGAATCCTTCGCCTCCAGCCGACTCGCTCTCGCCCTCCTCCGGAACATCATGGTCCACGTAGCGGAAGGATTCCGGATTGTCGACGGCCACACCGGCGGGCTTTCGTGCGGTGAAGGCCAGCGGGTTCTGGCGTCCCACGGCGAGGCCAACGACCGGATCAGCCCCGGCACAGGCGTGATCGAAGTAACGGCCGATCCAGCCCAGGCTTTCCACGCGGTCGCTGTCGGTGGCCGTCATCCAGATATCGGTGCTTCGGAAATGGGAACGGTTGGGATTCGGATAGCCAACACCGTGGACGATGGCGAGGCGACCGTCGTCATGGAGGGACCGCAGGCCCTTCAGGGCGGGATGCAGACCAAACTGATCATTGAGCTTCAATACGGCGCCGGCCTTTAAACCCAGCTTGGGACGGGCCCGGTGATAGGCGTCATCGGCATAAGGGACCACCGTGTTGAGACCGTCATTGCCGCCGGCCAACTGCAGCACGACGAGAATCGGGGCGTCGCGTCCGGTGGTGGCGGCGACGGCACCGCCTTCTGCCTCCGCGTGCAGTCGATCAAAGGTCGCGGCGAGAAAGGACGGAACGGTGCCAGTCAGCGCGCCACCGAGGGCGGTGGACCGCAGAAAGGAGCGGCGGGTGTGCAGGCGGGGTGGATTCATGGGACAGATTTTCCTGAGGTTCAGTTGATCTGGTATTGTGGCGTGCATAACGCGAGACGAACGACACCAAGGACGTCTCGGTCATCCAGCGTGCCCTGCGCCCGGAGGTATTCGCTCAGGAGAACCTGTTCGCGGGGCTGAAGCGGAGTTGTCAGGAAGCGCCTCTCCACCGCGGCGAGGAGACTCCGGGCATCTCCTCGCTCGGTCGGTGTGAAGAGTTTCTCTGGATTGGCCCCGCCGCCGGTTCGGCTGAGCAGTCGTTGGCGAAGGGGGCCTTTTGGGGAGGCAGGTTTGGCGTCTGCCGCGAGCGACATCGGATTTTCGCCCGTGACCAGCAGCAGGGCGAGGTTGTGGCGGTTCAGTAGAGTGTTGGTGTTGATCCAGGCAAGGCCGCCCTCCCATCCCTTAACATTGGGGGGATTGAACAGTTCCTGCCCGAGCAGGCGCAGGGTATTGGCGCAGACCGGCGCCGGGGGCAGAGGACGCTCCAGTTGGCGGCAGGCCGATACCATCAGTTGAACGGGACTCTTGATCTGCTGGTTCATCACCGAGGGCTGATGGAATTCTTCCGAGATCAGCATGGTTCGCAGGAATGGACTGAACTGCTGTCCTGCGGCGCGGAAGCGGACGGCCAGGGCGTCGTGAAGGGCAGGGGAGGGCGGGGTTCCCGCAAAGAAGGTCCAGAGGCGTCCGGTAATGAAGCGGTCCGTCTGGGGTTGGGCGGCGATCTGGTCCAGCACGTCGTCGATTCCCAGGGGGCCGGTGCGCCCGAGGAAGGTCTTGTCGCCGGCGACCTGAAGCCGTTTGCGAAACACCGGCTCCTGGGTGAGCCGGTCGAGGGTGAGCCCACACAGGGCCCGCGCGGCTTCGGTGACATCCCTTTCCGTGTAGTGCCCCTCGCCCAGGGTGAAGAGTTCGAGCAGTTCGCGTGCGTAATTCTCGTTGGGATGCTCCGGCTTGCTTTGCGCCTGATCGAGCCAGAGCAGCATGGCGGGATCGCGGGTTACGGCATCCAGTAGTTCCCTCCAGGATCCGGCGCCCCTCCGACGGAACAGGTCATTCTGGCGCCACATGAGGTAGGGATCCCGGACCTTGAGCACGCTGGTGGCGAAGTGTCCGTGCCAGAAAAGGGTCATCTTTTCCTGCAATGGCCGGCTGCCGTTTGCCATTCGTCGGAGCCAATCCTGCTGAAGTTCCAGCATCTGCCGTCGCCTCTCCCGGTTGCGCTCCTTTTGGAGGCGGGCGCGTTCCCCTGCATCGGCCGTCCGGATTGCCTTCAGCTTTTCCGCCCGGTCCGGATCTGGATGCGCCCAGGACGGTTTCAGTTCCGGAGGAGGTGAACCATCGCCGTTCATCAACCGGGTGACTGCGGCATCCGGCGTCAGCCGTGCCAGAGAGTCCACGTCGGCGGGTGTTCCGCCAAACCCGGCGCGGTTGAGCAGATGGGCGGCGGTGGTCCGGTTCCACGCATCGTGGGGGAGGGGATCCAGCATCTTGCTGATTCAGACGCCGTACCGCTGTGGTGGGTTACAGGGAGGTCCCCGGCGCCAGACAGGAACGCAATTCCTGCGTGATTGTCGCCAAGGGACGCGTAGGCGGTAACGGCAATCCGGTCGAGTGTACTGGCCACATGATCAAACACGTTGCGGGTGACCTTCTCTTGAGTGATGCGCAGGCGATCGCGCACGGCATCGCTCCCAATGATCACTTTGACTCCGGTCTGGCGCTGAACCTCCGGCAGGACTGGCCGGCGCTTTACAAGGACTTCCGGCATTACCTGCACACCGCCCATCCGAAGCCGGGCGGGCTCTGGGTTTGGACGGCTGCGGATGGGCGACGCATCGTCAACCTGTTCACCCAGGAGCCTGCTCCCTCGGAACATGCGCGTCCGGGCAAGGCCTCCTACCACAATCTCAATCTCTGCCTGCGGGAGCTCCACAAGTGGGCTGAGCAGGAGAAGATCACCAGCCTGGCCCTCCCGCGCCTGGCGACGGGGGTCGGTGGACTGGATTGGGAACAGGTGGAACCGTTGATCCGTCAGCATCTGGGCGGGCTGGCGATTCCCATCAAGTTGTACACGACTTTCCAGAAGGGCGTGAAGGCAGCGTAGACTTCCGGCGATAATGCCTTTCGCCGGGATTCCGGACCCGCCGCCGCAATCCGCTTCCGGTCGGGGGCGTCCCTCGCTAGGTTGGGCGCGGTTATGCAGCCTACCAATGACCTGCGCATCGTCAGTAATCGCCGTCTGCTCCCCCCGCGGGCGCTGAAGAGCGAGTTGGCCATGAGCGAGAAGGCCTCGGCCACGGTGGTCGAGGGACGGTCCGTCGTGCAGCGCATTCTTCGACGAGAGGATCCGCGCCTGCTGGTGGTCCTCGGCCCCTGCTCCATCCATGATCCGCGGAGCGCCCTGGAATACGCGGGCCGCCTGGCCGAGCTTCGTTCCTCCGTGGAGGATCAACTGTTTCTGGTCATGCGGGTGTACTTTGAAAAGCCCCGCACCACTATCGGATGGAAGGGCCTGATCAATGATCCGCGCCTGGACGGCAGCTACGACGTGGACTCCGGAATCCGCATCGCCCGGCGGTTGCTGATGGACATCACCGACATGGGGCTGCCCTCGGCCACCGAGTTCCTGGATCCCGTGGTTCCGCAGTACATTGCGGATCTGGTAACATGGGCAGCCATCGGGGCGCGGACCACGGAAAGCCAGACGCATCGCGAAATGGCCAGCGGGCTTTCCATGCCGGTGGGCTTCAAGAACGGAACGGACGGATCCCTGCAGGTCGCCATCGACGCGATGTTGTCCGCGCGCCATCCGCATCATTTCCTGGGAATCGATCAGGACGGCGGCGTCTCGGTGGTCCGTACCCGGGGCAACCCCGACGGACACGTGGTGCTACGCGGAGGCCGGGCCCGGACGAATTTCGATGCTGCGAGCATTGCGGACGCGGCGGTGCAGTTGAAGAAGGCGGGCCTGCCTGACGGCCTCATGGTGGACTGCTCCCATGCCAACTCCAGCAAACAGCACGCGAAGCAGGAGGAGGTCTGGCAGAATCTGGTTTCCCAGCGGGTGGAGGGCTGTGAGCCGCTGATCGGGGTGATGCTGGAAAGCCATTTGTTCGAGGGCAACCAACCGATTCCCACCAACGCCTCGGAACTGAAGTACGGAGTCTCCCTTACCGATGCCTGCCTGGGCTGGGACGTCACGGAGCGGATGCTGCTTCACGGCGCGGAGCGGTTGCGCGCCGAGCGTGGGTCGACGGTCCGGGCCTGAACGATCCCATGAAAATGGACGCACAAAGCTTCGGCATTGCCGCTGGACTGGTGGTGGTCGGCCTGTTTGGGCTGGTGATCGTCTGGAAGGTGACCAAGTCCCTGTTCACCCTGGCGTTTTGGGTGGCCGCCGCGCTGGTGATCGCGGTGGCGGCGTGGTGGCTCCTGGCCAAGCAGGGGATCCTGCCGCCACTGCCTGGAATTTAGAGCC
>JBDKKE010000057.1:0-4422 GCA_039796255.1 Verrucomicrobiota bacterium | reverse complement strand
GGGCGTTCCAGCAGGCGCTGGAGGCGCTGGGGTTGGCCAATGACGTGATCACGTTTACGGCATCGGATTTCGGACGCACGCTGCGGTCCAATGGCCGTGGCAGCGACCATGCCTGGGGTGGGAACGGAATGGTCTTCGGCGGGCCTGTGGACGGCGGGAAACTGTTTGGCACCTATCCCAGCCTGGCGCTGGACGGTCCCAACGACGTGGGACGCGGTGGGCGGTTCCTGCCGAGCACCTCCCTAGATCTGTTTTTTGCCGAGATGCTGCGCTGGTTCGGCGTGCCCAACAACAGCCTGAGCTACGTCCTTCCCAACATCACCAATTTCTATAACGTCTCCTCCACACTGCCACCGCTCGGTTTCGTGAAACCGGTGTAAACTTCATGGAAACGAGCGCTCTGGTGAGTCGCAGTTCGCATGCTGTTCTCAGGCTATCGTCAGCTGCTTTCCGCTATTCATGACTACCCGTCGTGCGCTGCTTTCTCGGGCCCTGTTCCTTCTTGGGCTAACCATTCCACTGTTCCGGGTCCATTCGCAGACTCTACCGTCGGACTTTGTTGTTGATCTAAGCGCCACTGTTTCTCCGACATCGCCGCACATCCGCGTGTCCTGGACTCAGCGCCTTCAGTCGAACATTTCGAGTCAGAGGATTCATCGTCGCCTCAAAGGAGGCCTCGCTTGGACGCGGTTGGCGGATTTGGCCACCACCGCGACAAACTACGCCGATACATCCTGTCTCCCAGGCGTCGAGTATGAGTACTGGATGGAGCGCTCGTTCACAGGCCTGATCTCATCCTATATGCCTCGCACCTCCCTCGGATATCTCAACGCAGGATATAGTATTCCCGCTGTCGACCGTCGCGGTAAGATTCTGCTGGTGATTGATTCCACGATGACGGCGCCACTGGCGGTGGAGATTGCCCAACTGCAGGAGGACTTGATCGGGGATGGATGGGCGGTTCAGCAGATTCCAGTTTCAAGGACATCTCCGGTAGGCCTGGTCAAGGGTTTGATAAGCGCGGCCTACAAAGCTGATCCAGCCAATGTCCGTATGGTTTATCTCCTCGGACATGTCCCGGTTCCCTATTCTGGAAACAACGCCTCCGACGGCCACTGGCAACACTTGGGTGCTTGGTCCTCAGACGGCTACTATGGCGACATGGATGGGATTTGGACGGACATCTCAGTCAAAAGCACGGGTGCCACCAGTCCACGAAATCACAATGTTCCCGCCGACGGGAAGTTTGACCAATCCACCTTTCCCACAACCCTTGAGCTTGCGGTGGGTCGGGTTGATTTCTCGGGGTTGACCAAAGCTCCCAGCGCGGCGGTGACCGAAGCAGATCTGCTGCGGCGATATCTGGCCAAGGCGCATTCCTATCGTCATCAGTTGGGCAACTATTCATCGATCCCGCGGCGGGCAATAATCTGGGATGGATTGACCTCCCTGTATACCGGCGTCACGGGATGGCACTGGGCCTATTCCGGACTAGGACGCCCTCCAGGAACCGTCATTGATCGAATTGGATCAGGGCAGTGGTTCTCCACGAATTTTGCGGGTGGGCGCAATTACCTGATTGGATACGCGGGCGGGTATGGTTCGTATGAAACGATTTCTGGCCTTGGTACATCCGCTGATTTTGGATCCAAGCCCAGTCGGGTGGTGTTCATGGGCATGTTCGGGAGTTATTTGGGCGATTGGGATTCACCCAACAACATCATGCGCTCGGTTTTGGCGGGGAACGCCAAGGGCGACTCACTCGGCTTGGCCTGTATTTGGGCGGGGACCCCCAACTATTTCATGCATTCCATGGGCATGGGAGAGCCCATTGGCCTAGCGGTTCGGTCCTCACAGAACGCGTCATTGCAAGGGGGAACCTCCTTCCGGCCCGGTGGACCCCAATGGGGCCCGAGTTCCCCTCTGGGGGGTGTTCATACTGGATTGATGGGGGATCCCGCTTTGCGACTGCACACGGTTGAGCCTCCAAGGAAACTGGTGGCCGCGAGTTCGGGGGGGAAAGTGTCGCTTTCGTGGGCGGCGTCCAACGAGGAGGATTTGGCAGGGTATCACGTTTACCGGGCCATCGTCCCGGGTGGCCGGTTTACCCGAGTTACCGCAGTTCCTCTGGTCAATCCTGCATTCTCCGAAATGAGAATTCCTGGAGAATCCTGTACTTATCTCGTCAAGTCAGTGGTGTTGGAACGAGTGCCCGGTGGGACCTACTACAATGGCAGTCAGGGAAGCAGAATCGTTGTTGCCGTCGACGGGGGCACCGGAACCAGCGGTCCCAGTTCGCCGGTCTTGGAGCCGTTTGCGCTTACTTGGCGAGTTGGACAGGACGACAATCCCCTGGCAGTTCCCTACGTTCCGCACTCGGAGTTCTCCAGTGAGAACGGATTGAATGACCTGCCTCCGGGAAAAATCACCCGGCTTCCACTTGATCCACTTTACTCGACGCTTGGCAATCCGGCGAAGGACGACGACTACTATTGTGCTGGGAACTATCCGATCGGATTTAATGGGCTCACCGCTTCGTTGGCCGTTCCCAATCAGGAGCCATCAACCGCTTGGGAGCGGGCACTGACCAACGGCGACCTTACAAACAGAGTTCACTTTGTGTTGAACGGCGCGCAGGCGAACCCGGCGTCGCGCATCCGTCTCAACTTTGAGTTGACCGCCGGTGGATTCTTTCTGGGGGCTCCGCTTAATCAGCTGGGGATTGGGTTTGGCATGCATGATGTGGTCATCCGGTTTCGAAACTCGCGTGGCTCTGCCACCACGATCTACACCAACCGGCTTGAGGGGCCGATGCGTGTGTCCGTTGAGTTTTCCGCGATTGGTGTGGGAGCAAGCGTGGGCGCCAACACGATTGAATTCGTCCGGGTCGGGCCTTCTAAGCCGGCGACTTGGCATTGGATCGCCTTTGATTACGTCAGCCTGGAGACGGCAGTGCCCAAGACGACGACGATGTCCGGAGTGCCCACTGTCGCAACAGGCATTCAGTCAGGTGAGGGCCATTTGCCAAGGCCGGTGGTGTGGATCGGAGAGGGTTCTCCAGGCTTCGTTTCGCTCGATATGGCCCGGGTTGACGGATTGGATTATCTAACGCTCACTTATCTTCGCCCAGAGGTGCTTTCCGAAACGCTGTTTAGGGTGGAGGCCAGCAGTGACATGAAGTCATGGTCCGAATCTGGTTTGGTCGAGATGCAGTCAGTGCTGCAGGGCGCTGTTCGCCAAATCACCGTTCGGGATTCAACTCCGGTTTCGGAGAATCAGTACCGCTTCATGCGGGTGCTTGCCGATCGCAGTGTCGCACGGTGATTCGTTGTCGAGGATCTGTTCGAGTCTCGCAGGGTTTCCAGTCTGCCGTCTCCCGTAAAACTGATGAAGATTAGAAAGGCATGAAGCTGACCTCGAAGAGGCGCTCTGTCATCCAACCGCCCGCAAGGAGAATGATTGCTATCGACCCCAATGGAAGGGCGGTACGGCGATAGAAGGATGTATTTCGAAGAAGTATGGCGAGAGGAAGAAAAGCGGCGACGCAGGCGAGTTGGCCGAGCTCCACTCCGGTGTTAAATGCGACCAAGGGTAAGGCTGAGTGATGATGCGAGAGGCCCAAATCGTTTAGGGCGCCGGCGAATCCGAATCCGTGAATGAGTCCGAAGACGAAGGCAATAGTCCACGGCTTCATGGTGGCCGCCAGGAGCTGTGGCACCGGCCTACGGTGGGTTGTGGTTGAACCTCCATTTCCGGATCGCAGATTGGCCAACGCCGCAATGATGATGCTGGCAGCGATCGACGACTCCACAAGTTGAGACGGGAGTTGAACCAACCCCAGAGCTGCGGCGCTCAGGGTCAGGGAATGAGCCGCAGTGAACGCAGTCACCACCTTGAAGATTTCCCGCATGCTGTCGCTGGACTTGACCACTGGCGCCCATCCGTGATCCGTCCGCCGAAGCACCGCAGGCAACAGAAGGGCCAATAAAAACAAAAGGTGGTCGTATCCGGTCCAGATGTGATGCGCTCCTTCTGCAACGAGGGACATGGCATGGGTGGAGAATGATACCGGCCCGTTCAGCCGTATCTGCGGCCGATCACGGCTCATGACGGCGGTGATTCCGTCGCTCGGGCTGCTGGTCAGACATCGATGGAGGGGATCGTGATCCATCAGGACGCGATACTCGAGGGTAAGGGTCCCGGAGTTAACATGGTTGGGTAGTTCGAAGCCGAGGACTGCGTAACCTTCATCCTGGTGGCGGTTCACCGAGAGGGCGTTGTAACGCAGGGAAGCGGGACGGCCGTCGTCCGTTATGACCAGGCGCGACTCGACGTAACGAATCAGGTTATTCTCGCGGTCTTTCAGTTCGCCCCAGGTCAGCTTTCCATCGTCATTGGCGTCGAGTCCAAGGAGTTCGTCCA
>JBDKKE010000056.1:0-2779 GCA_039796255.1 Verrucomicrobiota bacterium | reverse complement strand
GGGTCAACCCGCTGGTTGCTGGGGGCCGCGACTCAGATTCGCGAGGTCAAGCCTTCTAAAAATAGAACCCCGAGTTTGAGTAGATGGACGAGTGGTGTTCGGGAAGGTGTGAAGGTTGCTTCAGGGTCATGGCGCGACGAATTCGTATTCAGTTTCCAGATGCGCGGTATCACATCATGGGCGCCGCATCGGTGGTTCGATCCGCCCTCTCGCGCCGACTGCAGCAACCAGCGGGTTGACCCCTTGGGTCGCCCCCCGCCGCCTGGTCGAGAGCTAGCCTATGGCAATTTCGGGATGCCCGGAGAAACGGCGACTGGCTGCGGCGCTGAAACAGATCACATCCGGGTCCAACCGCCGGCTGGCGCACCGCCTGCAGAGGGGAGCGCCGAACGGGGTGAACTCGTTCCACGGTCGCTTCTGGGGCGGTGGCGGCACCTACACCCGCAGCTTCCAGAGCGCGGTGGGGCCGTTCACGAAGTGAACAATTTTTCCGACCGCAGCAGACCTCCTCGACGGCGGGTTTTTGAAGCTCCTGTCTCAACTCTCGATATGACCCCGTCCCAGCGGCTTGATCGAAGTTTTCTGCCGGGGTCACGTTCCAAATGCGGATGGTGTCTGGAACGGCTTCCCTTCGGGCGGTGATGTGCGGTGCGCCTCGCTCAGCATCCGGCTCCTGGTGACGCTACTGCCACGGCAATACTGGTGCTCCATCAACCAAACGCTTATCAATTTCCAGCGCAACCGGTCGCGACCAACGGACGAGCTTTCGAAACTGTGGATGCAGCGGATTCAGGATGTAGTTCCATTCGCCGGGGATGACTGCTGAGGGCACGCGCAACCCAACGGATTTCCTGCCGCGCAACCATGAGTCTCCACGCGCGACGGTCTCTGGGTGAATCACCGGGTCATTCCACCCTTTCGGCAGCCCAGTTGGTCGGACGGTCCGGATATCTGCCCTCGACGTCAGTCGGAACCACACGCGCGGGTCTGAACGTTCCTCCGGCGTTACGGCGTGGACGAGAATTTCCAAGACGGACAGCGCGAGCGACTGCCCGCAATAGATGGCGGGCAGTCCCGGGGAATTCCATCGCCCGCCGGACAGGCGCGCGCCCTCGCCAGTGCGTGCCGTCGCCGTGAAGATCTCTTTTTCGACGCGCCAGAACTGCACCCGCATCTCCATCAAGCGAGCACTCCGTAGTGAATGCGCTGCAACAACGCCTCGACGCTGCGCGCGCCGACCTCAAGCCGGGCGACTTCCAGCGGCACGCGGCCGTTTAGCCCGTATTGCGCCCGTTTGAGCCAAGATCGCGCTCCCGCCGCGCCACCCACTGCCTGGCAGGCGATGAACCACAACCGCGCAAACCGCACGATCTTCTCGGACTCCTCAACGGTGAAGCGCCCCTGCGTCTTGCGTCGCGCCATCGTAGCTGGCGGAATCTGCAGGAGTTCCGCGAGCCGACTAATCGGCACGACGAGCAAACCAGCAAGGTGTTCCGCCTCGGCCCATTCGATGCCCGCGACAATCCGTTGTTCCGCCAGCGTTGCGTCAGTCGCGACATTCTCCAAGGTGGTCATACCTCAAACGATAAAGTCGTGTTTATCACTTGAGCAAGAATAATCCTCTGCCTTCGTCTTCAAAACAGTTTGGGCATGTTCCCATTTTCTTCGATTTGGAAACGGGCAAGAAACTGACTGAAAGGAAACTGGATTCTCAGGGGATCGGATCTGGGAGGGGTTTGCTGACGGGAGGGCGCGATGGGCCTCACCATGTCCGCTCGACCACCGTGGACGGGGCCACCTCAAACCCGTCGCGCAACCGTGCCTTCGTCGACGTCGGGCGGAACCTCTCGGAATAGCCCGGGCCGATCGTGCTGACCCGCGCCACTTCATCCCAAATCCAATCGACGGTCCGAAGGTCCACCTCCCCAGCAATTCGCCTCTCCAGGTCGTCCGCCAATTGACCCAGCGTTCGGGTCGGCACGTACTGGTCCACGCACAGGCAATTGCCGGCCAGATTGCCGAGCCAACGCAACTGGTGATGCCATTCCGCCGCCGATATCTCGAGCGGCCGCCGGAACCGGAGCGCCTCGAACCCGGCCGTCATCCGCTCATACTGGGAACTGTGGACATGTATTTTCCACCGGAGATAGCCGAGTCCTGCGCCCGCGATTACGACCAGACCGAGGAGAATCCACGCGGATGTTCGGACGACAATGGCGATCATGATGAGAAGTCACTGACTTCCGGCCTCTCGCTGTCATCGGGCGAGTTTTCAAACTGACTCCAGCGTTTCGGTTTGGACGAAGTCATCGGCTGGGCCGGACTGTTCGGCGCCCTCCCTGCAGAACAGGGGTTTTAGCCACAAAAAGATACAAAAAATCTGAGAGCAGATGGAGCTGGCAAGGCGCCTATAGGCGCTCGGAAATTTTCCGCCGGGAGGACGGATATTTTTGCGCTTTTTTGTGGCAGAACCGCCTTGGGAAATTGCCTGCGGCACGAAAGAATACTGCGGGATAGCAGTGCGGAGGTCAGCCCTCCGGCAAACCCCGGAAAAAATCAGCCGTAAAAATCCAATCGACGGTCCGAAGGTCCACTTCCCCAATAATTCGCATCTCCGGGTCGTCCGCCAATTGACCTAACGTTCGGGTAACCCGGAAGGGGTCAACCCGCTGGTTGCTGGGGGCCGCGACTCAGATTCGCGAGGTCAAGCCTTCTAAAAATAGAACCCCGAGTTTGAGTAGATGGACGAGTGGTGTTCGGGAAGGTGTGAAGGTTGCTT
>JBDKKE010000055.1:0-8072 GCA_039796255.1 Verrucomicrobiota bacterium | reverse complement strand
GACGAGGATCTGGCCGCTGACGGACCCCGCGAGCGCCGCGTAATAATGCGCGAGCGTTGCGCTGGTTACACTGACCTTGTCCACCAACAGGGTGGTATCGGGCGGTGGGTTGCCCTTGTTGCTGACCGCCAGGGACGACACTTCCCAGGCCGGTCTATTGGAGCCGAGCTGGTCGCGGAGCGTGCCGCAAGCCTCGTGCAACCGCAGTTGCAGGACGTCGCCGGCGTTGAAATACCCCAGGGTCCCAGTGCTGGTCTCGTAGGACTGGGGACCGCTGGCATTGGTGCCGTTCCAAACATATAAATTTCTCAGTGCCGTGGTGTAATTGGCGACAATGATGTTTGGCAAAAATTTGTTGTATCCGGGGCCTGAGCCAGTGGTGCCCGCGACCTGCTGGAAGGGGGAACCGTTGACACTGAGCTGCACCTGGCCGCCGTTGTTGGTGCCAAAACTCCAACGGTGTTTCAGGGTGAACTCCAACAGCCCGTATTTCGTGTTGGTGAAGGATTGGGTGGTGAGATAGGAATCGTAGTTGGTCAGCATCGGCTGGCCATAGAATTGGAGCTCGGCAACATCACAGGCGGTATTGGCAGCCCCGAAATAGCGGAAATATCGGAAGCCGCGCGGTGAAGAGGTCGCCGGCAGCGTCACGGTCGTGCCGCCATCGGGAGGAACGTTGGTAATGGTGTACAGCCCCACCGCGTCGCTGAAATCGTAATTGTTGGCGCCCTGAAAGGTGCCATTCAACATGCGCGAAGCCACCCCGCCCCGGGGAGTATATCCCAGGGAGGTAATCTGGTTGCTGGCCCCCTGACCAAAGTCCAGGCCCACCCATTCTCCCGAGCCGTAGAGACCCGCGAACGCAGTACCGGGGTTGCCGTCAAAGGCATTGGACAGCGGGTTAGCATCTCCCGCGCTATAAGGCGTGCCGATAATGGTGCCGGCCAAGAGTTGGCTGGAGAGGGAGCCGCTGGTGGTGGTGTTGGTCTGCCCGCCGGCCTGCCATTGGCCGTTGGTGTAGGTCCAACTGCCACCCGGGAAGGGATAAGGAGTGATGACCGTCCAGTTGCTGGAGCCGCCGGCGAGGCTGTAAAGCGGCACGGCCGTCGTATCTATCGCCGGTGAAAATTTATTGAAGGCCAGGTTGAGGCTGGAGCTGGAGGCCACAAAGGGTGCGCTGACAATTTCATGGTACGCATTGGTTCCGCCGACGGGTGTCACCGGGTGTTTGGCCACCAGGGTCGCTCCACCGAGCGTGACACTGCTGTTGGGATAACCCCAGGACACCGGCGGACTGACGGCCAGGCCGCCATGGGCAGTGTCACCCACCAGGGCCCAGTTTACGGTGGCGTCCCAACTGGCATAGCTGCCGGAGGCGGCATAGACCTCCACCTCGGCTCCACAGCATCCATTGAAATACACCAGCCGGATCGGGTAGGTGCCCGCCGCCAGATTGAAGGTGGCAATGGTATCGGCCGGGCCGCGCCCGCCATCGAAAATATTCGTTCTGCCGCCCACCACCAACTGGAAGCCGTCATCGGAGTTCACCCCAAAGGACCAGTTCCCCGCCGTGGGGATGGTCAGGTAACCGGTGGCTTCCAGCGCAAAATTATTCCGGGCCGCGTTCAAGCCGGGAAAAGGCGCGTCGAGGTAGGGGGAAGCGGTGAAATGGCCCCCGGCGCCGCCATTGACAAAATTAATGACGGGGGAGGTGGTAACGATGCCCACCGCTGTGCCAGCAGCGTCACCGTACATATTACCGGCTTTGAATTGTTTGCTCGGATGGGCGAGAAGATCCTCCGTCAAGGCAATGCTGGTGATGTTGGCGACTGAGGGGTCGGCTGTATCCGCAACGACCACCCTGACCTGCCAGCCCGAGGCCGAATTCGAACTGACATACGCATAGGGTGCCACGGGCCAACTGGAATGCCGGGTGGGCGGGATGGGCCAGCTGGCATCCAAGTTGGGAGCGCCCTCGATGGGAGTGTTGCGGGCGTTCTCATAATAATGCAGCTGGTAACTGCCGTTCACGGTGAAATTGGAAAGCGTTTGCGACAGCGTGCCATCACCTTGCATAAAGGCGACCTGCCCGCCATCCGGGGTGCGCCCATTGTCGGTAAAGTAGTTTACGCCTAGGACCGGGTTGAGTCCGGAAGTACTCGCGGAAGAAGTCACCCAAGAGGTGATCGTGCCATAACCGAGGCCATTGGTGATTTTGTTGGCCTCGAAGCTGAAGTTGGCGACGGTGGGCACCCGGGAGTTCGCCTGGGTGGCGGACCAGGTATTCGCGGTGACGGAGTTGTTGGCCGGTTTGCCTGCGGCCGTGGTGGCGGCATCAATCTGGGCTGCCTGGTTGGTGGACGAGGTGTCCACCTCCGGATAGGCCTTCAGATACTGGGAGACGCCGGTGATGCTGGCATTGCCCACCCACAGGCCGGCGGTGGAGGAAACGGTGGCGGAGACCGGCAGATCCACCTGCTGCAACCCGTTGGTGTCGGTCAACCGGAGAACGGCGGCATACAGCGAACCGGAGGGTTGGGTCATGAGCACCCGGTTCAGGCCCAGCACCACGGTCAACTGCGAACCCACCTGCCCCGCCGGCGCCAAGGTGAAGGAGGAGCCCGCCCCCCCTGCATCCAGAGGCGTGTACGCATAGTCCAGGGTGATGGAACTGAGCGCCCCGCGGACCAGCAACTCGGGCGCGCCGGCAATCGGCTTCTGGCCCGTTGGAACGGGCTCCGAGGAAACCAATTTCAGGGTGATGGTCCGGTTGGAGGCCGTGAGGTTGTTGAGAAAGAGGCTGTACTCACCCAGGTTGTTGCCATAGTTCACGCCCGCCGGGTTCTGGAGCGAGACCTGCACCGGCCCATAGTACAGGTTGTAGTAATTGGTCGGCCCCTGCACCCAGAACGCCTCGCCCCGTTTGACCAAGGTGCTGGCGGCCTGAGCACTGGTGATTTCCACAGGCGTGGGCGTGTTGGTGGCCAGCGCCCCGCCCGGGTAATGGAACACATGAACGGAAGTGCCGAAATTCTGGGGATCCAGGGGGTTTTGACCCTGCACCGCAGGCACCGGGGCGTAATAGGTGGCGAAACTGGGCGCGCCGCCGGCTGGGGTGGGGTATCCGAAGAAATTCAAACCGGTGGTCGTCCACTGATAATTGGGTGGCCGCGGACGTCCCTTGACCGACCACACATAATTGCTGGCAGTCTGATTGAAAATCAGGAGGGAGTTGTTGCCGCCCAGCAAGGTCAGGGTGTCATTGTCGCCCCGGGCACTGGTCCAACTGGTCCACTGCGAACCGTCATTATGAGGGTTGGCAGGGCTTGTCGAATACTGCTGGACCGAGAAGGTGGGATTCCACTGCCAGATCTGGGCGATGGGCCCTTGCGCATCCGGCAGCAGAGTATCCAAATTGGTGTAGGAAGCATCCACTTGCAGATACACGGCATTCCAGCCCGGCACGAGGGTCATGGACTGCGAGAGCCACTGGGCTCGGCTCAGCGGCGCGGTCGCCAGCAAAAGGCCGAGCAGAAGCAGGGAGAAGCGATGTTTCACGACAGTGATACTCATAAGAAACAGCAGAAAATGAACCCCACCCGCGCGAATTCGTGAACGCGCAAGGCGGTAGGCGGTAGGAGGGAAGAACGCCGTAAAGGTGTGATGCAAACGATCCGGCGGCGGGCAGAGCCCTCCCCTGACTTGCTCAATGCCGCAGCCGGCCAAGCGAAATGCGCGTCCACTTTTCACTATCAACCTCAACATCCGCATCTCGTGCGCAGCGTGCCATCAGGGAAATGCCATGATTCCGAGTAATGGTTACCCTGATCCCTGCAGGCGGCGGAATGGCTCGCGGCAGCATGCCGTGGCGGGCTCAGGCGGGCGGATTTTTTCGGAAATGCCTGCCGGGTTCCCGGTCGTCAGGCAGTGCGGTGCGGGCGGTGGGTGGGCCAATTTACAATCGACCGGATTCTGTCCAAAGCGTCGCGGCACGCACCAGGGCCGCCGCATCCCCCAGGCTCAGCTTTACTTTGAGATGCTCACGATAGGTCTCGACCGTCTTGGGACTGATCCCCAGATGCCTGGCAATCTCGATCGTACTCCGGCCGCAGCCCAACATTCGGAAAACCTGGAATTCCCGGTCGGAAAGCTTGGCCAGATTTAGTGTTTTGGAGAGCGGATCCGGGAAAATATTCTCGAGCAGCCTGACCGATGTCTTCGGGCTGAGATGAATGCCCCCGTTCATCACCGTTTCAATGGCCCCCAG
This sequence comes from Verrucomicrobiota bacterium, assembly GCA_039796255.1. Lineage (GTDB taxonomy): Bacteria > Verrucomicrobiota > Verrucomicrobiia > Limisphaerales > UBA9464 > UBA9464. Next base: position 3,805 of record JBDKKE010000055.1, on the reverse strand, counting down.
AACCGTTTCGGTGGCCTCGGATTTCATCAGGTAACCGCGGGCGCCGGCCTGCAGGGCGCGATGCGCGTACAGGTCTTCGTCAAACTGGGACAGCGCCAGGAATCGCATCTGAGGGTAGTGCGGGGACAGCGTCCGGATCAACTCGAGGCCTTCGCCATCCCCCAATCGCAGATCCATGAGAACCGCATCGGGCTGCAATTCCCTCACGGTGCTCGAGGCCTCCGCCACCGAGCCGGCCTCGCCGCAGCAGGTCACCGCGTCCTGCTGATTCAACCATTGGACCAGACCGCTCCGGAAAAAGGGGTGGTCATCCACGACCAAAATGCGGTGTTTTTTCACGCGCTGGATTTTTCCGCTGGGGTGATCGCCGCGAGCGGCAGCCGGCAGATGACCTCCGTATGGCCGGCGGGATTGGATTGGATGGTGAGCGTGCCGCCGAGGGTGGCCGCGCGGTGGCGCATGATGTGGAGGCCGAGGCCCAGGGAGGACTCGAGTTCGGGATTCCAGGGGGGGCCGTCGTTGGCAACCGTTTGAATCAGGCTCTCAGCATCGCACCGGATGGAGATGATGATCTGTCGGGCCTTGCCGTGCTGGACCGCGTTGCGCGTGCATTCCTGGGCGATGCGGTAAAGTTGCAAGCTCTGTTCCTGGGCGAGCGGCGGCAGCTCCGGCGCCACTTTCACCCGGCAAACAATGTTGAAAACCGTCTGCACCTCTTTTCCCAGCTGGGACAACCCCGCCGCGAGTCCTCCCTCCGCCAGATTCACCGGGGCGAGCAGCCGGGCGAAATTCCGAACCTGGTGAATGCAGGCATTGACTTGCAGGACCAGCTGCTGGGCGGTGACCGCCTCAGGAATGGCCCGTCGTTCCAAGGTTTCCGACAGCGCTTTGAAACGGAAAGCGATGCCGGCCAGATACGCGCCCAGATGATCGTGCAACTCGTGGGCGAGGCGTTCCTGTTCATGGGAGCTGATGCGCGCCAACTCGTGCTCCAATTGTTTGCGTTCGGAGATGTCCCGCACGGCGGCGGCCACCAGAGTGCCTTCCGTCGTCTGCACCGGGCTGAGGCTGATTTCCACGGGGAATTTCGTCCCATCCTTGCGCAGACCCAGCAGATTGGTTTTACCCGACCCCATCGGTTGGGCCATGACCTCCCGGAGAAAACGGTGGTGCTCTGTGGGATGACCGGACCGCGAAGGGCGCGGCATCAAGACCTCCAACGCCTGGCCCACCAATTCCGCCCGGGGCCAGCCGAACATCTTCTCGGCCTGAGCGTTGATCCGTTGAACCGTCCCCGCCGCCCCCATCATCACCAGCGCGTCCGGCGCAAACTCAAACAAATCCTGAAACTGCCGCCGGCTTGCCTCAAGTTCCGCCGTCCGTTCGGCAACCCGCCGCTCCAAACCGGCCGAATGCTCCCGCAGGGCTTCTAAACGCTCGCGCTCCACGCGGCCTTTGTCTTGCAGCGCCTTCGCCAGTTCGCCGGCGCGGGCTTCCAAGTCCGCATTCAAAGCGAGAATCCGCTGCTGGTCAGCCCGTTGCTGCTTCGCCAACTGGAAGCCCCGGATGAGGGTGGAATAGGTGGAGAGGAGCGGCTCGATTTCCTCAACCAGGGTCTCATCGTATCCGCCCGGTCGGTTGGACACGCCCACCATGGCGATCAGTTCGCCACCGTGCTTGATGGGCACGCCGAGAAAGGAGTCCATCCGGGGATGTCCCGGAGGCAGACCACCCCGGCGGGGGTCGGTGTCCGGCGCGTTGGCAAAGACCGTTTCCCCCGTGGTGAGGGCGGCGCCAAACAGGGTGTTGAGGTTGTGGAATTCCAAGCCCGCGGCTCTGTGTTTTTCCTCAAAAGCCCGCATCTCCTCGTTCCAGGCGATGTTCGTGATCGCGTGCGTCTTGAGGTAGGGCTGGCCTTGGACATTCCGGAGCACCTCGGCCACAAAGCCGTATTCGCTGCCCGTAAATCTCAATATCAGGTTCAGCAGGGCGTTGAAGGTTTGCGCCGGGTCTATGTTGGCCGTGCTGATGTAACCCGATTGCAGCTGGCCCACCGCAGAGAGCAACTCACGCGCGTGCTGGAGTCGCGCCTCGGCCTCCTTTTGCCGGGTGATGTCCACGGAAAAGCAGCGGGTATGCCTGAATTGCCCGTCTTGGAAAACGGCGCTGGAATGAATGGAAACGGTCTTGATGGATCCATCCTTCGCCAGAAGCTGCGCTTCACAGGATGAAAGCTGCTCCTGCCGGAGCAGGCGCTCCAGAATGCTTTCGATCACCGGTGGCTCGACATGGAATTTTTTAATGGGCTGACCAATGTATTCATCCCGCGTGTAACCCAGCAGGTCCAGCTCCATCCGGTTGGCCCAGATGATGATCCCATTCCCGTCCACCCAGTGGAGGGCCACGCTGCCAAGCTCGAAAAAATCCTCCAATTCCTCCAGGGCCTCCGCCCGCGTTGCCTCCGCCTGTTTCCGCGCCGCCAGCTCCTGCGCGAGTTTTTGCCGGGAAAGCCGCAACTCCAGCTGCGCCATCACCTGGCGGCTCAGTCGTGTCAGCGCCTCGCGCTGTCCGGTCGTAAGCTGGCGAGGCGTGCGGTCCATGACGCAGAGCGTTCCCAGGATGTCACCCTCAGGGGAAATGAGGGGGGCCCCCGCGTAGAAGCGGATGTGGGGTTCACGCTTCACCAGCGGATTGAGACGGAACCGTTCATCCTGCCGGGCATCGGGGATTTCGAGCAGCTCCGGCCCCTGGAGAGCGTGCTGGCAAAAGGAGATGTCCCGTGGGGTCTCCGTGGCTTCGAGACCCACCCTGCTCTTGAACCACTGCCGCCGCTCGTCCACCAGGGAAATCATCGCGATGGGCGTCTGGCAAATCTGCGAGGCGAGCTGCGTAAAATCGTCAAACTCCACCTCCGCCGGCGTATCCAGCACCGCGTAGCGCCTGAGCGCGGCGACGCGGCCTGGCTCGTGGAGGGATGCCGGTGAGTTCATTTTGGAGGAAAACTAGCCGGCCGGGGAGCTTCTGGGAATAACCAACTAAAACAGGATCAGAACCCCGAATTGCGCCAGAATGTTTGTTACCGGCGAGGATGGCGTGTGGAGGGGTTGGGAGGGTCGTTGCGCCAAAAGGGCTGTTACCGTCGCCGGGATGGACATAACGATGAGTTCTGGGACGCGACAGGAGGTGTTGAAGAAGCTGCGGAGGCGCTACCAAGGGGCTGGGCCAGCCTATCGGCGGAAGCTCATCGACCAGGCGGTCGAGGTGCTGGGATACCACCGGAAGTCGGCGATCCGGGCGTTGGGATCAACGGAGGCGGATCGGATCCGGCCGGTTAACACCGGGCGGCCCAGACGGTACGAGGCCGGGAAGCTGACGCCGTGGCTGAGGCCGATCTGGCAAGCGACGGACTACGCCTGCGGGCGACGGTTGGCGGCGATGCTGCCGGAGTGGATCCCGGCGTATGAGGCGCATGAACAGAGTCTGCCTGGGGAGGTGCGGGAGCGATTGCTGGAGGCGAGCGCAAGGACGTTGGACCGGCTGTTGGAGCCACTGCGAGCGCAGGCGTCGCGCCGCTCGTTGACGCGTCCGGGATCGCTGTTGCGCCAGCAGATACCGATTCGCGGGAGCGTGTGGGAGGAAGGACGTGCCGGCTGGCTTGAGGTGGACACGGTGGCGTTGTGTGGCGGCAGCGTGAGCGGGGAGTTCGTGTGGATGCTGGATGGGGTGGATTACGCGACGGGTTGGGTAGAGGTGCGGGGGATGTTGGGACGGGGGCAAGCGGGGACGCTGGAGGCGCTGCAGGACG
>JBDKKE010000054.1:0-6850 GCA_039796255.1 Verrucomicrobiota bacterium | reverse complement strand
TCATCGACGTCGATGTATTCCAGCGCGCGCTCCAGGCTGAGCTTGAGCGGGGCGTTGAGCTGGATGCCCTTGCCGTCGCCCTGCGAGCGCATGTTGGTGAGCTTCTTCTCCTTCACCGGGTTGACCGGAATGTCGTCCTCACGGGCATTTTCACCCACGATCATGCCGATGTAGATGGCGTCGCCGGGCACGACCATCATCCGACCGCGTTCCTGCACCATGTTGAGCGCATATGCGGTGGCCTCGCCGCCCTCCATGGAGACCAGGGATCCGTTCTTGCGCGCCGCGATTTCACCGCGGTCCTCGCCGTACTCGTGGAACAGGTGGCTCATCACGCCCATGCCCTTGGTGGAGTTGACCAGGTCGGTCTCGAAGCCGATCAGGCCGCGCATCGGGGCCAGGGCCTCAATGGATACCTGATTGCCGACGTGATTCATGTTGGTGATCTGCGCCTTCCGGTTGGACAGATTCTCCATGATGATACCGAGGTTTTCGGACGGCACCTCGACGTACAGCTTTTCAATGGGCTCGAGCGGATCGCCATTCTCGGCCTTCTTCCAGAGAACCTCGGGCCGGGAAACGAGCACTTCGTATCCCTCGCGGCGCATCTGCTCGACCAGGATGGCAATCTGCATCTCCCCGCGTCCGGACACGGCAAAAATCTTGGGATCGGATGTCTGCGCGATACGCAGCGCCACGTTGGTGCGGGTTTCCTTCACCAGTCGGTCCCAAATGTCGCGGGCGGTGACCTTCTTGCCCTCCTGTCCGGCCAGGGGACCGTCGTTAACGGCGAATTCCATCTGGATCGTCGGCGGATCAATCGGGATGTAGGGCAGCACGGTGCGGGCCTCGCTGTCGCAGATGGTCTCGCCGATGAAGACATCCTCGAATCCGGTCAGGCCGACGATGTCACCGGCATGTGCCTCCTGGACCTCGATGCGCTTCATGCCCTCGAAGTGATAGATGGCGGTGATCTTGTTGCGGCTGATCTTGCCGCTGCCGTGGCGGCAGATGGCCGGGTCACCGACCTTGACCTTGCCCTCGTAAATCTTGCCGAAGGCAATCCGGCCCAGGTAGTCGCTGTAGTCCAGATTGGCGACCAGGAGCTGGAATCCATCCCCGGCGTGTGCCCGCGGGGGCGGGATGTGCTTCACGATGGCGTCGAACAGCGGTTCCATCGTGCCGCTGGTGTGATCCAGTTCGACCTTGGCATAACCCTGCTTGGCTGAGCAGTAGATGAAGGGGAAATCGAGCTGCTCATCCGTCGCATTGAGCGACATGAAGAGCTCGAACACCTGGTCGAGCACTTTCTTCGGAAGGGCATTTTCGCGGTCAATCTTGTTGATGACCACGATCGGCTTGGCGCCGGCCTCCAGGGCCTTGCGCAGCACGAAGCGCGTCTGGGCCTGGGGACCTTCCGCGGAGTCCACGACGAGGAGCACCCCATCGATCATGTTCATGATGCGCTCCACCTCGCCGCCGAAGTCGGCGTGTCCCGGGGTGTCCACAATATTGATGTGGAAATTCTTGTACTTAAACGCCGCGTTCTTGGCCCGGATGGTGATGCCCTTTTCCTTTTCCAGGTCCATGGAGTCCATCAGGCGCTCCTCCTTGGTTTCGTGCTGATTCTCCCGGAAGGTTCCGGACTGTTTCAGCAGACAATCCACCAATGTCGTTTTGCCATGATCAACGTGGGCGATGATGGCGATGTTACGAATGTGCAGCATAAGGGCACGCCTCTTGAAGGCGAGCCGGCAATCATGGCGACCGTGGTGAGAAGGTCAAGTGCCCGTCGTCAGACGGTTCGACACCCCAATGTCACCAGGACGTTTGCCCAGAGCGCCTGGTCACCGGTCTGGATGGTCAGGACGTGGTCCGGCGACTCCACGGCCCGGTAAAAATCCCATTTCTGAATCGGTTCCAGCGGCAGACTGAGGCCGGCTTCGGCGATCACCCCGCGGAAGTCGTTCCAGGCCGGGGGTTCACCAAACTTGGCGTAGGGATCCTCCGGGGGGATGCCCATGGTGTTGACCTGGTCCGCCGGAATGGCGCTGAGCAGGGCCCGCAGCACCTGGGCTACGGTCACGCAGCCGGGCGACAGGTTGAGTGAGACCAGTTGGGCGTTGGGCCCCTTTTTGGTGGCCGCCGGATAGTTGCCGTCGGCGATCAGGACTTTGGAGTGATGTCCCGCGCGGCCGAGGATGGCGTTGATCTCGGGATGGATCAGCGTGTGTTTGAGCATGGGGGAGAGGTAAACAACGAAGCCGCAAAGACGCAAAAGACCTGTCCATCAATCCGTGGAATCGGAAGTGATCTTCAGTTTGAACTCTCGGACCAAGGAGCGGACATCCAGCAGGAGATTTCTGTCGGGTCCCCAGACGTCAACAAGATCGCCTTCCCAGAACAGGACGCTGATCGTTCCGGATGCGAAGTAGAGGTACGCGGACCACTGAAATCCCAGGGCAAGACTACAGTGCCCGATGGCTTCTGGTCCCTCCAGTTCGGTGAATTCGTGGCCCGGGGCATCGATCAGGGGACGTGTTTCACCGTGGGCCCTGCGTAGTAAGTTCGTGATCGCCATTTCGTCCGGGTAATAGGCCGGCCAGTCCGTGAAAACGATCAGGGCTCCCGGGAATGCCCCGATCTGCTCAAACAGGGTTCGGGTCAGGGCACTGATCTGACTGGGCGTCCGCGGTGTTGCGAACTGGAGATAGTGCCCCGGGCTTTGGCCAGCGCTTTCGTACGGTGCTTCAGTAATTCCCCGCTGGTGCAACCATGCCGAACACTCGCTGGGGCAAAGGCACTTCATTTCAGCCGTTCAATTGCTGGAATTTCGGCGCTCCAGGCCCCGGCGTTACTTCAAATCCTCGCCGGCCTGGAGGCCGCCGACGGTCCAGTCGAGGTTGTACTCGCCGTAGGGGGCGGTGCGGTTCAATTGATTGGTTTTCACGAACGCGGAATGGCCGTCCACGAAGAGCAGGGGCCAGCCGCCCCGGCCGTGGGCCAGATTCCGGTCAAAGGGATTGCCGAACTCCGGTTCGGCAAAGCAACTGTCGATGGCCTTCTTGGAGGGCGACCGCACTTCCGAGGACCGGCGGGCCGTCAGCTTGGCGCCTTTGTCGTCGTTGTAGAACTGGTGATAGTAGTAGTACGAATTGCCGAAGAGCAGATCGTTGGTTCGGATGCCGCCATTGGCCGCACCGTTGACCTTGACCCAGGCGAAGTTCCACGGCGGGGGCTTGTCGCCGGGGCAGAGGTAAAAAGCGCGATTATTGGTGCTGATGTAGGGATCCAGCAGCTTGAGCAGATCAATGAACGGCATCTGCGGCCAGCCACGTCCGGAGGACGGAAAGCGATCCTGATTGTCGCTGGTGTAGAGCGTCATGGTGATGCCGATCTGCCGGAGATTCGACAGGCATCGAGTGGTCACCGCCCGCATCTTGGCCTTGCCCAACGCCGGGAGGAGCATGCCTGCAAGAATGGCGATGATGGCGATAACGACCAGCAGTTCGATCAGGGTGAACGCGGCCCGGGCGCGGCGCCGGGCGATGGTTCCCAGAGAGGCGGAGTCGGATGCCGGCGTCATGGTGCAGAGGTATCAGAAATCTCGACGGGAAGTCACCGGGGAATTTGTCCGAGAGTGTCTTGAAAGTAGCCAACGACATCCCGGGGGCATCGGGTGTCAGGCTCCCCAGTCCACTCGGGAGCGCCCCCGGGGTAGGGAGACGCAGAGCGTCACTTCGGAACCTACCCGGCACCAGGTGCCGGACACCAGTTGGAGCAGGGAGGAAACCTCCCGGAGTTCCTGGACTGTGGCGTCCTGTCGAAGTCCCAGCGGACGCCCAGGGCCCGCGTCGGCGATCCGCAGGGTGAAGTCAGGACAGGCAAACGGCGCTTGCAGAGTCACCGCCCCGTTTTGTCGGGAGATCGCTGTCAGTTCGCGGGCGGCCCAATAACGAGAGAGTTCGCCCAGCTTCATCCAGTGGAGATGATCAAAGTGGGTCTTCAGGCGGCGGACGACTTCCTGGAAAATGCGAAATCCGGTCTCCTGACCGTTGAAATAGATGCCGGTCCAGTGCGCCAGCATCATGGCCGGCTCGCCCCGGTTGATCACCTCGACCATGCGGCCCCGTTGGCCGTCCTCGGAGATGAATCGGTCCACGCCGCCGGGCGGGGTGTTGTCCCATCCCCCGGTCCAGTCGCCGGTGCAGCCGATGATGCTGACCACGCATTGGGGATCCGGTCCGTCGAGTCCGGAAGCCAGCTCCACGCGCGGGGCAACGCTCTCGTCGCCATGGTCAAAGAGGTGGCGGAAGTAGTGCGGAATCTCGGTCTGGAAGACGTCCTTCACCGATTGCAACGTGGCCTGGGCGAGTTGGGGCAGTGCCTTGTTGCCGTAACCGCCAGGCGTAGTGACGCCCTCGCACTTCAGTCCGGAGTCCTTGAGGATTTGGAGGGCATAGGCCTGATAGGTGGCGATCTCGTCCGCGCTGCGGCCGTGGTCCACTCCCAGTTCTCCATGGTTCTTGGGGAGATCTCCGGCAGCGGATGGCCGGTCTTCAAGTCGATCACCCGTGTGTGGGTCACCATCTCCGGATGCAGATCCCAGTTGGGGGCCATCACCGTCCGGACAAGTTCCAGAGAATCGGCCAGTTCACGCGGAGTCCATCCGGGCAACCCTCGATCCAGGCGTCCCACGCACGCAGGGTAGGGAACGATGCTGTACTTGCCCTTCACTCCCTCACCGGCGCACCACTCGCCAAACTTGCGCACAAAGCGGTCGGGGATTTCCACGGGCCAATCCCGCCAAGGGCCATGGTAGACCGAGGCGGCGTGTTCGAAGGCAGCGTCGAACTGGGGCATGGCGAACCGGTTCAGATTCACCAGGCAGGTGGAGTCGTCAATGATCAGGCCGACGGGAACCCGGGCGCGTGGATTTACGACGGACACCCCGGCGGTCCGGGTGGGGCGCTGTCCGGAAACCTGCCCGAGCAACCGCGGAAGCGCCGCGGCCGACAAACCACCCGCCATGGTTTGCCCCAAAAAAGTGCGTCGGTTGAGGGAGTTCATGGGTGATGCCGGAGAGCCTGGGTGGACGGGCGCGTGATCTCAAGCATTGCCCTCGGCGAGTCCGGTAGGGGCGTGTTCCACCCGCGCCCCACTTCAAATCCGCAGCGTGTGAGAATACCCCTGGATGAAACGCGGGAAGCCCCGACGCGTTGGGGCTACCCCCGATCCCCGTCGTGTATCCACGCGCCCGGCGGGGGAATATGGGGACGCGGGTGGAACGCATATCTACCGATCGTGGGGATGGTAGGGGCGTGTTCCACCCGCGCCCCACTTCAAATCCGCAGCGTGTGAGAATACCCCTGGATGAAACGCGGGAAGCCCCGACGCGTTGGGGCTACCCCCGATCCCCGTTGAGACTCCATGCGCCAGGCGGGTGGAGATGGGGACGCGGGTAGGAACGCATCCCTACCGATCATGGGGTTGGTTGAGCGATCCGGATCCAGGGCACGGATCCAATTGCCCGGATCGCTGGCGAAGGCTCCATCGATGCGACCGCGAGGGAATGCCCGTCCTCGCCAGCCGGATGATGGGCTTCAATCCACCTGCAGTCGAAGATTCTGGTGAACGCGCTCCTCCGTGGTGTCCACCCAGAGAAGCATGCCTTTGACAACGTCCGCGAGACCCGTGCACTTGTGGCGTTCGATGTCCAATTCGGCCGCCGCTTTGTCGTATTCCCGGGCGTATTCAGCCTCCGACACATTCTCTTCTCGGGGATGACTGGGCAGTTTGGAAAGGATGCCTTCCACCATCAAGTCCACTTCGGTCCGGGAGTATTGCTTGAGCAGTTCCAGCTTCATGCGGAGTGCCTGGACGCAGGCGTAGATCAGTTCGAGATGGATCCCGAGGATGTGCGCCATGCCATTCCACTCCTGCCGTCCCTCCACATCGAGATCACCGGCCTGCACTCGCAGAGCGACCAGGGCGTTTGCCAGCGTCGTGTCCTCGGCTTGTATGGACTGCCAGTCGTCCAAGGCGTTCTGCAACGCGGCCTTGTCGCTTCCCTGAATGGCACCCTCCATTTGGTTCAATTGGTTATGGTTCCGGCGCAGGATGCTTTCCACGCATTCCCAGCCACGATTCCAGTCCGTTTTCCAAACGGCGCCGGAGTTTCCGGACGTGCCGAGAGCCCGGGTTCGTTGCAGCAATGGCGCCAATTCATGCTCCAAGGCCACCAGACGGGCCGAGTCTGTCCGGAATCCACGTTCCAAGAGTACCAGAATTCGGGCGGTTTGACTCATCGGGCGCATACCGTTTTTCTTTTCGCGGGTTCCAATCTAGCAAGCAACCTTGGTCTGGCGCGTGCTGAAGCGCCATGGGGTGAAACCCCACCCGGTTTGAAACGGGCCGTCGGTTATTGATATTGATATTGCTCAGCCTGTGGGGAGCGCTCCCGTCCCGGTGTTTGCGGGTGCCCCACCCACTGGAGAGTCAGATGCGGGGTATCCGCTGGTCTGGTTCGGAGGGAGGGGTGGGGGCGATCCCCCTTTCCTCACTCTATCCGGGCTGGGCGGGCGCCCTCAGCGCGAATTCAATTCCGATTAAATCTGTCGGGCCTGCAGTTGCAAAAGTCACAAATTGACAGTGGGCGGGCTGCCTGAATCCTCGCGCCCTTGTGAACTCAATCCCCGACCTGAGGCTGCGTCCGGCGGCAATGCCCGTCCCCGCGCACGGGTTCGTCCGGTGGCAAGGCTTCATCCCGCGCCGGTGAAACGCCCCGTTGATCATTCGTTGAAGGCGCCGCTGATGGAGGCTCGTGGACTGGTGAAGAGTCTCGGGGGCA
>JBDKKE010000053.1:0-3596 GCA_039796255.1 Verrucomicrobiota bacterium | reverse complement strand
CCTCGTCGCCCCTGCGCCTCCCGCTCAGCGGTTGGGCGGCCCTCGGAGCCGCCGCCCTCGCCGGCCTCGGCGTCGCCCTCCTCCTCACCTGGTTCGTCGCCAACTTCGCCCGGTGGTTGTGAGTTTGGGGTCTGGGGTCTGGGGTCTGGGGTCTGGGGTCTAGGGTCTAGGGTCTAGGGTCTAGGGTTTGGGGTTTGGGGTTCTATCGCCTATCGCCTATCGCCTATTGGCTATTGGCTATTGGCTATTGGCTATTGGCTATTGGCTATTGGCCATCGCCCCTCCCCCATGCCCCCTGCTGCCCAGCCCTTGTATCCGGCGACGGCTGGCCGCCCTACGGGTGGTGGTAAAAGTGCAATCGTCACCAGAATTCAACTTGTCACTTTAACGCCGCCGCCCACTGTAAACGCGTGTCCGATATAGCGTCCGATCCGGCCATCGTCGTCACCGAGAGACCCACTCACGAGCCGGTTCGGAAATCGCCGCGAAAACCCGCCCGCTCCACGGCTGGATCCACCCGGGTCAAGAACTACATTCTGGACACCAATGTCCTCCTCCACGATCCGGACGCCCTGAAGAACTTTCAGGAGAATCACGTCCTCCTGCCGATCGAGGTCATCGAGGAGATCGACAAGTTCAAGCGGGAGACGAGCGAGCGCGGACAGAACGCCCGGACGGTCAGCCGGTTCCTGGATCAGCTTCGGAGCCGCGGTTCCCTGGCTGAAGGGGTCCCGCTGGAGCATGGGGGGGTTCTCCGAATCATCTTCGCGGATCGGTTGGACCGGATGCCGCCATCCGCAGGGAACGGGCATTCGCAGAGGCTCCCGGAGACGGTACCGATGGTCCCCCACGGATCGGTGGACAATCGGATCCTCTCTCTGGCCCTCGCGGTGCGGGCGTCGGATCCTGCGGCACCGACCATTCTGGTCACCAAGGACATCAACCTGCGCCTGAAGGCCGATGCCTACGGGCTGGCGGCTGAGGATTATGAGACGGACCGGGTAAACCTGCGCGACCTGTACACCGGCATGTTCGAGATGGTTCAACCGCCGAACCGCCTGGCCGAGTTCCGCTCGTCGGGCGAGTTCGCGTTGGCCGCCAGCCCGGTCCGCAGTCCCAACGAATACTGCACGCTGACCGCCGAGGGCGAACCCAAGCGGACCATGCTGGGCAAGGTGGATGTCTCCGGGCGTCGCGTGGTCCCCCTACACGACGTCCAGAACGTGTGGGGCATCCGGCCGCGTAACCGCGAGCAGCACTTTGCCCTGGATGCCCTGCTGGATGAACGCATCCGGCTGGTCACCCTCATGGGCAAGGCGGGCACCGGCAAAACCCTCCTGGCGCTGGCGGCGGGATTGAAGCGCACAGTGAATGACCGGGAGTTTCGCCGGCTGATCGTGGCGCGGCCGACCATCTCCATGGGCAAGGAACTGGGTTTTCTTCCAGGAACGCTGGAGGAGAAACTGTCCCCATGGATGCAGCCCATCCACGATGCCCTGGAGATGTTGGGAGACCTGAACATGGGGCAGGAAAGCCGCCGCAGCGCCGACCTGCTGCGCAATGGAACCATCGTGGTGGAGGCGCTGAGCTACATCCGGGGACGCAGCATCGCAGGGCAGTTCATGATTATCGACGAGGCGCAAAATCTGACGCCGCTGGAGGTCAAGACCATCATCACCCGGGTGGGACACGGCACCAAAATCGTCCTGACCGGGGATCCCTACCAGATCGACAATCCCTACGTGGATGCCGCGAGCAACGGCTTCATCTACGTGGTGAACCGCTTCCGCGAACACGCCATCGCCGCCCACGTTGAACTATCCCGTGGCGAACGCAGCGAACTGGCCGAACTCGCCGCCAACATCCTGTAGACGGAAATCAGCGTGGGGAGTCCGGAGGGGGGTGGGTGATTGGGGAGATCAGACATTGCAACGCTTCCCCCGATTCCCGGGTGGAGACTCCGCAGGCAAAAACGGAATTGAATGGGGCCGCGGGTGGAACGCCCCCTATCGGAAGCGAAGGGGGCGGGCAAACGATCAGAGTGAGTTTGACAAGTCCCAAACAGTTCCGTAGAAAACCTCGCACTCCACACGGCTCATTTTATGACAACGTTCAAAAACTCCCCTGTTGCAGACGCAGGCAGCCGGCGTGCATTCACGCTGATTGAGCTGCTCGTCGTCATTGCCATCATCGCCATTCTTGCCGGCATGCTGCTTCCCGCCCTCGGACGGGCCAAGGACCGTGCGCAGAACACGGTGGATCTCAACAACGTCAAACAGATCCTGTTGGCGGGTCACATGTATGCGACCGACAACAACGACTACGTGGCGCATCCGGGATGGGGTGGGGATTTGTCCGGTCCCGATTGCTGGGCCTATGCCACCAAGAACAACGGACGAATTCCGGGCGGGCCCAATGCTCCCGGATCCGCCGCCGGCAAGGACAAGAATTCTGCCGCCTATAGCAATCAGTTGGCGTTTTTCCGTGTCGGACAGCTTGGGCCGTTCCTCACCACCGTGAAGGTGATGGAGTGCCCCAAGGACGTGGCCCTCCGGGGTTCGGGTAAGCAGAAGACCTGGTGGCTGGCCCGGCCAGTGAAGATCACCTCCTACTGCATGAATGGCACCATCGGTGGGTATTGCGGACCCAAGGCCAAGGACCTCGGCGGCCGGACGTACAAGACCACCGATTTCCTCCCCCTCGACATCCAGTTGTGGGAACAAAACGAGACCGACGGCTTCTTCTTCAACGACGCCGGCAACCATCCCGAAACGGGCGGCGAGGGTGTTTCCCAGCGTCATGCGGGTGGCGCGAACTATACCGGCACCGCCAAGAATCAGGACAAGGGCGGCGGCGCCATGGCCGGACGCTTTGGCGGCACGGCGGCCTTCATCAAGCTTCGCCAGTTCAATGACTTCCTCGACGCCAAGAAGCAGCCCCGCCCGAACGAACTGCTGAACGGACCCGGATACAAGTAACCCACTCAATCCGATTCCTCGTGACCTACCCCCACCCCCGTCAATGGCTGGCGACTCTCTGTGCCCTGAGATTGGTTGTCGCTGGTTGCAGCCGAGATACTTCGGAAGCAGATGCCAAGAAGCCGTTTACCCTTCCCGGGGCGTCCAAGGTTGTGGATGCGCTGGCCAAGAAGGATTACGAGACCACCGTCGCGGGCCTTGCCGAGGTCAAGGCAACGGTGACGGAGAAGACGAATGAGGAATATCGGCGTCTCCGCCAAAAAGTGCTCGATCAATTGGTGATGGAGATGGGCGACAGTGAGCCCGCCAAGGAGGCCTACCGCGCCATTGGAGTGATGGAAACCGGCCGCTAAGCCGTCTCCAGGAATCAGGGGCCCCCGTCTTCAAGACGGGGGCCCTTTGTCTTTTGAGACCCCACGCTTCATCCTGGACAGAGGAGTTGGAGGGAACCGCAGAGAACGCAAAGAGCACAGAGAAGGACGGTGGGAGAAGCTGCCGTACTCGTCGAGAGTTCCTCAGTGAGACGAGGCGTCCCCTGGCCTGCCATCGATCGGAAGTCACCGTCTTTGCGTTCTTTGCGGTGATTTGAAATGCCGTTTTCAGGTTCATCGCTCGGGT
>JBDKKE010000052.1:0-11633 GCA_039796255.1 Verrucomicrobiota bacterium | reverse complement strand
CGAGATCCTGGACCTGCTCGCCTTCATCGAATCCTCCGGCCGCCGGCAGCACGCGGCGTTTTCGAAGTAAGAATTGGGTCATTGGTCATTGGTCCGTTGTCGGTGGTCCGTTGTCGGTGGTCCGTTGTCGGTGGTCATTGGTCACCGGTCACCGGTCACTGATTACTGAATACTGCTCACTCATGGTCCGTTGGCAGGACTGCTTTCCACCGGGGCGGGTCCGGAGCATGCTTCGCCGGTGCATTTGGCTGAACTGAGACTTCGGGACTTCCGCAATTACGGACGTCTGGATGCCCAGTTCACCCCGGGATTCCACCTCCTGATGGGGCGCAATGCGCAGGGGAAGACCAATCTGCTGGAGGCGGTCTATCTGCTGGCCACCCTGCGGTCCTTCCGCGGGGTGGGCGGCACCCATCTGATCCGCCAGGGAGCCAAGGGATACTTCGTCGGGGGAACCATCGTGGGACGCGCCCCGGCGGAGATCCGGGCCTACTGGTCGGTCGGGGAACGAAAGCTCACGCTCAATGGAACGCCGGTGAAGCGGCTGGCGGATTTCCTGGGGACGCTCCGGGCGGTCGTCTTCTGCTCCGAGGACGTTCAGTTGGTGAAGGGACTGGCACGGGGACGACGGCGCTTCCTGGATCTGCTGCTGGCGCAGACGCGTCCGGACTACCTCCCGCTGCTGCTCCGTTACACCCAGGCCCTGCGCATGCGCAACGCGCTGCTCAAGCATCCGCTCCCGGACGAGGAGCAATTGGCGGGATTCTCCACCGAACTGGTCACGTTGGGCGAGGCGCTGTCCGCAGCCCGGCGGGAACTGGTGCCGAAGTTCGCCCCGCTGGCGTCGCTCGCGTTTCGACGCATTGCCGCCGGTGCGGATGAGCTTCGCCTCGACTACCACCCCTCGGTGAAGGGTGGACTGGCGGTGGCGCTGGCCAACAGTCGCTCCCGGGAGCGCACCTACCGCACGACCCTGGTGGGACCGCACCGCGATGACCTGGCCCTGCGGGTCAATGATCAGCCGGCGGCGCAGTACACCAGTGAGGGACAGAAGCGGACCCTGGCGCTGGCGCTCAAGATGGCCCAGGCGGAATACATGACCGGACTCCACGGTTCGCCGCCCGTGCTGCTCATCGACGATGTGATGGGTGAACTTGATGCGACCCGCCGCGCCGGATTTCTACCCCTGCTGAATCAGGCCCACCGCGCCGGAGGCCAGGTGTTCATGACCTGTACCGCCGAGGAGTGGCCCCGGGAGCTGGGGCGCGAGTTGATCCGCTGGTCCGTGGACGGCGGGGCGTTGAAGGCGGAACCCGCGGGCTGATTTTTTGGGGAGCGCACGCGCCTCGCGTGCTTTCCGAGGCGCCCTCGCCTCGGCCCCTGCGCGTCACGGCTCACTAGCCAGTGGGGACTCCCCGCGCTCAGAGCGGAGGGCTCTCTCTGCCCCAATTCCAGGGAATCATTCCGCTACGAGCCTCGGCATTGCGCCTCGTGGCGCAGCGCATGATCGACGAGGACCAGGGCCGTCATGGCCTCCACCATGGGCACGGCCCGGGGAAGCACGCAGGGGTCATGACGTCCGCGGCCCTTCAGGGTGGTGTTCTGCAGGTCGGCGCCCACGGTGTCCTGTTCATGCATCACCGTGGCCACCGGTTTGAAAGCGACCCGGAAGTAAATGGTTTCCCCGTTGGAAATGCCGCCCTGCACGCCGCCACTGCGGTTGGTGACGGTGTGAACCTGGCCGTCCACATTGCGGATGGCGTCGTTGTGCTGGCGTCCGGTCATGCTCAAGCCGCCGAAGCCGCTGCCGATTTCGAAGCCCTTGGTGGCGGGAAGGGACAACATGGCCTTGGCAAGATCCGCTTCCAGGCGGTCAAAAACCGGGGAGCCCCAGCCGACCGGAACCCCGCGGGCGATGCCGGTCACGATGCCTCCCACACTGTCGCCCTCGGACCGCACGGCCTCGATTCGGGCAATCATCTGTTCGGCGACAGCGGCGTCGGGACAACGGATGATGTTGGCCTCGACGGCCTCGGCGGTGACGGTGTCCACATCCACCGTGGTCTCCAAATCCTGCACCCGGGTGACGCAGGCGAGGACCTCCACACCCCACCGCGACCGGAGCAGCTTGCGGGCGATGGCCCCGGCGGCGACCCGGCCGATGGTTTCCCGCGCACTGCTGCGTCCGCCGCCCGGCCAGGCACGGATGCCGTACTTGGTCTGGTAGGTGTAGTCGGCATGCGACGGACGGAACTTCGTCGCCATCTCGGAGTAGGCGTCCGACCGGTGGTCCTCATTTTTCACCCACATGGAAATGGGCGTACCGAGGGTCTGTCCCTCGAAGGTGCCGCTGAGGATCTGAATGGTATCCGACTCCTTGCGGGGAGTGGTGATGCGGGACTGTCCGGGCCGGCGGCGATCCAGGTCCGGCTGGAGGTCGGCCTCGGTCAGCGGAATCCGCGGCGGACATCCGTCCACGACCACCCCGACCCCGCCGCCATGGGATTCGCCCCAGGTGGTGATGCGGAACAATTGACCGAACGTATTGCCCATGTTTCGCGTGAAGATGCGGCAATTCCCCGCCGGGACAAAGCGAGAAACCCGTCGGGAGGAAAGGACCCATTCCCCCACCCGGAGGGATGGCTTGTCGCCGTCCGAAACTCGATCCCGCCCCCCCCCCTGTGGCGAGCGTGCGCTCAGGGCATAGAGATGGACACGCGGAACCATTGGGTATCCAAGGCGCTCGGCAGCGGCACCGTCACCGAAGCATCCGTGCCCTCGATGCTGCTCCCAGCCGGCACCCAGGGTCCCTCCAAGTCTCCTGCGGACTGCATCTGGTAGTGGCACCCGGCGCGCGACGGGAACTGCCCCAGCCAGGTGCCATCTTCTCCGCGAGTGAGGCGGAGTTCGAATCGGCTGGTGCTGTCGGACGGGGAGGTTCCGGCGGCCCATTCGGTGAGATTGTCGGAGCCATCGCCATCCGGATCCGCCCCGGCATCCTGGGTGTGCGGGTCGGTTCTATGCGCCTGTTCCCAGGCGTCCGGCAAACCGTCGCCATCCCAATCCGCAGTGGCGTCCGGCTCCACAATCGGCGAGCGATATAGCCAGAGTCCGTGGTAGGTGCCCAGAGCGAGACCGTCCACGCCCCAGCGTTGGAAGGAACCGAACGCCAGTTGCGAACCGATTTCCGTGTCCCACTGCATGAGCGGGGTGGATTCGCCGACTCGGTAGACCTGCACCGCGGCGGTGTTTTGCGATGGTACAGCGTAAACGCAGGACGGCAGACGAATCCAACTGGACGCGTCGCTCGCGCTTATGTTAATCTCTCATATCGTCAACCCGGATATCGTCCATACTCAAGTTCAAAAGGTTATCTCCCGGCTTTCCTTTCTCAAAACACTGGTAATTTCCGACCGAGAAGTGGGGCAAGTTCCTGCAGAATTCCAAACTGGGAACTCTAGCAACCTCTTCTCCTTTATTCAATGCGCTCTGAGGTTGCTTCGATTCCTCGGACGGTCGGTTAAGGAGTCAGTGTACCATGAAATCCGTTATCAAAGCATCCCCTGTGAAAACCCGCCGCAAGTTCGACGAAGCCTTCAAACGTGAAGCGGTCCAGAACTGGATGAGCAGCGGCAAGCCCGCTACCCAGGTAGCCCGGGAGCTCGGTCTCAGCGAAGGTCTTCTCTTCGCCTGGCGCAAACTCCTGACCCCCGCGGTCGCGGGGGGGGGAGCGACCGCGGGGGTCAGGAGGCCCGCAATCGGTGATCTCCAAACCCAGCTCGATGCCGCCCAGCGCGAGATCCGCCATCTGCGCGAGCAGCGCGATATTCTAAAAAAAACGCTGGGAATTCTCTCCGAACCCCCGCAGAGCGCTTTGAACGCGTCCACGCGATGAGGAACGAGCATTCCATCACCATGCTGTGCCAATGCCTCGAGGTCTCCCCAAGCGGCTTCTACGATTGGGATCGCCGACGCTCCTCACCCGGCTCTCGTGCCATTGAGGACATCGCACTCGCCAAGATCATTGTCGGCCTTCACGCCAACAGCCGACAAACCTACGGATCTCCCCGAATCGATCTCGACCTCCGTGCTCTCGGACGCTGCCACGGTCGCAACCGCATTGCCCGCCTCATGCGCAGCAACGGCATCCACGGCCGCCAGAAGGGCCGCCACCGCGTTCAAACCACCGACAGCAACCACAACCATCCGATCGCTCCAAACCTCCTGGCAGAGGCTCCTGCGACCTCCACCTCCAACCAGATCTGGGTCGCCGACATCACCTACATTCCAACCCGTGAGGGCTGGCTCTATCTTGCTGGCATCATGGATCTCCATTCCCGCCGCATCGTTGGCTGGTCCATGAGCGCTTCCATCGACTCCAAGCTCGTTCTGTCCGCCCTCTCCATGGCCATCCTCCACCGCACTCCCCCTCCCGGGTTGCTGTTTCATTCTGATCAGGGCGTTCAGTACGCCGCCGGGAACTTTCGCAGTGCTCTCGCCGAAGCCGGCCTCGTCGCATCCATGAGCCGCCGCGGCAACTGCTACGACAACGCGACGATGGAAAGCTTCTGGAGCACCCTCAAATTGGAGTCGATCTATCGAACCGCTTTCGCCTCTCACGCGGAGGCCCGCTCCGAGATCTTTTCCTTCATCGAGATCTTCTACAACCGCCAGCGCCGCCACTCTTCCATCGGCGGCCTCTCACCCGCCAATTTCGAACTCAAAAACAACTAACGTAGTCCCCGATTTCTCTGTCCGTTTTATCGAGGCAAGCCCAACGTGCCCTCGTGGACGCGGATGGTCTTCACCAAGGTGTTGGTCGCGGCGGCGTTCAGTACCTGCTGTAGATCGTCTGAGGGGAAGGCGTGGTACGCTCCGTCCCTTACTTCGAAGGCGTGGATGGTGGCCATTAAGGCCATCGCCGCGACCAGGGCCAAGCCGCGGAGTACCGCAGTGTGGATCCAGTCGCTGCGGTCGCTTTTGAGTGCAGAGCGAGCGGCCGGTGTCATGAAGAGGAAACCAGCCCGAGAGTCGCCACCCGGTCAAGCCAACCCTTGGTGGTCGAATCGAATTATCGTCCGGGACCATCAAAGCCGAGCCAATCCGCAAATCCACTCCATCCGCAGGCCGTGCAGGCAAGTCCGATCCGGCCGACGGGCAGGAGGATCAACGCAGTGAGTGCGACAATCAGAATGCGCCAGAGATTGGACATCCGGCGTTGATCAATGCGAGTGCGGCACGACCCGCAACACGGACACCGCGGCATGTAAGATCGGAAAGAATCCATCGCCGGGTGGCTTCAGTGCCGCGGTTCGTAGATCTGGATCACATGGTCGGCGTGGAACTCCACCCGCATTCCGCTGCGAATCTCCCGGGTGCAGTAGGGATCATTGTCGAGCAGGCCGACGTAGGTTTCGAGACGGACTTCGGTCACCCGCACCCACATCCGCTCCACGTGCACTTCGGGGTCAGCGTCCAGTACGATCCGGAAAATGAGCTTCACGAGATCGCCGGAACGCAGATTCTCCCGCTCGGTCGCTGGCGGCAGGAAAAAGGTGGTTGGCGCCTCGCGATGGATCTCGGCGCCGTTGTCGAGGGTGTAGGAGGCCATGGGCGTGTCCCATTTCGGCATAATGCCACCTTGCCGGCGGGCCGTCTCCCCAGTTGCCCCTACTCGCGCCAGCCGTGGTTCTCACGGACCTGGAGCATGGCGGCCAGGATGTTGTTCCACGTTTCCTGCTTCATCAGCATGTCGTTGGGGAACATGCAGCCGTCCCAGCAAATGTGGCGGGTCTTCTTGGTGACCTTGCCCTTGGCGTCGCGCAGCCAGTAGGCGGCGTCGCGTCCGACATTGAGCTTCCCGTTGACGTCGTTGACCGGACAGTGCTTCCCAGTCTTCTCGTGGTCTCCCGAGCCCTTCACCGTGGCGTCGTTCTGTGCCACGTGGAAGTCGATCGTCCAGGGGCGCAGCGCATCGGTCATCTTCTTCATCGCCTGATGGAACAGGGCGGGTTCCCAGCGGAAGTTCTCGGGAACCAGGCGGTGCTCCGGCGCGTTGTAACCGAGGGTGTAGAGGAGGGTGTGGGCCATGTCGGCCTGGAACCCGACCACCTTGGGCATGCCGACGGCTTCCAGGGTCTGGAGCATGTACTTCCAGGAATGCATGCCGCCCCAGCAGATTTCACCCTCGGCAGCGAGGCGCTCGCCAAAGTCCTTAGCCACCTTGCCGCCCTCCTTGAAGGTCTTGGCGATGAGCTTGGTATTGCCCTTGGGATCCTTGTCCCACTCGGTCACCGGCGCGGCGGAATCGATGCGCACCACGCCGTGCGGGCGCACCCCGAGGTCGCGGAGTTTCTTGGCGATGCGGCAGGCCTTGCGAACGGCGGTCACCCAGTTGGCCCGCTTGGATTCGTCACCCATGGCGGAGCCGTCAAACCACACCGGGGCCACCACCGATCCCACGTCGAATCCCTTGCCGCGGATCTTGTCCGCGAGGCGCTTGATGCCGTCATCGGACAGGTCGATGTCCACATGCGGATTGTAGAGGAACAGGTCCACGCCATCGAAGCGCACCCCGTTCACCTCGGCCTTGGCGGTGAGGTCGAGCATGGTGTCGAGGTCAATGGACGGCTCGGCGCCCGGACTGCCCTTGCCCACCAGTCCCGGCCACATCGCATTGTGCAGTTTGGGAAAGTTGTTGGGGGCAGGGGCGGCTTTGGCTTTGGGGGCGGCTTTGGTGCTCATGTGAAGGAGGACAATTCAATTGCCGGAAAATGGAAGGGGAGCCAAGCACGCAATTCATGGCACCCCCAATTCGCGCGTTCGGGGTGGTCGGAGTTCCCGGGAAAAGTTCAGGTAACCGCAGGGAACGCAGAGAGCGCAAAGACGGTGACGCCGACTCTTTCGCGGGCGATGTCCCGCCTCATCGTGTGGATGAACTCCCGATGGAGACGGCCGTATCTCCGACCGATCTTCTCTGTGCTCTTTGCGTTCCCTGCGGTTTCCTCCAATTTTCCCCGGTTGAAACGAAAGCGGACAAAAATCTGGTTGGGGATCGCTGTCCCGGGGTTGGCGCTGGTTGCCGGCGTCCTGTTGTGGTGGCAGTGGTGGATGGTTCGTCCCATGGGAACTGGACCGGCGGGCCCCGCGCCTGACCGAACGGCCTTTGCCGCTCCCTGGAGTGACCGTCCGGTGCTTCTGGTCGGCATCGGGGACAGTGTGACCGCCGGATTCGGTGCCTCTCCGGGGCACTCTTACTTTGACCGCCTGACGCGCAACGCCAGCGGTGACACCCCGGACATCGACGGCCTGCATCTCCGCCGGGTCTTTCCCAACCTGACCGTCACCAATCTCTCCCTTTCCGGAAGCACTTCCCTGCATCATGCCCGCACCCAGATCCCGCGCCTCCAGCGCCAACCCACCAACGTGCTTGGGGTGGTGGTGATGACGACCGGGGGCAATGATCTCATCCACAACTACGGACGCACCCCGCCGACGGAAGGCGCCCTGTTCGGGGCGACCTGGTCCCAGGCGCAACCGTGGATGACGAACTTCGCCCAACGTCTGGAGACCATGATCACCCGGGTGGTGGAGTCATTCCCCGGCGGCTGCCAGATCTTCCTGGCCAATATCTACGATCCCACCGACGGCATCGGTGACCTGCCGTTCGCCGGCCTGCCGGCCTGGCGGGACGCACCCGCCATCCACGCCGAGTTCAACCGCCTGCTTGCCGAGGCCGCGCAGCGACATCCCGAAGTTCATTTGGTGGACATCTATCGACCCTTCCTCGGACACGGAATCCACTGCCGACAATTCTGGCGCGATCACTACGACCGCGAGGATCCCCACTACTGGTTTCATGCGAATCTGGAAGACCCGAATGACCGGGGCTATGACGCCCTTCGTCGTCTGTTCCTGAGGGAAATGGCGGCTGTCTTCAGACGCCCTCAAGGCGAGAGCGTTGCTTCGGAGCGTCCAGCCCCCTGAGTGCTACTGGCCACCCGGAACCAACCGCCGATGGTGCCGGGACACAGCGGAGACTGTTGAGAACGCGACGGGAGAGAATTTCACTGCGACCACCGGCAATGGGATGTCCCGCCATCGCGAGGGAACTGCCAACGAAAACGGCGGAGCAGGGAATCGTTATACTTTGCGCCCTTTGGGTTCTCTGCGGTGAATAGAGATTCCGGACCCAGGATCACGCTTCCAACTGCAGCGTGTTTCGTCCCCGGCGCAGGCGTTCGGCGGTGTAGATGGCCTGCATCCGCGCCAGATCCTCGGCGCGGGTCCCGCTCACCACCAGATAGTCGAACTCCTCCCACCGCGCCGCCTCGGTGCGCGCGGACTCCAGGCGGCGTTGGATCACTTCCTCGGCATCCGATCCCCGCCCGCGCAGCCGGGTTTCCAGTTCGGTGAGGCTGGACGGCGTCAGGAACACCGTGACCAGGGCACCGGACAGGACGGCATCGCGCTGCGCCTCCTGGCGGACCCGCTCCGCCCCCTGCACGTCGATGTTCAGCAGCACGTCGTGGCCGGACTCCAGCAGCTCGTGCACGGAGCGCTTCAGAGTGGCGTAGGACTTTCCGTAAACCGTGGCATGCTCCAGAAATTCCCCCCGCGCCACCCGTTCGGAGAACTCCGCCGGGGAGAGGAAGTGGTAGTCCTTTCCTGGCACCTCACCGGGTCGCGGCGGACGGGTGGTGCAGGTGGTGACCCGGCGCAGGTTGGGCGTGGTGGCGATGAGGCCGTCGGCCACGGTGGTCTTGCCGGCACCGGACGGGGCGGACAGCAACAGAATCAGCGGGGAACTCATGCGCTACTCCACGTTCTGGGCCTGCTCGCGGAACCGCTCCAGTTCGGTCTTGAGCAGCACCACGTCGGCGGCGATGGCCGCGTCGTTGGCCTTGGATCCGATGGTGTTCACCTCGCGGTTGATCTCCTGGGCCAGGAAATCGAGTTTGCGCCCGAGCGGCTCGCGGGAGCGGAGGCTGTCGTCATACTGCACGAAATGACTGTCCAGCCGCGTCAGCTCCTCGTTGATGTCCGAGCGGTCGGCAAAAAGCACCACCTCCTTGAGCACCCGCTCGTCGTCGGAGGAAATGCCGTCCACACCCGCCAGACGAATCCGCTGCAGCATCTGGTCGCGATACCGCTGGACGACGCCGGACGCCTGCGCGCGGATTCGGGTCACTGCGAGTCGCAATTCGGCAATGCGTGCGGAGAGATCGGCGGCGAGGGCACCTCCCTCCCGGTCGCGCATGACGTTGAAGGCATCCAGAGCCTGGCGGAGCGCAGGCTCGACGACCTTCCACAGCATCTCTGGATCCGCCTCGCCGGCGGAGGTCTGGAGCACACCCGGGCAGCGCAGCACGGCGTCGAGTGTCACTCCTCCGGTGAGGCCGAGACGTGCGGACAGATCGGTCAGTTCCCGGGCATAGGCGGCGGCCAGTGCGCTGTTGACCCGGGATCCCGAAGCTTCGGACGGCAACTCCAGGAACACCCGTGCCTCCACCCGACCGCGGGCAACCGCCTTGAGCAGTTCGTCGCGGATTCTTCCCTCGAGGGCCTCCAATTCCGACGGTAGACGAAGACTGACCTCCGCCTGGCGCCGGTTCACCGAGCGGAGCTCGATGACGACCCGGGTTCCGTTATGGACCTGTTCTCCCCGGCCGTAGCCGGTCATGGAACGCATCCGGACAGCATGGGGACTCATTCCCGGGCGGGCTAGCCGATAGTCGCCGCCTGCCTTCTCCGCACCAACGGATTGCCCGTCTGCCGGCAATCCGTATTCTTCGCCCATGACCGTGACCGCCAACGGACGCGAGGTCGCGCTTCCGGCTCCCTGCAGTCTGACTCAATTCCTCGAACAACAGGAACTCCGTCCGCGCAGCGTGGTGGTCGAACTCAACGGCGAACCCGTCGCGCCGTCGGAATTTCCCGGGCGGATGGTGAATCCGGGAGATCGGCTGGAAATCGTCCAGATCGTTGCCGGCGGTTGATCCTCGCCGGGGCGGCAGAATCTCCGGCGCTTGAGCGGGGAGCCTCAGGTTCCGGCTCGCAGCAGGTCCCTCAGGTGGGTCTTGAGCAGTTTGCCGGTCGCGTTCCGCGGCAGGGTGGGCAGGAAGATGGCCCGGCGCGGGAGTTTGTAGTCGGCGAGCCGTTCCTTGAGGAAGGCCAGCAGCGCCTTCTCATCCACGATGCTTCCCTCGTCCACAGCGATGAAGGCCACCGGACGCTCGCCCCGCCGCTCGTCGGGTTCACCCACCACGGCGCACTCACGGACTCCGGGAAACTGATAAATGACCTCCTCAATCTCCCGGGGATACACGTTGATGCCATTGGGCTTCAGCATGTCCTTGAGT
This sequence comes from Verrucomicrobiota bacterium, assembly GCA_039796255.1. GTDB lineage: Bacteria > Verrucomicrobiota > Verrucomicrobiia > Limisphaerales > UBA9464 > UBA9464. Next base: position 1,272 of record JBDKKE010000052.1, on the reverse strand, counting down.
CGGTCGGTGATCACGAAATAGCCGTCCGGACGCCGGTTCCCGATATCACCGGTACGCAGCCATCCGTCCACCAGAGTTTCCGCGGTTTTCTCCGGGGCATTCCAGTAGCCGGCCATCACATTGCCCCCGCGCACCCAGAGCTCGCCATCCACACCGTCCTCCACCGGTCGGCCGAGTCCGTCGCGAATGCTGATCTCCACCCCTGGAATGGGAATGCCGATGGTGCCGGCGATCCACGGCCCCTGGACCGGATTCACCGAGACCACTGGACTCGCCTCACTGAGCCCATAGCCTTCGATGAGGGGTGTTCCCGGGTGCCGCTCGTTAAATCCGCGCAGAATCTCGGCCGGGAGCGGCCCCGCACCGCTGACGCAGAGACGCAGCGGCAATTCCATGCCCTTGGGCAAACCAGAGAGCATCCGGAACACCTGCGCCATGGCCGGCAGCACCGAGCCCCGGTTCATGAGCATCTCCTCCAGCATGGTCTTGGGCGGATGCAGCGAACGAATCAGCACGATCGATCCGCCGGTCAGCAGCGGCAGCAGGATCGAAACGGTCAGCATGAAACTGTGAAACATCGGCAGCATCAGGATGAAGCGATCCACATCGACCACCCGGAGAATCTGACGGCACGACTCGACGTTGTGCAGCAGGTTGCCGTGGGTGAGCATGGCGCCTTTGGGATGTCCGGTGGTTCCGCTGGTATAGATCAGGACCGCCAGGTCTGACGCGACACGGTCCATCGGGGCCCAGCCGGGATCCATCGGGGCGTCCAGGGGAAACTCCTCCGCCGTCAACAGGACCAGCGATGGGCTTTCGGCCGCAGCCACTGTTTCGGAAAGGGCGGCATCGGCGAGCACCATCCGGGCTCCGGCATCGGTCAGCAGGTAGCCCACCTCGGTCGCCTTGAGGAAATTGTTGATGGGTACCGCCACTGCGCCGGCGCCCAGGATGCCGAGCAGGGCTGACACGAATTCCGGACGATTCCGCATCCAGATACCCACCCGGTCGCCGGGTTGAATCCCATGCCGATGTGTCAGTTCCTGGCTGATCCAGGCCGCCTGGCGGGCAAAGTAGAGGTAGGAGTACTGATCGGATCCCCAGAAAAGGGCGGTCTTGTCTGGATGCTGTTCTACGGACGCAAGAAACGCGGCGGAAAGATTGGAATACATGGCACGGGAAACGGGACGCCAGTTGAGGGGCCCCGCCTGAGCGCGTCAAGAAGGGTCAGGGCGGCATCCCCAATTCGGGCGACTCTCAGACCTTTATTTT
>JBDKKE010000051.1:0-3422 GCA_039796255.1 Verrucomicrobiota bacterium | reverse complement strand
TGGGTCCATTGAAAAGACCGTAGGTGACGATCCTCCAAACCTGCCCATCGAGAACCTTCGCACTCGAGAACGTCAGGACGTCCAGAACCGGGTCGATGGCGGAGCCGAGCACCGCCGTAACGATCATCAGGACGCAGTAAACGATGACGATCAGATGGCAGGCATAGATGGGATGCCCACCCCAGTAGGTGACAGGCTGATGCTCTTCGGAGGGGCCACCCCAGTCGCGATATCCGCTCATAATCCCGGCAGGCATCACCCTCCCCCACCCCGACACCTGCCGCAAGGGTCGAGGCACGCGCCGATGCGCTACGGGCGGATCGGGTGGCTTCCCCCGATCGCCGGGAACCGGAGGTGCGTGGTACTGCAGTCGCTCGGATGGACCGGGAAGTCACCTTCCCCTTCCCACCTCGCCCTACCCGCGATGCGCCCTATTCCTATTCAAGATCTGCGCGTCCCCAATCCTCGGGACGCCCCTGCACTCCGGGTCGCGGTGACCAGGCAAGACGGCTGCGGTTGATGTTCTCCCCCGGAGCAGCATCGGTCTTGTCGCCGTCGTAGATCAGCACGTTGATGCCCAGGCGATGGGCGGATGCACCCGGAGTGATCCCAATTTCGGCGAGGGGAATGGCCGCGCGAATCACGTAGCCGTCCGGGGTCTTCCACGAAACCAGCCGTGTCCCCGGGGTAGTCTCCTCCGCCAAACCTGGACGGGCATCGGCATCCCGCGCAGCACGGACGCGTCCCGCGGCGTCAAACGGGAAGATGCCGATCTTGAAGGTGCCCAGCGTGTGCTCCCCACCCCCCTTCGGATCGAAGCACAATTCCACCGAATCGCTTCGCCAATGTCCCCGAATGTCATTGGTCGCAATGTTGCTGACCACATGATCGTCACGCACACGCAGTTCTACAAAGAGCAGCGTCCCATTGTGGGCGAAGCGGAACGCGCCACTGCAGTCCGCGGCATTGGTGACAGTGCCCTGCCAGGTGCGGGCGGTGTCGATGGAATGAATCGGAAGCGCGCCCCATCCCGGAGCGGACTCCGCATCGGTCATCGGCAGACCTTTCGTCACCCGGGGAACCTGCAGGTGCGGGACAGGATGCATCCGTGCGGAGGTGCGGATCTCCTTTCCGTCCACCATTGCTGTGGCAATCAACTCACCGTCGGGAGGCAGACCCGTCGGTGGCGTGACCCGGACCTGCAAGCGTTGGGACGACTGGGACGAGACGGGAACCTCCAGAACCGCGGGACTCACGTCCCATCCCTCGGGAGCCTGAAAGGCGATGCGGAAAGGCGTGGTCACCCCGCCCGGAGCAAGCACCTCCAAGGGCAGCCCATTGGGCTCCCCCGCCACCACGGGAACATCGGCGACAAACCGGGCGGCTACGGATTCAATCTGCTGCTCCTTAACCCACCGCTGAAACCATTCCACCGCCGGGCGCGAAATGAAGCGCACTTCCGGTCCGACGGGCTTCGGGTTTCCGCCTTCCGCGATCACCCGGATCGGCGAGCCATCCGCGACCGGCAAACCGCGGAACAGGTCGCTCTCGTCCGTTGCAAACGGCACGACGCTCTTCACCAGAGTCCAGTTCTGCGGACGACGCAGCCAGGGGGATCCGGCAAAGGCGCCGAATCCCTGCGACCGGTGGGCGGCCAGCGCCTCGCCCGCCACATCGCCCGCGCTGCGCCCCTCCCGGACGGGTTGTGAGAGATCCACTGTGGCACCCGTACCCGCCGGCCCGCCGTAGTAGAGCTTGCGGGGCTGCCAAACGGACAACCCCTCCCCTCGCAGTTGTTCAGGAAATCGCGTCGGATCCCCCGCCGCATCGAAGGCTTCAATCGCCAGCACACCCGCCGCCTGGTGATTGCCATGCTGACCGGGCGTCGGCGCAGGATTCATGGTCAGGATGACTTCAGGACGCAGGGCCCGCACGTGGCGAACCAACCGCCGGAGGGTTTCCTCATACCCCCATTTCTCCAGCGTCACCGACAGGCTTTCGGTGTAGGCGAAATCGGTCTGATCCAGGAAGAAGCACCGCCGCACGCCCAGGGTGGCCAGGCACTGCCGAAGCTCGATCTCCCGCAGGATGCCCAAGGCCGGTCCGCCCTGGGTTCCCACCATGTTGCCTCCGCCCTCGCCCCGGGTGCAGTAGACATGGGCGATCACCGAGCCCCTGCCCAGCGCATAGGCAGCCAGGGTCCCTGCCGCGCCGGTTTCGTCGTCCGGATGCGCAAACACCCCGAGGATATCCGTCTTGAGCAAATCCTGTCCGGAAAGCGGTGGTGCGTTGGGGGTGTCCCGCGCGGCGAGGGGCAATGCCGCGACGACCACAGCCAGAACCGCGAGAGCTCTCCGAAACGGGGACATGGCCGAACAATGAAGGAGGACCGGGGAGGGATGAAGAAGGAACTTGGCCCCCCTTCGCCTATCGCCTATCGCCTATCGCCGCAGCGCCAACGCCAGGAACGCCTTTCGCTCCACCCAGAGCAGGTAGGTGGCGAGGGCGACCAGGATCAGCAGGGGAGGCTGAAACAGTCCTTTCCCTCCCATCACAAACAGGTGATAGGCGAGGATGTTCACAATGATGGGGCCGAGCACCAGCAGGCCCAGTCGCCGGGTGCGGGGAACCGCCACCAGAACCCCGCCGAGCACCTCCAGCACCTTGATGAAACTCATATAGCCCGTAGGCCCCAAGGCGCTCATGAAGTGGGCGGCGGGACTGCCCGCCGCCTCGGCCGGCATGGTCACCAGCTTCAGGAGAACGACCAATCCGGAGGCGATGAACAGCAGGCCGAGCAGGACGCCGGCGATCGGAGGCAGGTATTTCATGGAAGACAGAATTTGATTTGGTCGGGCAAACAACACTTCGGAATCACTGATCCCCCAGCACCCGCCGGCGGAGCAATCGCAAATCGATCGGCACCAGCACGAGGAGCATGAGTCCGCTGAGCACGGCAGCGGCCGCCAAATGCCCCGTGGGACGCCCCGACAGCAGTAGCGACCGGACCCCCTCGGCGAGATGATTCAGCGGATTCACCTGTACCACCGCAAGCAGCCAAGGGACGTCCGGCAGCGGGAAATAGGTACTGCTGGCGAAGCCCAGCGGCAGGATGACCAGGAAGAAGGGCAGTCCCATGTGGTCAATGCTGGGCAGGAGGGCGGTGAACAAGAGTCCGACCGCCGAAAACGCCAGCGCGGCGAGAAACAGCAGGGGAATCACCAGCGGCAGCCAGCCCCAGTGCAGGCGCAGCATTCCGGCCGCGCCGAAGCCCAGCAGCACCAGGCACACCATCACCGCGTAGCAGGTGGCCAGGGTGGCCGCCCAGAGCAATTCCCCCCAGACGACGTGCTCCAACCGCACCTGGGTGGTCAGTTGTCCCTCCCAGGATCGCTGGTAACGCATGCGCATGAAGGCCGAGA
>JBDKKE010000050.1:0-4730 GCA_039796255.1 Verrucomicrobiota bacterium | reverse complement strand
AGAAAGTCCAGCCGCGAGGAGTTCGTCGGCCTCAGCTCGATTAAATCGGGACCAGTAGCGATGGGTCCCCCACACTACCGCCTCTAGGTCGTCCTGGTCGGCCATCTGAAGGCCTTTCGAGGCTCGACCGCCGGCGTACTTGGACGTGCCCACCACGCTCTCACGGCCCTGTGAGGCGATGGCTCCCAGATAGGCCAGCGTGGCCAAGTGGTCGTCCACCTTGCTCTGCGGAATGTGACGATCACCGTGCTCGTCAATAAGGACGCCTAGGAGTTCTAGGGGGGCCTCCCGAACGTCCGTAACCAATAGGGCCAGGTCCGTGCCCCTGGTGACTCCCTTGAGCGAAAGCCCATGCGTCCACGCCCAGTGGCAGAAAGTCGTCGCGGCGACACTGACAGCGGACTTCGTCGAACCCCTGATGATCAGATCGTCGCTGTAGCGGTCGTACTGGACTCCGCAGTCCCTCAGGATCTTTTCGTCTATCTCCGCCAGGAGCAAATTCAGCAAGATTCCGCTCTCGGGTAGCCCCGCTGCGGCTCCCTTGGTGCGCCGGATAGTGACCCAGCGTGACCCCCTCCGCTCTACGGCTGGTACCGAGACGAAAATCATCAACACGGAGACAAACTGCTCCGGGTACCCAAGCCTTAGCAGTGACTTCCGCAGGTGCTTCCAGCTGAGCGAATTAAAACAATCCCTAATATCGAGCTTTGCATGGAAGCGGTCAGCCCCCTTGAAGCCCTCTGCAACCTTGTGCGTCAGCTCCGGGACGGGGTTTCTGAGGCCTGGTATGTAAGCCCAGGCCGCCGTCGATATCGCATTTTTTGAAGTGATTGTCAGAATGTAGGCTAGGTGGGCCGAGATTACCCTCCTGAGGACGCATGGCACGTAGATGACTCGGGTCTTCTTGGTGTCAAACTTGGGGTCCCACGGTTGCTGCTTTGGGACTTTGGTGGATTTCAGCTTCGGAGCTGCCTCCTCCATCTCATGTAGCGGGCGACGGAGCAGCTCCAGAGCCCTCTCCGCCCACTTCTGGGTGGCTCCGTATCCCCGGAATGCATTTTCGACGCTGAGGCGGTCAGCACCAGTGGTCGTCGACCGTGCATGATGCCAGTGGGGGTTCTGGTGGGGGTCAGCTGCCCAGGAGAGCAGGTCGGGATCGTAGAGCAGCTTTAGCGCGTCCCGTGGGTCAGCCGCCCTCGGAAGTCCCTTCTGTGGTGCACTGGGTTTCATGCCTCCAACTCCCGCAAGAGGCTCGTCGGGTCCTCGTCCAGGTAGGCGTCGTGACGCGCCTCCACTCCGGATTGACTAGCGACGAGACACATCCAGCACTCAGCTGAGGATGGCTGGGTCACTTTGACCATTCGAGACGTAGTCAGGCCTGCGCCTGTAACTGCAGCTACGACTGATTCAGTCGCCTCGAGAGGCTCGGTGGTACCGACACAAAACAGCGGCACCAAGACGACAATATCTCCAGCGTCAGCCATCGCAGAACAGAGCGTTGGGAGTATGCGCGTGACTGACGCTTTCCACCGACGCGGACCTAAACGGCCCAAATCAGGAAGCAAGACTCGAGCAACCTCGGACGAGCCTCGATCCTTATGCCAATCGCGGTGTCCACCGCGAGCAACACAGGGAGGCGGCAGCTGGACGAGCAGCAGGTCGTAGCGGTCACTGGAAGCGCTTGCTGCGTATCGGTGTCTCACGATGGGTACCTCAGAGGGCTCCCCCATCATCTCGACTTCATCGACCCAAATACCGTCGGTGGTTTCAGTTTCAGCAATCCAGCGACGTTCGCCGTGTACCTTCTTGGCGGTTTCGACTTCGAATGTCATGTCGCTCACATCGGCGGGTACGACACTCGGGTTCGTGACGACGAGGGCCCGGGAAAATGGCGAATTCCCGGCGCCCCAATCCAAGACGAGCAGACTTTTTTCCGGAGCGTTGCCGTGCCGCCGCCAGAACCACTTTGCAATTGCCAGCAGCAATCCCTCGGGGGGACGGTGCGGCAGGGTCCTTGTGGTCAGCCCCGCCCACGACGCTGCCTCCATGCGCCCATCAAACGGCAGCTCTTTGACCGGCGAGAATTCCTGCGGGGCCCTCGCAGCGAACCAAGTCTGGTCGTAGGCAGCTTGGGCAGTTTTCGTCTTTGCCTCGTCATAGAGGCGTCGAGTGATCACCGAGTTATCGGCGATAGTGGACCAGTACTTTCTTAGATCGACGCTGGGCTCGTATGCCGTTTCCTGAAATTGAAAGACGCGCCCGTCCGCTGCGGCTAGACACCTCACCTCTACGTTGATTATGTCGAGGAGGGTCTGGCGGAAATGAGTCTGTCGGACCCTCCTTACGAGCCGCTGGAGCCTCCTAGGGAGCTGCGCGATCACGGCATTTTGTTGACGCTTTTCGGCGTCCCAAGTGCTGCCTAGAGGCGGCAAAAGATCCCTATTTGCCAGGTCGTACTCCGGCAAACGTATGCAACGTGGGTCAATCGTGGGGGAGTAGCGCGTAGGTGTACCCACCATCAGAGGGCATAGCTCAGGTTCCATCTCGGCCAAGAGCTCCTCGACGGAGATACTCACGGTCGCCTCCGTGACAAAGATCCTCGCAGCGATCGCTTCAGGTGCCACTGACGCAGGGCTGCTTCCTCGAAGCGCAATCGATTTCCAAGCGGAATGGAAGGCGCACCCAGGGCAACCCATCTCCTCACCGTGTCCGGGTGCACGCGGTAGTAGCGCGCTATTTCAGCTGTGGTGCGTAGGTCCTGGTGGTCGTGCATCTGTCGTCCTCATCGCCAAGAAAATCTCAGCGTTCAGGGGGGTCACAGACAGACGACGACAAAAGGCCGCCGCAAGAACCATTCGCGTCTTGCTCGCATTCGGGCTGATCTGGGAGCGATCTAGTCTCGCAACATGCTTGGTAGGGCTCACAGGGAGGAGGATGACCACGCGTAGCGATCCTGTCAAGATCTGACAGGTGAATATCGATCTACGTCGACAGTTCGATGCAGGCCACGTCGCGTAGATGCACGCGGCATTTCATAACCAGTCGTGAGTACAAAATAGTTCAAGAGCGGTCGCATCACGTTGAATTCCTAAAGGCGCTAGCGCAGATCGCCATCCATGATGATGGGCTCATATCCCCCGTGGCCCTTCTCGTCAGAGGAGTTCACAACCCCTATGGTGACGCAACGGCAGACCCTCCACCCCTCGTGAACTGAACCCTCACACGCAACCGGAAGGCTCCCCCGAAAACGAGAAACTCCAAGGACCTGATGCCGCTTCCTGCCCAAACAGCCCACTTCAGGGCCATTCAATTGTCGTTCAGTTTTCTGCTCAAGAACTCCCGCACGCCATTCTTCTGAGACTTCTCGGGGAAGATCCACTTGTGAACCTCCATTCGTCATGAAGAACTTCAACACTCGAATCGACCAGGCCCTCAACATCCGACTCTCTCTCTACGCCATTCACCTCAGAAGCACCAAAGCTGAAGCGGGGGCCAAAGCGATGGCCCAAGGAATCCCCGCATGGGTAACGGCCGTGCCGCCGTCAGTGGCCAAAGAGATGGCTTCATCACGAAATGAGCCAAGAGAACCCGATGAGGTGGTCGGCGACGACGACTATCTAGCTCGGGCCTTCGAGGAGGAGTCATGAGCCGAGTGGCGAATCTCCAACAGATCGCCCAAGAGTGGATTTTCTGAAGCTGGGCCGGGAAGCCCACGAATGAAGAGCTGCTGAGCCATGGGCTGGCCGAGTGTGAGGGCGTGGCCAGCCAGACAGCGAGACAGCGCACTTCATACCTCTGGTACTCCACGAAGCTGACCCACATGACATCGCATCAGTTGCCTCACGGGCCCAGTACATCCCCACCCAGGTCGGTACTGAGACCATCGAGGTGACGATATGCCTTCCCATGCGGAAAACGAGGTGGTGGAGGCCGAGGCACTTGCTGGCTGTTCAGTTGGCGAGTGGTGGGCTCTTTACGGTCTGTCGGGTGAACTGGCGGGACAGGCAAGCTTCAGCCTCCAACGTGGGGGCAATCTGGTCCGCCTGGATCGAGGAAGTGAAACCTCGTCGATGCCCGTCGCTGCTTCCTGTGTGCTCTTACAGCAACATGGCTCGTGCCAGAATTCGAGAATAAAGGATCAGTCTCACGGGCTCGCAGTTATACTAGCCATGACAAAATGCCTGCTCTTCATCGCCAGCGACTCTGATCGTAGATCGCTGGTTGATTCTATCCGAGTTGACGGTGCTTCCGTCGTTGAGACCTTCGATGCCACCGCCACTAGTCTGAGGCGGCCCCTCTGGCATAGGCTTTTGTCGGTTGCTCACCACGGGACGGCCACAGAGGTTCGGCTGACCCGCCTCAGTGACATTCCCGGTGGCGTGTGGTCCTGGGTCCAGCAACTCGCAACCCTGGCGGAACTGGGGATTCAAACGCGGATTCTTGAAGAACCCTGGCTTGGGCTGGATCATGGGCAGGCTCAGCTACTAGGGTTCATCAGGAACGCACACAACGCTCAACGCCGTGATCGGATCAGGGAGTCTCTCCGTTCAGCCACAGGCCGGGTGGGCCGTCCCCGAGTTCGGGCCGATGTTCCTAGCATGGCAGAATTTCGACGGGTTCACTCTCTAAGAGACACCGCGAAGGCGTTCGACATCGGAGCCTCGACGTGTCACCGGCTACTGGCAGCGTACGCTCAAACCCAAAGGTCCGCCCAATGACCAAGAAGCCGC
>JBDKKE010000049.1:0-4599 GCA_039796255.1 Verrucomicrobiota bacterium | reverse complement strand
TTCCGCTGAAGGAGGAGCAGCCGTCAGAGCGCTTCGACGGTTTTGCCGGACAGAAGGACGGCATGATCGGCACCTTCAGCACGCCGCTGGTCGTTTCAGCGGCTGGCCGCCAGGAAATTCTTCTTCCGGCGGTCAACAAACTGCGGGCCTTTGATCCGGGCACTGGCCGCGAACTGTGGAGTGCGGATGGCATGAATCCCCTGGTCTACGCCTCCCCAACCCTCGGCGAGGGCACGGTGGCAATGTACGGGGGATTCTTCGGCAGCGGGATCTTTATCAAGCCGGGCGGGAACGGAGACGTCACCAGCAAGCGACTGGTCTACCAGCAGCGCCTGAAGAAGCACTGCATCGGGTCGCCCATCATCCGCGATGGCCATGTGTATGCGGCCCTGACCGACGGGTTCGGGCAGTGCGTGGAACTGGCGACCGGAAAAACCGTCTGGGAAGAGCGCCTGCCGTCCACCGGCGCCAGTGCCCAGACCTGGGCGTCGCCGGTGCTGGTGGAGGACCGATTGTACCTGGTCAACCAGTCCGGCGACACGGTGGTTCTGCGGGCCGGTCCGAAGTTCGAGGTGGTCTCGATCAACCCTGTGGGTGAACCGTCCAACTCCACCCTGGCCCTTTCCCATGGCGACATCTTCCTGCGCACCCAGGAAGCCCTCTGGTGCGTGGCCAACTCCACCCCGTAGCTGCCGACGTTGGTCAGCGGCGGGAAGTGGGTGTCGAAGTGGCGGGTGACGGGTGACCCATGCGGTCACGTGCGCCTTACATTACAGCACGCCGCCATAGGCCAAACGCGCTGAGCCCCGCGCCGGCGGCCGGTCCGTAGTGGATGCGGTCAGGTCCGCCTCGGGTCGCTGCCGTACTGAATGATCCTCAGCAGAGCAGTGACCCCAGCTTCGGACCGGCGGCCGACGGGTTCGGCTTCCTCATCTCCTGGGCCACCCACGCGGCCGTCGTAGTGGAAGCCAGCCCGGTCCTGTCTCCCCCCATCTGGACGGCCGTGAGCACCAACCCCCTCACCGCCGGCACGTCCCGGTTCACCGATCCGCAGTGGACCAACCATCCCGTCCGCCTCTATCGCGTCACTCCACAGAAAGGATCGGGACCACGGACCAACGACCACGGACCAACGACCACGGACCAATCCCGAAACTTCCCTTGCCGCTGCCGTGGTCCCTCCTAGGCTGTCCGCCCTTTCGTATGGTCGAACTTACAAACGAGGAAATCCGCCGGTACTCGCGTCACCTGATCCTTCCGGAGGTCGGCATGGCTGGGCAGCGCAAGATTCGCAACACGTCCGTGCTGTGCGTGGGGGCGGGGGGGCTGGGATCCCCCATCGCGATGTATCTGGCGGCCGCCGGCATTGGGAAGCTGGGGATCGTCGACTTCGACACGGTCGACTACTCGAACCTTCAGCGGCAGATTCTCCATTCGGATGCCGATGTCGGCACGTCCAAGGCTGATTCGGCCCGGGCCTCCATTCTGGCCCTGAATCCCAACGTCGAGGTGGAGCTCTACAAGACGCGCATCTCCTCGGAGAACGCCTTTGATCTGATTCGGCCGTACGACATCGTGGTGGACGGCACCGACAACTTTCCCACCCGCTATCTCACCAACGACGCCTGTGTGTTGCTGAAGAAGCCGAACGTGTATGGCTCGATCTTCCGCTTTGAGGGGCAGGCCAGCGTTTTTGCGCCGCACCTGGGCGGGCCCTGCTACCGCTGCCTGTATCCCGAACCCCCGCCCCCGGGCATGGTGCCGAGCTGCGCCGAAGGCGGTGTGCTGGGGGTGTTGCCCGGCATTGTGGGCTGCATTCAGGCGACGGAGATTCTGAAGCTGGCCCTGGGCAAGGGGAGCACCCTCATCGGACGCCTGCTGCTGTTCAACGCGCTGGACATGAAGTTCCGCGAGTTGAAGCTGCGCCGGGATCCGAAGTGTCCGGTCTGCGGTGAGAATCCCACCGTCACGGAGTTGATCGACTACGACCAGTTCTGCGGGGTGCTGCCCGAACCGGTGAACACCGGACGTAATCCGGACGAAGTCACCGTACAGGACATGCAGAAGGCGCTCACGACGCCGGCGCTGGGCATCCGGGTGATTGATGTCCGGGAGCCCGACGAGTACCAGATCGCCCGGGTGGCCGGTGTGACGCTGTTTCCGCTCAGCATGCTTCCGCAGCGCTTTACGGAGCTGGATCCCAACTCGCAGATCTACATCCACTGCAAGTCGGGCAAACGTTCCATGAAGGCCCTGGAGTACCTGCGCCAACAGGGATTCAAGTACGTCAAGTCGGTGCAGGGCGGCATCGAGGCCTGGGCGGACCAGATCGATCATTCGGTCCCGAAATACTGATCGTCTCCCAATTTCTCGGGGGCGGTGGTGAACCTTGGGCGTCGTTGGCGGAATTGCCGCCCGTCCAAGCCTCCCGGTGTGCCGCGACAGTCGGCAGATCCCTGGATCAGGCGCCTTCCCTGGGCGGGTCAATGGCGAAGGAGACCTTGGTTGCCCCCACGGCCTTGACGGCGTCCAGCACTTCCAGGACCCGACCGTGCCGGGACTTGGGGGCGGCGCGCAGGTAAATGGGGATGCGGGCGTTGACCTGGAGGCGGTCCTTCACCAGGCCCTCCAGTTCGACCAGGTTGAGCAACCGACCGTCCACGTGGAGATCCCCGGTGTCGCTGATGTCCACATTCACGATCTCCGGTTTTCGATCCCGGCTCGCTGCCACCGCGCTTGGCAGATCCATCTGCAGTGTCTGCAACTTCTGCATCTGCAGGCTGACCATGATGAACGAGGCCAGCAGGAAGAACATCACGTCGATGAGCGGGATGATCTCGATGCGGGCCCGTTTCCGGGAACCTGGAGGGGAGAACTTCATGCGGGCAGCGGATACCTACCGACTCCTGGGAGCCTCCACAGTGAAGGCGATTCGCAGGAACCCGGCCCGGCGCACACGGTCCAGCACCCGGGTGATGGATTCATGAGTCGCCTCGCGGTCGCCGGTGAGGAAAATGGGAACGTTGGTGCCGTGGGCGACGCGTCCGGCGGATGCCAGCATTTCGTCGAGGCGCGCCAGGGTTACGTTGGTCTTTCCGACGCTGATGTTGCCGTTGCGTTCCACGGCAATGTTGAACATGTCGGGTTTGAAGTCGGGCCGCGACATGGTGGCGACGGCGAGGTCCATTTTCGGGGTCTGCGACTTCTGCATCGACAGACTGACCATCATGAACGAGGCGAGCAGAAAGAACATCACGTCGATCAGGGGAATGATCTCGATGCGCGCCCGCCGACGCGTGGGGCTCGGACAGAACCGCGACCTCGGTCCAGCCGCCGCTGCTGCATGACCGCCTCCGGCCATGGATTAGCGCTGGCTCCTCGCCAGGTTGTCACGACGCAGGATCACCGTGTCGAAGCCGGAATTGCGCGCCTTGGTCACCATGACCTCCACATTGGTGGCCGCCGTCTCCAGATCGAATTGCAGGCGGGCCAGGCGTTCGTTGAAGTAATTGTACGGCAGTAGGCAGAACACGGCGATGCCGAGTCCGAAGGCCGTGGCGATCAGGGCTTCACCAATGCCGCCGGAGACTGCGGTGACTGCCAGATCGTTGCTGCCGACGGCTTCGAACGAACTCATGATGCCGGTGACCGTGCCGATCAGACCGAGAAGGGGGGCCAGCGTGATGCAGGTGTCGATGAGGACGATGAAGCGGCCGGCACGGCGGACTTCGGATCCGGCGGCGACCTGCAGCGCCCCGACCAGCGATCCGCTGACGTGGCTGAGCCCGCGATGGATCATGCGAACGACCGGATCCTGCGAGTTGGCCGACACCTCGACTGCCCCCAGGAAGTCGGCGTTCTCCATCGCGGCCAGGGTTTTCTCGAGGGTTGCGGGGTCCTGGCGGGTTCCTTCGCGGATCCACCAGAAGGTCCGTTCTCCCACCACCGCCAGGGCGACGAGGGCCACCAGCAGGATGGGATACATGATCGGACCGCCATGTTTGACGAGGTCAATGAAGCCATTGGCGAGGAGCATAGGATGGGGAGGGGGCAGTGGCCGGAGGGGAGTGATTCTAGAACGGAGTGGGGAGAGGGTTAACGGGAGACGCCGGGGAGTTCGTAGGAGAACATGAACCGCCATCGCTGGGGATTCCCGGGAAAGAACTTCCACCGTTTGCGGACCCATTCCCGGGCATGGGTGTCGAGAAAGGTGGATCCGGAACCCTTCTCCACGATGACTTCGGCGGGTAATCCGCCCTGCGCGGTGACCACGGCCACCAGGATAACGTCCCCGATTTCCTTTCGATCACGGGCCTCGGGAGGATAGTCGGACACGCCAGGCCAGGGGAGGTCACCGCGGGCTCCCCGTTCGCCGTAGCGTAGGACGCTCGGTGCGGCGATCACCGGAAGTGCCGACGCCGAGGTGCCGGGGGCCGAGAGGATGGGCGGCGCCGAGACCGCCTTCAGGTCGAAGGAGGCGACCGTGGCCCCGACGACAGGGACCGCAAACGGGACCGCCGCGGGTTCTGCCGCCACGACCACCAGTGGGGCCGAAGGGGCGCTGGGAGCGTCGGTGGGCGCATCCACCACCAGATCGCG
>JBDKKE010000048.1:0-7319 GCA_039796255.1 Verrucomicrobiota bacterium | reverse complement strand
GTGAAGTTCTGTATGGGCGCAATTCCACGGTCACCCCGCTGGGATATTGGCTGCCGGCGGCTCGTTATGGCCTGCCCGCTGGCTTTAATGACCTGCCTCAATCCGCCCGTACGACCACCCTGACCCTGCTCAATTTCTCCGATGACGGTATCTATTATGGCCAGACACTGCTGCCCCATTCTCCGAATGCGCCGGAAACCGAATGGGCCGTCCTGGTGCGGGGTTCCGTGGCCGGCGAATCCGTCTTTGATTCGGTCTTTGCCTACAAGCCAGGAGCAATTTTTCCGGGCGTGACGCCATCCAATGATCGGGAGGCTCGACAACGATTTGTGGCCGGAGGCGTGACCAGCGACGGGATGCCCTGGGGCCGCGTGGATGTTATGATCAAGCCGGTCGGGGCCTCGGACCTTTCCTACGATTTGGTCTCCACCCGACCCTTCGTGTCCCTGCAGGGCCTGTTTCGCGGGAGTCAGTTCCTTTCCGTCCCCGGCGAGGCCGAATTTCCGGAGTGTGGGCCCAATGAAGGGTTTAACAATTCTTTGAGCACTCTGGTTCCCGCCGCCGCCAGCCGCAACGGGACCTTTCTGACCAAGAGTCTGGACAAGTGCATCAACTTCCCCAGCACCACGAAGTACACTCAGACCTTGGCGGTGGTCGGCACCAGCGGCGCTCGGATCGTGAGCGTCAAGGGCACGGGTCTGCCCGAGCCGGAGATTGATCCGGATTCATACGGCGGCGTGGTAGATGACCGGGGCGATGCGGCTGGCTATGATGCGCGGGGGCTTTGGCGTTCCTCAATGACGGGATCGATTTCCCGTTTGCCCCCGGCGGATCCCCCCACCAGCGCGCTGCTCAACAACGCGGGATGGATCCTGGTTTACGGGTCCGAATTGTCGCTCGGGACGTTGTCTCTGTGGGATGGGCAGACCCTGCTTCCCATGGAGGTGCCTTGGGCGGCTCTCGGCTACAAAGGTAATTTTTTCCCCCGGCAACTGAATGACAGGGGCGAAATTCTGGGAGTGGTCCGGGGAACTGCCGACAATCTGCTTCATGGCGTGCTGCTCACTCCGGTCCTAGCCCTGGATCTCGCCGCCACGCCACGCCGTGTGGCCGTGGGGGACCGCTTCACCGTGACCGCCACGGTGACCAACATCAGCCGGGAGAACCTCACCGTCCTGGCACCCAGGGATCTCCTGGAGTACTCCGGCAAGGGGGGCCTCGAGTTGGTCACCGGCCCGGTGCCGCCCCAGGTGCCGGCCCTCGCACCGAATGGCCACGCTCAATTCACGTGGACCCTGCTCGCCACCAATGCCGGCCCCGTGCGGTTCTCCGTTGCGGTGCAGGCGCTCCGCGCGGGAGCGGTTGTGGAGTCCGCGCCCGCCTCGACCGAGATTGCTCTGGTGGACCGGTCAGCGGATCTCCTGATCAAGCGGGCCGGCACACCCGACTCGGCCTATGCGATCGCCGGTTTCCAGGTTCCCACCGCGTCCGGAGCCCAGTTTCAGACCGTGCTCGTCAAATCCAACGAGGTGGCCGCGTATGATGTCCGGCTCCGGAACGTCGGCCGGGAGACCCGTTCCTTCACCCTGCTCGCCCTGGAGAACGGCACTCCCAATGGAACCGGCTGGCACCGCCGCTATTTCGCCGGTGAACAGGATCTCACGGCGCTGCTGTCCGGACCGGCCGGATTCACCACCCCGATGCTTCCGACCAACGGGGTCTTCAATCTTCGCCTTTCCCTCACCCCCACCAACGTCTCCGAGCACGGCGAGTTTAGTGTGTCCGTGGTGGCGGCGGACGAAGCGGATGCGGGGACCGCGATGGATGCCGTCGAAGTCCGTGCGCTGCTCTCGCAGATGCCTGTGGTTACCCATCTGCAGCGCCTTGCCGCCGACGGCCTCACCACCGAAAGCATCCGCCTGGGCCGGACCCGGCCCAACGAACCCCTGGAGCCGCGTACCGATCCCGCGGTCCTGGCCGCCCAACCCGAGATTCATTCCGGCCTGGTGGCGGACGGGGTCACGCCGCTGCTCATCGAGTTGTCCGCCCACATGGCGGATCTCCGGGCCCGCGATGGTCCGCAGAAATTCCGGGTTCGCGCCGAAATCACCGGGGGAGGATCTTTGGACCGAACGGGCATTGAGGGACGCCTGCGGGTTCGGCATGGAAATGAGTGGACCTCCAATCTGGCCTTCGAACTCTCCGTGGATCAACCCCGCACCTGGGTCCAACTCACCCCCATCGCGGCGGACGAATTGCGGCTGGTGGATGCGTCTGAAGTGTCGGTTCGCCTGGAGGTGGTGTCTGATGATGCGGAAGCCACGCTCCACGGCTCGCAATCCTTGCGGCTGCGGCATCCGCCCATTGCCCTCATCCACGGCTACAATACCGGCGGCGACTGGGATCCCCTGGTATTGATCATTCTGAGTGCGGCCCGCGGAGGTTCGGTGGGAGACGACGATTCCTTCGTGCGGGTGTGCCGGTACGCGACGGACACCACCGACGGCTATCTGGGCCCGGTGTCCCGCCTCTTCGTTTACGAAAACACCGTGTATCCATTGAGGGTGCTGGCACCACTGGCGGAGGCGTCGTTCCAGCAGGCGATGGCGCCGCTGGCCCGTGAATGGGCTTTTACCCGTCACGATGTTGTGGCCCACAGTCAGGGGGGCCTGCTGACACGGATGCTCTGCTCCCAGCGGGCGAACGATTTTGTGGGCCAGCCCTTCCGCAACGAGGCGAATTTTTACCGCGGTCGTTTCCACCGCGTCGTCACCATCGGATCCCCCCACAACGGCAGCCGGCTGCTCCGTTACCTCCTAAGTCTCGGTGACCGGGCGCACGATGCCCTTGCCCCGAGCCTGCCTGCCGAGGTCGCCCGGTTAATGATCGTTTCCGACGCCGCGCAGGATAAGTTCGATCCGTTCGGCGGGCAGATTCAGGAACTCAACGACCCCGATCCCGACGGTCCCTGGCAGCCGGATCGGCACGCCCCGTTTCATCTGGTGAGGGCGCTCATCAATGGAGGCCTGCCGCCGGCAGCGGCCCATCACACGCCCGCCGATCTGGCCCTCAATCTCGCCACTCCGGGCGGACTCGGCGGCCGACTGGTGATCCCGCGCGGATCGGATGGCGTGGTGGACTTCGACAGCATGGGTGCCCACGGCCCGCATCAGCAGGCGGGTGCGAACGTGTGGACGCATCCCACGGATATTTCCATCTCCCATTCCCCACCCCTCTTCCTGTGGAATTCAACCGTGGGAGAAACGGCCTCCGTCAGCATTGCCCGGCACGTGGTTGCGGCGCTCGACCAGGATCCTTCCATCCCGGCGGCGGATCGGGTCTTCGGACGGTTCGTGCCGCCCGACTTGCTGACTCGAGACATCCTCGAGGGGATCCATGGGTTCGCGGCCCTGGCGATTCCGGTGGGTGCCGGTCCCACTCCCTTAGGCGGTGCCTTGCGATCCGCCGGCGGTGGTGCAGGGACCTATCGTTTCCAGCTTCCCAATGTTCCCGAATATCCGGTCGCCGGTGAGATTCTCTGGTCGGCCGTGGCCTACGGGCCCGAGGGGTTTACCCGCGAAGGCCTGGAGGTGACCGAATTTGTCGGCAATCCCACTCGCGCCACGGTCACCGTGGATCCTGAGCTCGAGGGCGATGTGGTTCTCTACGCTTCCTACCTCTCGACCACCGGTGCGCGGGTTTATCTGCTGCCGGTGCGGGTGACCACCCAGGGATTGAGCGAGAACAACATCGTCGGCCTGGAGGTCTTCCCCAGGGATTTGAACGTGCCTGTTGGCGCCGAACTGCCGGTGGAGATTCAGGTTCGCACCGCGGATGGCCGGTTCTTTCCCCGGTTTGTCGCTCCGGGTCAGGCGCAGGTTTTGAGTGAGCCGCCGGGGATTATCGATGTGTCGAATCCGCTGCGCTGGACGGCGCTCAGCCCCGGCACCACCGACATCATCACCACCTATGCGGGACTTCGGGCCACCAATCGCCTGGCGGTTTTCGTATCGGGCCCTGTGGACAGGCCACTCGAACTGTCCGCACAACTCGAAGGGGCGGATCTCGTTCTTTCCTGGCCTGCTGCGGCCTCGGCTGTTCTCCAGTCGGCTTCTGCGCTGAACGCCGTCGGGTGGCAACCGTTTGGCGTGACCCCGGCAGTGGAGGGCGGGGTGCAGATGGTCCGTGTGTCGCCAGGGGGCAATCCCGGATTTTTCCGGCTGGTGCGCGCGGGTGGTCCCATCGATCCGGGCGGCACACCGCAGGAACGCCTGGGCGGCACCTACGGATGGAACCGCTCCGGTCCGGGCGGCGCGTGGAGCAATCCCGCGAATTGGGATTCCAGTGCGATCGCTGGCTCGGTACCCGTGATCGAGGGACTCGACTTCATCGACATTGCCTTCGGTCCCGCGGCGGAGCCGGTCACCAGCACCGTTGATGGGGTGTTCGGAATACGGAGCCTGACCTTTGGCGCCGACGCTCCGGACGCCAACCTGGCGGCGGGCGCGGGGGGACGACTTGATCTGGGAGTGGGGGGCCTGTCCCTGCTGAACTCCGGCACGGTGACGGTGGAGGTGCCCATCCGCCTGGCCTCCGACCAGACGTGGCATATCGAGGGTGGGACCGTCACACTCGCGGCGCTGGAAATGGATTCCCACGCATTGAGCGTCACCGGCGCGGGCACCCTGGTGGTGCGGGCACTGGGTGGGACCGCGGCGAGTCGACTGACGGTACAGGGACCGGGCCGGATGGAAGCGGGCGTTGGGCCCGGCAGCCTGCCGTTTTCGGGAACCCTGGCGATTACCGGGGGTTCCCTGAATTCTGGAGTGGACCCGATCAACGGCGCGGCTGCAGTCGAGGTCGCCGGAGGTTTTCTGACGTTCCCGGCCAATGCCGTGGTGAGTTCCTCCGCTACGCTGCGTCTTTCGGGCGGCACCGCTGTTCTCAATGGTGCCACGGGTACGCTGGGCGCGCTCCAACTGAGGGGAAGCGCCACGCTGAAATTGGGAACCGGCACCACGCCATTCCGATTTGCTGGCTCGTCGCTGGTTGATGCGAATTCCACGCTTATGGTTTCTGATTGGACCGGAACCGCCGGAGCTTCCGGGACGGGTCGCAAACTGGTCATCAACCCCGCCCCTGAGGCAAACTTTTTGGCGCGGATCCGTTTCGAGGCATCCTCCTTCGAGTTGGGTTCATCGCGCCTGGCCAGCGGTGAGATTGTGCCCCTGCTCAGGGCGCCGTCCGTGCTGCCAGTGAATCCGCTGGCCCAGGCCCTGCCGTACGGTGTCGGGCAGAGGGTCCGAGTGGTGCCGGTAACCGGAGAGGCGTTCCCAGAGGCCCTGGAGATCATCACCACCCAGAAGCCCGCCCAGGTGTTCACGGTGGGCTCGACCTTGAAAACTGCTGCGGCCGTGGCCGCGAACGACAATCTGCTGGCCCGCTTTTGGATCCGGAAAGTAGCCCCGGTGTCGGGCAGGGCGCAGGTCATGTTCAACTTCGAGCAGGCCGGTGGCGCCTTCGAGAAGAGCGTACAACTCGCCGTGACCCTGACCGACGCCAACTTGCAGTTGAAGACGGTGAAGTTCAAGTCCAGGGCCGCCTACGCGGCGGGAGCGGCCGAACTCAGTTTCTGGGCCGGATACGGCGTGCAGACCGTTCAGGTAGGCGGGCTGGAAGTACTCAACTACCAGGGAGTCACCCCGCCTTGAATCAGGGGATGACGTTTTATGGCTCACGCAAAGAACCGACACGAAGGACGCAAAGGTGGGCAGGTGGAGTAAGGATACCCGGGAAGCGCCGGAGGGGAGGAAATGGGGACTCGTGAAACTCGTCCCTACGGAGGGTGAGGGCGGGCGGGGGTTGCTCTGCGAGCGGTTTAGGCTTCAATGGGGGACGTTCCGAGCTGAAGACCCATTTGTTCACCCATGACCCTCGACCAGCAACAAGCCCTGCTCAGTCTGGCCCTGCATGCCGCCTATGCCGATGGCACCGCCTACCCGGCGGAGCAGGAGGCCTTTCACCGGGTGGCGGAACGATTCAACTCGGAGGGGGTTCCGACACCGAGTTCCGATCCTACGGAACGTGCCCGAACGGTTCGGGAACTGGCCGGGGCGTTGCGGGGGCCGCTGACCGGTCTTCCGGCCTACGAGGCCGCCGTGGCGGTGTGCGAGGCGGACAAGACGCTGTCCGCTGAGGAGAAGCACTTCCTGGCGGGCCTGCGCGCGGAGCTGGGACTCGACGAAACCTACGCCCGGGAGGTGGAACGCGAGACGGACACCTGGACGGTGGCCTCGGCGGTGCCGGTGTCGCCGGGGGCGGTGGCGCCTCCGGTGCTGGGAGTGGAGACCGCACTGCGGAACGCTACCGTGTCGGATACCGAAATGGAGCAAAGGATTCTGCACACGGCGATTCTGGCCGGCGCCCTGGAGCTGCTCCCCAGTTCTCTGGCCACCATGGCCATTGTCCCGCTGCAGATGCGTCTTGTGTACCGGGTCGGCCACGCCTACGGCTACGAACTGGACCGGGGACACATTAAAGATCTGCTGGCCACGGTCGGGGTGGGACTGACCTCCCAGGTGGTGGAGGGATTTCTGGAGAAGATTGCCCGGGGGGTGCTCGGCCAGGTGGCATGGGGCATCGGACGCAGCCTCGGAGGGCAGGCGGCCAGCTCGGGGCTGTCGTTTGTGACCACCTATGCCCTCGGGCAGTTGGCCCGGCAATACTACGCCGGCGGACGCCAGTTCAGCGCGATTGAGCTGCGCGGGCTCTACGATTCCCTGATCGGACAGGGCCGCTCGCTGCAGGAGACCTATCTGCCGCAGATCCGGGAGCAGGCGTCCAAGGTGAGCCTGGCGAGTCTTCCCGGGCTGTTGCGGGGGAATTGAGCGGGGAGGGTTGGGAAAGCAGACAATGGCGGTGTCGGAGAATGGGGAATCGCTCTGGGACTCTCGGGCTTTCCTCATTCCCCGTATTGGACTCCACAAACGCGGGCGGATTAATTGGGGTCGCGGGTGGAACACGACCCTACCGAAAAAGAAAAAAGGGGGGGCGCACGCCGTCGTGCGCCCCCCCTTGGGTCAGGAAGGATCACTCCGCAACGAAGCGGATCTGACGGCCCTTTTCCGAGCGCTTGCGCTGGCCCTCGTCGAGGATCTTCTTGCGCAGGCGGAGGCTCTTGGGCGTGGCCTCGACGTACTCATCGACGTCGATGTATTCCAGCGCGCGCTCCAGGCTGAGCTTGAGCGGGGCGTTGAGCTGGATGCCCTTGCCGTCGCCCTGCGAGCGCATGTTGGTGAGCTTCTTCTCCTTCACCGGGT
>JBDKKE010000047.1:0-13997 GCA_039796255.1 Verrucomicrobiota bacterium | reverse complement strand
GACTGCCGACCGGTCGGGGCAATCCGACGGATCCCGAGTCGCCCAACGAAGCCGATGCCACGGCCCGGGAATTGGGGTTACCGCTGCTGGACCTGCTCCGGATCAGCCGTCGGGACGGATTGCGAATCGCCTACACCGACGGACTCCACCTGACTCCCCATTCAGCCCGCGCCGTTTGCCGCCTGCTGGTGGGAGCCCTGGAGACGGGGGGCCTGTTAAAGAAGCCGCAGTGAAGGAGGCAAGGGGCCTGAGCCACCGCTGGCCAGGATCTTGGGTGACTCGAATCCCTTAAAAGCCGAGGTGCTGTGGGCAATCCAAGAACCGGGGAAGTTCCCGTTGACCCGGGAGGCGATCACCGTATGCTGACCCCCACACAGTCAGCCTGATGCGCCAATTTCTGTTCATCGCCAGCAACAGCTTCCGGGAGTTGATCCGTCAGCCCGTGTTCCTCTTGCTGATGAGCGCGTCGTCGCTGTTCATCGTGTTCCTGTCCACCGTCCCGTACTTTGGTTTTGGGGACGATCCGAAGATGGTTCAGGACATGTCCCTGGCGGTGGTCCTGCTGTCCGGATTGCTGATGTCGGTCCTTTGCGCTGCTTCCACGGTTTCCGAGGAGATCCGCACTGGAACTGCCCTGACTGTGCTTTCCAAACCGGTGAGCCGCGCGGTTTTCGTGCTGGGCAAGTATGCGGGTTTGGCCGGAGCGCTGGCGCTGTTTACCGGTACGCTGATGGTGGCGGTGCTGCTGGCGAGCCGGATGGCCTACGACGCCTATGGGTCCACGGATGTGCTGTCCCTGCTGATCTTTATCGCCGCGGGGTTGCTGGCGTTCGCCACCGGGGGATTCACCAATTTCTTCATGCGGCGTCCATTTGTCTCGGATGCCGTGTTCGCCTTCGCCCTTTTTACCGGCATCGCCCTGGTGTGCGTGGTGAACTGGACGGTACTCGACAAGGCCTTCGATGGACCGGCCAAGGTCGACTGGCGGCTGGTCCCGGCGGGTATTCTGGTTTGGTTTGCCCTGTTGGTGCTCGCGGCCCTGGCTCTGGCGTGTTCCACCCGACTGGACACCATCCCCACTCTCGCAGTGTGCTCGGGACTCTTCCTGCTGGGGCTGATGTCCGACTACCTGTTTGGCGGACCGGCATCGAAGGGTGTCTGGTGGGCGCAGGCGGCCTACGCGGTGGTTCCCAACTGGCAGCAATTCTGGGCCACGGACGCTCTGGAGCAGGGCAAAACGATTCCATGGCGCTATGTCGGACAGGCGGCGGGCTACATGGTGGTTTATCTGGTGGGAACCCTTTCGGTGGCCCTGCTGCTGTTTGAGGATCGGGAGTTAGGCTAGACCCTGACTCCGGAATCCCGTACCAACTCTTTTTTCTGGCATGGATCGCTCACTTTCCAAGACGGGCTTCGTCAACTGGCTGATGGTGCTGGCGGGCGGCATCACAGTGATGGCCTTCGCGCGTCGGTCAGGGTCGGCGACCGGGGAGCTGGCGGCGGCCTTCTTCGGCGTGGCGGTCCTGATGGCGATTGTCTCCTGGTTCCAGATGGGTCTGGCGGGCCGGGAGGAGGCGGAGCGCCTGGAGCTGGAGGATCTGTCGCGGTCGCGGTCGGACTCCGGGCTGTTCGCCGCCTCGGCCGCCGAGGTGTCTCCGGCCCGACGTGCCCGTGAACAGTTTGACCGCTGGGTAATCCCCGTCTTCACCCTGCTGCTGCTGGCCGGCGAAAGCTTCGGAGTGTGGTTCTTTTGGGAGCGGCTCAAGCGTCCGGACGACATGTTCGCCACCCCGCCGGCAGCGGCGCTGAGTCTGGCGATCTTTTCCGCCGTCGCGTTTATGCTGTTTCTGCTGGGACGATACTCGTCCCGCCTGGCTCAGCTGGAGGGCAGCACCCTGCTGCGTCCGAGTGCATCGGCCCTGATGCTGGGAGCCCTGGTATCCGCGGTCGCCGCCGTGGCCTCCGGACTCGACTGGGGCGGATTTAACCGCTGGGACCGTTTCATCGCGCTGGGCATGACCGCGCTGCTGGCGCTCATTGCGCTGGAGACGCTCATCGGACTGGTCTTCGAGATCTATCGTCCCCGCGTGCAGGGCCGAGCGGTCCAGCTGTTGTACGAGAGCCGCATCATTGGCCTGCTGGGCCAGAGTGGCGGACTCTTCAGCACCGCCGCCCAAGCGCTGGACTACCAGTTCGGATTCAAGGTCAGCGACACCTGGTTCTATCACTATCTGGAGGATTCCCTCTCGGCGTTCGCCCTGGTCTGGATCGGCATTCTGTGGCTTTCCTCCTGCATCGTGGTGGTTGAGCCGACGGAGCAGGCGCTGCTGGAGCGCTTCGGAAGTCCGGTGGAAGGCCGCACGGTTCTGGAACCCGGTCTCCATTTCAAACTGCCGTGGCCCATCGACGCCGCGCAGCGCTACAACACCCGCGAACTTCAGACCTTCCTGGTGGGAGCCATCCCCGATCCGGAGCTGGAAAAGAACCGCGTCCTGGTCTGGACCCGTCCGCACTACCGGGAGGAGTTCAATCTGCTGGTGGCCAGTCTGGAAATGGCGACCAATCCCGTCGTCGCGACTTCCGACGGCGCTGCCGAGGGCGCCGTGCCGGTCAACCTGTTGACGGTAAGCGTCCCGGTCCAGTATCGCATCCGGGATGTCCGGCAATGGGGCTACCAGTGCGCGGAACCCGCCGCCCTGTTGGAGCGGATCGCCAACAGCGAGGTGGTCCGGTACCTGGTCAGCGTTGAGATGAACAGCATCATGAGTGATGGGCGCCTGGAGGCAGCCCAGGTGCTCAAGACGCGGATTCAGACCCAGGCCGACGCGGCAAAACTGGGAGTGGAGATTGTGTTCCTCGGACTTCAGGACATCCATCCCCCCATGGGAACCAAGGAGGTTCCGGTGGCGGCGGCCTATGAGCAGGTGGTCGGGGCGATTTCCGAAATGCAGGCCAAGATCCACGAGGCCGAGGGTTACCGGGCAGAGACCCTGCCCATGGCGGCGGCGCGCGCGGTGGCCCGCACCAATGCGGCCTACGCGGCGGCCACCAACCGGGTCCAGGCGGCCCTCGGACGCCGGGCCCAGTTTCCCGGACAACTCAAGGCCTTGGCCGCGGCCCCCAAGGTGTATCCCCAGTGGGCCTACCTGGACGCTCTCATCAATGCGATCGGACCCGCCCGCAAACTGGTGCTGGGGGTGACCAACACCTCGGACGTCATCATCCTCAATCTGGAAGACAAGGTGCGTCCGGACCTGGGTGACCTGACCATCGAGGATCCCAACAAGAAGTAACCGCATCGCAACCCGACCCGAACCCGACCTCCCCCTTCCTGACGATCTCCGTGGTATGAAGAAAACCCGTCTTTCCTTTGCCGTGGGCGCGCTGCTCCTGCTGCTGTTCCTCGCCCTGTTGTTCTGCTTCCAGGTCCGCACCACGGAAGTTGCGGTGGTGACCACCTTCGGACGCTACTCGCGGGACGCCGAGGCCGGTCTCCACTTCCGGCTGCCGCTGCCCATCCAGCAAATTTACCGGTTCGACCGGCGTCTGCAGACATTCGAGCGGAAGTTCGAGCAGACCACCACCAAGGATGCCCAGAACCTGATGATTTCGATCTACATCGGGTGGAGGATTTCTGATCCGCGCAAATTCCTGGAGCTGTTCAACGGCAACACCCTGAAGGCGGAGGAGGCCCTGGAGAATCTGGTTCGCAACGCCAAGAACGGGGTGGTGGGCAAATACAAATTCAACGAACTGATCTCGCCCGATCCGAAGCAGGTGAAGTTCACCCAGATCGAGGCGGACATGCTGAAGGAGATCGCGGCGACCGCACAGTCCACTTACGGATTGAGCGTCGAGCTGGTGGGCATCAAGCAGCTGGGCCTCCCGGAGAATGGAACCACCAAGGTGTTCGAGCGCATGCGCGCCGAGCGCGATCGCCTGGTCAAACAGTATCAGGGAGAGGGTGCCGCCCGGGCGCTGGAGATTCGCAGCGAGGCGGACCGCAAGCGGGATGAGGTTCTGGCCAAGGCCGACGCAGAGTCCCTCCGCATCAAGGGCGATGCCCTCGCCCAGGCGTCGAAGGAGCTGAGTGTCCTGGAGGAAAATCCCGACCTGGCGATTTTCATCCTCCAGCTTAACGCGCTGATCCAGTCCCTTAAGGACCGGTCCACCCTGATTCTCGATCAGAAGACCACTCCGTTCAATCTGCTCACCGGCGACAAGGTTCAGACCCTTTCCCCCGTCTCCACCCGCAACCCGTAAGTCGCATGGCGGAACAATCCCATACCCCGGGTCAGCTCCGGCCGACCCCTCCCCGGGTCACCGGGTCCGAGGACGCTTCGAGTCAGGCCCTGAATGAGGCCCTGGGCAGCAGTTTCATCCTGGTGCGCATCCTGGGTGTCCTCCTGCTGGGCGCCTTCATCTTTTCCTGCGTCTTCACCGTCAATCCCAACGAGGTGGCCATCGTGCTGCGCTTCGGGAAGCCGGTGGGCATCGGACCCGACCAATTGCTCCGGCAGGGACTGCATTGGGCGTTTCCCTATCCGATTGATGAGATTGTGCGGATCCGCAGCGGCGAGGCCAAGACCGTGATGGCCACCAACGCCTGGTATGTCACCGACGCCGAAATGGAGGCTGCCAAGCGGGGTCCCGAGGCAACGCCCAGTCTCAATCCCGGCGCCGGCGGCTACGTGCTGACCAGCGACGGCAACATCCTGCATGTCCGGGCGCGGATGACCTACCGGGTGACGGATCCGGTCACCTATGCGCTGGAGTTCAGTGACGTCACCGAGCTGCTGGGGGATGCCCTGAACAATGCCATCTACCAGACCAGCGCCCGCTTCACTGCCGATGCGGCGGTGTACAAGGACGTGGAGTCCTTTCGCGGCGCGGTTCGGAGCCGGATGGCGGAGATCATCGAGCAGCGGAAGTTCGGCGTGACCATGGATTCCATGACCGTCGAGGTCGCTCCGCCGGGCTACGTAAAGGAGGCCTTTGATGCGGTGCTGAACGCGGCCCAGACGCAGTCCAAGACCATCAGCGACGCCAAGGGCTACTACGACGAGCGGGTGCTCAAGGCGATCGGCGAGGCCAACGCGCTGCGCTCCGGAGCCCTATCGGTCAGCAATCGCCTGGTCCTGGCCATGGCCGCTGAAGCCCAGTACTTCCGCGACCAACTGCCCGCCTATCAGCGCGCTCCCGGTCTGTTGAAGGCGCGTCTGCGTATTGAGGCCCTGGGACAGATCCTCACCAACGCTCCCGACAAGTTTTTTCTCCCGCAACGGGGCGACGGGCAGACCCGAGAGTTGCGGATTCAGCTGAATCGCGAACCCCAGGCGCCGGCGCGGAAGGACCCTTCCGCAATGCCGCCGCCGCAGTAGATTGTCCCGCCGGAGCGTTAACCCGGTCTCCCATCGACCCGCCATGCAAGTCACCTCCCTTCTCTCCAATCAGACGGACCCCAACTGCGGCGACTGCGGCCACGACCACGGTGGCCTCGATCATTCGCATACCAACGTCAAGCTGACCCAGACGCTGGTCGGTCTGATCTTTGTGCTGAACTCGTTTCTGGTGGACTGGGTCTTCCAGCGGGGTTCCACCGTCGCGGGCATCAGCGCCATGATCGGGGCCGTCATTCTCGGAGTGCCCATTCTGCGCGTCGCCTTTCTGGACCTGCGACGGGGCCTGCTCAGCATCAACGAACTGGTGGCCCTGGGCGTCCTGGCCTCGGCGGCCAGTGGTGATTTCCGGACCGCCGGCATGGTCGCCTTCTTCATGCTCCTGGGCGAGATCATCGAGACCCGCACCGCCGCCGGGGCCCGGGCGTCCATTGAGTCGCTGGTGAAGATCACCCCGACCAAGGCGCGCCGGATCGTCAACGGACGTGAGGAGGAGATCCCGGCCAGTGATCTGAAGGTGGGGGATGTCATCCGCATTCGTCCCGGCGACAACATAGGCGGCGACGGCGTCATCCTCAGCGGACAGGGCTCCGTCAACCAGGCCAACATTACCGGCGAATCGTTGCCGGTGGACAAAGTCGTAGGCGATCCGGTCTTCGCCGGAACCATCAACCTCAACGGTGCGCTGGAGGTGAAGGTGACCAAGGCGGGACAGGACACCACCATCGGCCGCGTTCGGGATCTGATTCTGGCCGCGGAGAAGACCAAGCTTCCCTTCATGCGCATCATTGACCAGTACATGGGCTACTACACGCCCCTGGTGCTGGTGATCGCCGCGCTGGTCTGGGCCTTCACCCAGGACTTAAACCGCGTCATCGCGGTGCTGGTGGTTGCCTGCCCGTGCGCCTTCATTCTGGCCACGCCGACGGCCATGGTGGCCGCCCTGAGCGCCGCGGCGCGCCTGGGAATTCTGGTGAAGAACATCGCCGATCTCGAGGCTGCGGCTCGGATCACCGCCTTCGTGTTCGACAAGACCGGCACCCTCACCTCTGGAAAACTGGTGGTGAGCCGTCTGAATCCGCTCGGCGGGATGGCCCCGGCCGAGCTGCTGCGGTTGGCGTCGAGCGTGGAGACTTACTCCAGTCATCCGACCGCCCGGGCGCTGGTGCAGTTGTCCGAGGAAGCGGGAGTGCCGTTGGCCGCGGCAACGGATTTCAAGGAGACGGCTGGCCGCGGCGTGAGCGCCCTGGTCGAGGGACAGCGGATCATCATCGGCCGGGCCGCCTGGCTGAAGGACAATGGCGTGACCGAGGATTTCATGAAGTCGGTCGACCTCGACGAGGCGGCTGGATTCAGCCTCCTGTTCATCGCCCGCAACGGCGAGTGCATCGGCTGGGTCGGCCTGCAGGACCAGGTCCGGGCCGAAGCGGCCGAGGCGATCAAGGGACTTCAGGCCATTGGCATCCGGCGGCTGGCCATGGTCAGCGGTGACCGCAAGCCGGTGGCCGAACGGGTGGCGGCGGAGATCGGCATGCCCGAGGTCGTGGCTGAGTGTCTGCCGCAGGACAAGGTGGAGTTTGTGAAGGCCAGCAAGGCCAAGGGATACCGCGTGGCGGTGGTCGGTGACGGTGTGAACGACGCCCCCGCGCTGGCCGCCGGCGACATCAGCATCGCCATGGGTGCGGCGGGCAGCGAGGTGGCGATTCATTCGGCGACCATCGCCCTGATGAACAATGACCTTCGGCGCTTGCCCTTCCTGATCCGGCTGTCCCGCATGGCGCGGGCGGTGATCAATCAGAACTTCCTCTTCGGCGTGTTCTTCATCATCGGCGGCCTGGCCGCGGCAGCCGGCGGTTATCTGAACCCCATTGTCGCGGCCATCATGCACAATGCGGGCTCCCTGATCGTGGTCTTCAACAGCGCCCGGTTGGTTCGCCAGGGCGAGGAACTCGAACCGATCGTGTCCCCGGCGGCATCGGCGGCAGCGGAGCCCCCCGCGAGCGGGCCCGTCGCGTTGACGCCGCGGATCGCCTGAGGGAGGCTGAGTAGGTTATGAACGCTGCCGCGGTCATCGACGAGATCAAGCGACTGTCCGATTCGGACAAGCGGGAGGTATTCGCCTTTGTGGCCGTTGAGCTTGGCGTCAAGGAAGCCGAGGGAGAGCACGGGCGTTCCGATTCGGCAAGCCACCCCAACCGATCATTTGCCGAGGCCCGGGACCGGGTTTTCCGTGAGCATAGGGAGCTCTTTCGGAAGCTCGCCCAATGATCGAGTCGCCCCGGTTTCTTCGACTACCTGAGGTTCATGAACTGCATCGCCTGTCGCTCGAACAGCATGGTGGAAGTGCGGGCGTTCGAGAGCCTGGACTGGTCGAGTCTGCTTTGGCATCGGCAGAAAACATCCTCTGGTACGCGGACGGGGACTTGGCAGATATTGCAGCAGGGTATGCGTTTCATCTGGCCGAGTCGCAGGCATTCATTGACGGGAACAAGCGAGTTGGAGCTGCGGCGGCAATCATCTTCCTGGAAATGAATGGCTTTAGTATTCCATCCGCTGCGGACGACGAGATCTTCGATGCGCTAATCGGGCTGGCTGATAAGCGACTGACGAAACAAGACTTGGCTCGTTTGCTGAGGATGTGGTCGCGCCCCAATTGATCTCCCTTCCCATGGCTTCGCTTCCCAACTCCACTGCCCAACGTCCTGCCGCCCCCTCGGAGGAAGTCGTCATCCGCGCCGCGGGCCTGACCAAGGTCTTCAAGGACTTCTGGGGACGTCCCAAGGCGCGTGCCGTGGACTCCGTCGACTTTGAGGTCCGGCGCGGGGAGGTCTTCGGACTGCTCGGGCCGAACGGCTCGGGTAAGAGCACGACGATCAAGATGATCCTCGGGCTTCTCTATCCCACCAAGGGGGCCATCACAGTCTTCGGCGAGTCGCCGCGCGATGTGAAGACCAAGGAGCGCATTGGCTACCTGCCCGAGGAGAGCTACCTCTACCGATTCCTGAATCCCGGCGAGACCCTCGACTTCTTCGGCAATCTTTTCCACCTCGACTCCGCTGAGCGCCGGGACCGCGCCGAGCAGTTGATTGAGATGGTCGGACTCGGCCAGGCCCGGACCCGAACCGTGGGCGAATTTTCCAAGGGCATGCAGCGCCGCATCGGACTGGCCCAGGCGCTGATTAATGATCCGGATCTGGTCATTCTTGACGAGCCAACCGCCGGCCTGGATCCCATCGGGTGTCACGAGATCAAGCAGTTGATCCTCGCGCTGGCCCGGCGAGGCAAGACGGTGATTCTCAGCAGTCACCTGCTGGCTGATGTTCAGGATGTCTGCGACCGCGTGGTGATCTACTACGGCGGGCGCATTCAGGCCCAGGGAACGCTCAAGGAACTGCTGGCCGAACCCGACGAGGTGCAGATCACCTCGCCGGTGCTGTCCCGTGAGACGCTTCAGAAGGCGCTCGATATTCTCCGTCACGAGGCGGGAGACCGGGTCCGGGTGGATACCCCGACGCAGAACCTGGAGAGCTATTTCCTCGGCGTGGTCGAACGGGCCCGGGCCAAGGCGGATTCGACCAGTGGCGCCACCAGCGGAAACCAGGTGGCGCAATTCATCGCGGGCGGACATGCGGAGTCGTCCGGTCAGTCTGAACGCGTGCTGGACCGTCTCACCCGGCCGGCCGCGGGACCCGCGCCGACGGTCGAGGTCTCCGAGCCGAAGTCGGCCGTGGATGAAAACCGCCTGGCGGGCCTGACCAAGACTGCTGCGCCCGAGGCGATCGCCTCGGGCAATTCCACCCGTCCGGCT
Organism: Verrucomicrobiota bacterium; assembly: GCA_039796255.1. Lineage (GTDB taxonomy): Bacteria > Verrucomicrobiota > Verrucomicrobiia > Limisphaerales > UBA9464 > UBA9464. The sequence goes on along the minus strand of JBDKKE010000047.1, from coordinate 4,790 downwards.
CCGGCGCCCGCTGCCCCGGCGGATTTGTCGAAGGCGAATGAGAAACTGTCCGGACTGCTCGGTGGTCCCAAGAAGTGACGTTCCGCATGAGCCACTTCGAAATCTATCAGCATCCGGCCCGCGAGCGCATCGCGATCCGGCGGGGATTCTCTCCCGTGGCCGCGGTCCTGAGCTGGGTCTGGCTGTTCCTTCAGCGGCTGTGGTTTGAGGGCGCGGTGGTGCTGATCCTCAATGCCCTGGGTCTCTTTCTGATGCGCATCGCCGGAGCGCCCTGGGGCGCGATGGTCCTCTTTCAGGCGCTGATCGCCGGCGTGGTGGGATGGTCCGCCCGCCGTCTGCGCGAGGTATCGGCAGAACGGTCGGGTTACGGGTACCAGTGCACCATCCCCGCCCGCAGCGGACCTGCGGCGCTGGCCAAACTCGCGGCGGTGGGCGGGTCTCCGCTGCCGGAGTGGCGGGCCCGCCGGATGTGGGTGGTTCCCGATGTGGTCCCGCGGAGCCTGCGCGGACTGGCGGCGGTCGCTCAGTTGACCCTCAAGGCGGCCTTCCGCTTCCGCCTGGTGGTGGTGCTGCTCCTGCTATTGATGACGGTGGTGATCGTTCTGCCCATGGTCATCAAGCACGATGGTTCGGCGCAGGGCTTCACCCAGATTCTCATCACCTACACCCTCAGCAGCATCACCGCCCTCCTGGGCCTGGTCACCCTCTGGCTGGCCTGCGGGACACTGGCCCGGGACGTCGAGGATGCCTCGATGCAGCTGGTGTGCACCAAGCCCATTCCCCGCTGGCAGATTTGGATGGGCAAGTGGTTGGGGATCTCCCTGCTCAATTTGGTGTTCCTCGCCATCACCGGGACCACGCTGTACGTGCTGCTGTTCTGGAAGGCATCCGCACTGCCCGAGAAACAGCAGGAGGTGCTGCGCGAGGAGGTGCTGGTCGCCCGCGCCGTGGCGCGTGAGCCGATCAACAGCTACGAGAAGGAGGCGGAGGAGCTGACCCAGAAACGCCTGCGCGAGGACGCCTCCTCACAGTTGGATCCGAAGTTTATCCGGGAACAGTTTCGCGAGACCCTCAAGGCGCAGGACCAGGTGGTGCCTCCCGGCGGCTACCGGGTCTGGCAGATTCCCTTCGGTGATCGGGCGGCTGAGCTTGCCGGAAGGCCGCTGCAACTGCGGGTGAAGTACTATTCGCCCGACGCTGCCGGGTCCACCACGCCGAGCCAGTTCGGATGGGAGATCGGGAGCGAGGGAAGGGCTCCGCTGCGGTTCCAGAACAGTTTTGCCGCCGAATCGGCGAGCACCTTTCCCATCGGCACCAACCTGATTGGCGCCGACGGCGTGCTGACCATTGTCGGGTACAACCTGAACCAGCGTCCGGTGCTTTTCCCACTCGAGGATGGTTTGGAGGTGCTGTATCCCGAGGGCGGATTCGGCATGAACTTCGTGCGGGGACTGGCCATCATTCTGTTCTGGCTCGGGCTGCTGGCCGCCATTGGACTCTTCGCGGCCTCCAAACTGCAGTTCAGCGTCGCGGCGTTTGTCTCCCTGAGCATTCTGCTGCTGGGACTTTCCAGCGGCACCCTTAAGCAGGTGGTGGAGCAGCGGGGCATCATGGGCGTCGACAACGAGACCGGACAGGTGATGGCGGAAACCACCATCAACCGCGTTGCCGTCGCCGTCTACGGGACGGCGCGCCAGGTGATCGAGCTGATCACCGGGTACAATCCGGTGGATTCATTGAGCACCGGACGCAGCATCACCTGGGGAAGGCTGGCGCAGGCGGCGGTGCTGGTGGTGGGCGTGGCCGGCGGCCTGTTTGCCGGGGCCGGCATCTGGATCTTCACCCGGCGCGAACTCGCCGCACCCATCTAGGCCATGAACGCGAAGAAACTCATCTTCATCGTCGCCCTGGTGGCGTCGCTCGTGGTCTCCGGATTCCTGCAGCGTCGCCTCAACCACGACCGGGAGACCATGGGCATCACCCGCACCACGGTCATTAGCAATGCCCCCCCGGTACTGGCGTTTACCACGGTGGCCCTCGGGGCGTTTCGCGGACTGATTGCCAACGCCCTGTGGATCCGCACCACCGAACTTCAAGAGGATGGGAAGTACTTTGAGGCGGTGCAACTGGCGGACTGGATCACCAAGCTCCAGCCGCATTCCGATGCCCCGTGGATCTTCCAGGCCTGGAACATGGCCTACAATATTTCGGTCAAGTTTCCGGATCCCAATGATCGCTGGCTTTGGGTCCAGCGAGGCATCGAGCTGCTGCGCGACGAGGGACTGAAGTACAATCCCAACAAGGCGCTCATGTACCGGGAGCTCGCCTGGTTCTATCAGCACAAGATGGGTGCCAACCTCGATGACGCCCACCGGGTGTACAAGGGGCAGTGGGCTGGCCTCATGAACACCGTCCTGCCCGGGGGACATCCCGACTACGCTACGCTGCTCGATCCCAAGACGCCCGAGCAGTTGGCGCAGGTGAAGGAGTTGGTGGAGAAATTCAAGCTGGACCCCCGCATGATGCAGAAGGTCGACCAGACCTACGGTCCGCTGGACTGGCGGTTGCCCGAGACCCACGCCATTTATTGGGCGATGGTCGGCATCGAGAACTCGCCGGATCAGGACAAGATGCCGCTGCGCCGCACGATTTATCAGCCGATGCTGGCCTCGCTGCACCACGGTCGGGTGCTGACCAATCGCCTGACCGGCACCTACGATCTGCGGCCGAACCTGGCCATGATCCCCAATGCTTCCAAGGCCTATGAGGACGCCCTCGCCGCCGAGCCGGAGCAAAACCACGACAACATATCCCGGGCCCACCGCAACTTCCTCAAGGACGCGGTCTACTTCCTGTACGCCAACAATCTCGAGGCCGATGCCAGGCGCTGGTTCAACTATCTCAAGCAGCGTTTTGGCGTGGGTCCGCAATCGGGAATCGATCCCGATGCCACCATGGAGAGCTTTGCCTTGGGGAAGATTGAGGAGGACGCCAATGAAACTTCCCGGGATCGCGTGACCCAGGCGCTGCAGGGATTGCTCAGCCGGTCCTATTTCAACTTCGCCTCCGGGGATGACGACCAGGGCATCGGACTGGATAAGATCGCCCAGCGACTGCACAGCGTCTACACGGCGAAGACCAGCAACCCCGGCTCCAAGGACCGCGTGTCCCTGCCGCCGCTCAACGAGATGAAGCGGGAGGTCCTGCTGGAGCTACTCCGGCCGGATCCGGAGGTGAATCCGGAATTTCAGCAGCAGTTGCGCACCCGTCTGAGTCTGCCGGCAGATTTCGGAATTCCGGCGACCAATGCGCCCGCCGCGGGCGCCATTTCCCCGGCCCCCGTCGCCCCTCCGCCGGCGACGGTCCCGGCGGCTCCCAAACTCTAGTCTGGTTCGCAGCCATGGCAGCCGACGCCGCCCAAGCCGCCTATGTGGGAGCCGCGGGTGCGGAATATCATGATGGCAAACGGGCGCTGCCCGAGGGTGCCGTCCCCTGGGTGACGCGGGCGCGGGCCGCCCTGTTTCAGCCGGAGGTGCGGGATTCGGATGCCGTTTTTGAGTTCGGATGCGGATTCGGATGGAATCTCGCCGGACTTCGCTGTGCCCGGCGGGTGGGACATGATGTCGCCGTGCAGTTGCGTCCGGTGATTGAGGCGGCTGGAATTGAGTTCGTGGCGGATACCGGCGTTTTGGCGTCGGGATCCTTTGAAGTGGTCATCTCCCATCACTCCCTGGAACACGTGCCGGATCCCCGGGCGGTGCTGGTCGAGCTGGGGCGGTTGCTGAAGCCTGGGGGGCGGCTATTGCTCGCAGTGCCCTACGAGCGGGAACGCCGTTACCGCCGCCACGATCCGCAGGAGCCCAACCATCACCTGTTTTCCTGGAACGCGCAGACCCTGGGCAATCTGGTGACCATCGCCGGATTTCGCATCGATCACGCGGGCCTGCGGACCTATGGCTATGACCGGCGGGCGGCTCTGCTGGCCACCCGGTGGCGTGTCGGCGAGACCGGATTCCGCATCCTCCGCACCCTGCTGCAGCGACTCGTTCCCCTGCGCGAGGTAGTCATCGAGGCTCTGCCTGGTTGAACCACAGAGAGGGAGTTCACCACAGAGGCACAGAGACACAGAGGAAGAGGGAATCGCGGAACGGCCTGAGCAGAAGTGCCGTCAGACAACGGTGTCCGGAAATTCTCATCCTGCCTTTCATCAGGAGTCTCCCCTCTCTGTGTCTCTGTGCCTCTGTGGTAAACTCCCCCCTCCGTGGTGCATTCGGTCTCGCACCCAATCGTCAGGCGCGATTTGATTTGGAGGTGCTGGCTCAATGCCTCTTGGCCTTACGGCGGTTAAACCTCCTGTTTTTCGCCGCGGTCTTATCGTCGCTGGCGGCTGAAAAGGAACCGGAGCCCGAGGTGGCTGCCGCACAGATGCCCCGGGTGCCGGCCAGCGAACCGGACCGCGCGGCGGAAACCTTCGCCTTGCGGCCGGGATTCCACGCGGAGTTGGTGGCGGCGGAACCGTTGATCGCCAGTCCGGTGGCCGTGGCGGTCGACGAGCAGGGACGCGCCTACGTCGTGGAGATGCGCGATTATTCCGAGCGTCGACCGGAGCAGCTCGGACGCATCCGTCGCCTGGAGGACACCGACGGGGACGGACGTTATGACCGGGCCACCGTGTTTCTGGAGGGGCTCCCGTGGCCGACGGCCATCACCTGTTGGGACGGCGGCGTGTTCATCGGTGCGACACCGGACATCCTCTACGCCAAGGACACCAATGGCGACGGCGTGGCGGA
>JBDKKE010000046.1:0-8622 GCA_039796255.1 Verrucomicrobiota bacterium | reverse complement strand
GCCAAACCACAGGGCGCCGTCGGAATCCTCGACGAGGGTGCGCACGTTGTTGCCGACGAGACCTTCCTCTTCGTCGAGTCCGGACCAGGTCGTGCCGTCGAAGAAGCGAACTCCCGTTCGCTTGGCCACCCAGAGCGTGTTCTGGCCATCCTGCAACAGCGCATTGACCGCCTCCCCCCCGGCCTGGCGGCGGCGATTGAACTCGGTGAAGCGGGTGCCGTCGAAACGCGACACACCCTTCACCCCGCCGACCCAGATTTGGGCGGAGCGGTCCTGGGCTAGGGCCAATCCGTACCCGTCGGCCAGACCGTTCGTGGCTCCAAAGCGTTGGGTCACCTCCTGCATCGAGCCATCAGTGCGGGGGGCCGGCGCCACCCGCGCCACTCCTCCGCCACTGCTGAATCCGATCCAAAAACGGTTGCTCGAGAGGCACAGCAGGCTGGCGATTCCCTCGCCGTCGGCCTGGGCTTCCCTGGAGGCGGGCGAGACCGGATCCCGCCAGCGGAGCAGGTCACCCCCGGTGGTGCCCGCGGCAATGGTGCCATCCGCCGCCGCCGAAAGGCAGGTGATGCTGCGGACCAGTTCGTCCGCGGCGCTGAGCGGCGCGTATCCGTGACCGTCATAGATTCCCACTCCGGCCGGGGTCGCCAGGCAGATGGATCCTCCCGGAAGAACGGCCAGACGGCGGATATCATTGGAGGGCAGTCCCTCCCGAGTGGTGACATTGGAAAACGCCTGCCCATCCCACCGGGACAATCCTCCCGCGGTGGCCAACCACAGGTTGCCGGCCTGGTCGCGGACGGCACTGCGGATGTCATTGGAGGGAAGCCCGTCGGCTGTGGTGAAGGTGGTTGCGGACGTTGGATCATAGCGGGTCAGTCCGGCCTGGGTGGCAAACCAGAGCAGGCCGTCGCCATCCTGTTGAATCATCGAGACGTGGTTGTCCGCCAGTCCGTCGCTTTGGCTGAAATTAACGAAGGACGTGCCGTCAAAGCGGCTGGCCCCGGTCAGGGTGGAGATCCACACGACGTTGGTGGGCGCGAACTCCAACGACCACACCACGTTGCCCGGGAGTCCGTCCGTCTGGGTCCAATTCCGCAGATTCTCCCGTTCAATGCCGCTGGGATCGTAACGCCACAGCCCCTTGCCCCAGGACCCGAACCAGATACTGCCATCGGGGGCCACCCTCGGGGAGTCCACCACGAAGGGATTCAGTCCCAGCTCCCGGTGCATGTTGCGGAATTTTTCTCCATCAAACCGGATCAATCCCGCATCCGTGCCCAGCCACAGAACGCCGTCGGCTCCGCTGTCGATCTTGTAGACGGTCCGCGCCGGAAGTCCATTGGTCGCGGTGTAGTGCAGGACGTTCGTACCACGGACACGGTACAGACCCACCATGCCGCCGGCCCAGAGGGTTCCATCCTGTGCGGCGTGGACACACTGCAGTTGGCGATCATTGGCAGCGCCCTGCAATTCTACCCGGGTGAACTTCGTTCCGGTGGAGCGGCTCAGTCCCCCGTCCTCGGAGGCGATCCAAAGGTGGCCCGCCGTGTCGCGGGCGATGCCGGCGATGTTGTTTCCTGCCAGGCCATCCTCGGTGAAGAAGGTGGTCATCTGGCTGCCGTCGAAACGGGACAGACCGTTGCGGGTGCCGATCCAGTGGACGCCGTCCGGATCCACGTGCAGGCAACGGATGCTCAGACTGTCCAGTCCCTCCCGATTGCCGAGGGTCTTCCAACTTCCCTTCCGGAACGGGGTAATTCGGAAACTCAGCGGACCGAGTTTGGAGGCCTCCCGGAGGGTGAACGGCCCGGATTCGTTTTCGATCAGCCGGCCCGGAACCTGGATGCGCACCTGGTAGCGTCCGGGACGCAGGTGGGCGAGTCGGAATTGCCCGCGCTCGTCGGTGAGCATACAGCCTCCAATGAATCCACCCGCCCCCGTCTCCGGGGGAGTGCCGGGAGCCAGTTCCACCGCCTGGGCGACCACGCCCTCGATGGGTGAGCCGTCGAGGGCGGTCACGCTTCCGGAAAGAGAATTTGCAGCGGGGAGACGCCAGGGAATTTCATTCAGCGTGCCGGCGTTCATCCGCACCCCCAGCTTCCAAGTGCCGAGGGTTTCGTAGTCGGCGGAGAGATCCAACACCGTCTCGTCGGGGGCAACGAAGAGTTGGTAGCGGCCCGCGGCGTCGGCAACGGCGCGCCGGAGGGATTGGCGACCCTGATGGATTTCAAGGATGGCGCCAGGCAGCGGACGTCCGACGGCATCGGCGATGGTGCCGGACAATCGGGTGGGGGGGAGGATGGGGCCGGCAAACGGGGAAGGCGCCGGGGCAATGCGCGCGGTTCCCATCAGCTGGCCTGAATGTCTCCGGGGTGACTGGTCCCGCGGTGTTCCGTCGTCAAAGGTCCACCACCCGACCAGGCCCGGTTCGGTGCCGTTGTGCGGCCGCCTCAGACAGTCGGCGATTTCTGCCGGCGTGAGCTCCCGGTTCCAGACCGCGACCGCATCCATTTGGCCGGCGGTGTCGGGACGGTTCAGCCGGTCATCCTCCGACCAATTATCGCGACCGAGGCGGTTCTTCTGTCCGTTGCGAATACTGGCGAAGGAACCGGTGAAACTGTCGCGTCCGACCAGAGCCCCGACCAGGGCCCCGTTCACGTACAGTTTCATGCCGCCGGGACCGGAGACCGCAGCAATGTGCAACCAGTGATTGGTGGCGACGACCCCGGCTGCCGTGATGGAGTGACGTTGCCGGCTGGCATCCCAGATTTCAAAGCGGAGATCCGGCCGGGAATCGACCAGACCCACGGTCATTGCATGGTCCAGATCCCCCAGGTCAAAGAAGCGGGCGGTGGTCAGCCGGTCGAACTTCACCCACCCCTCCACCGTCGCCGCAGTGAGGGTGTCAAAGATGCCCGGCGGCAGCTCCAGGTGGCCGTCCTGACCCGTGAGCACCAGGACCTGATTGGTGACCGGCGGGGAATCCTGAGCCGTCATCCGCAAGGCGCCGCCAGCGGTAAGTGCCATCCATGCGCCCATCACCGCCGCAATCCAGCGGGCGGAAGCAGACAGCAGGGAACCGGGCAGGGGCGAGGAGGTCATGGCGCGGTTCGGGTTTGTGGACGGCAACGGGGGCCGCGCAGAAACGGAGCGGCTCCGATCCGCTCGGCGGAAGTCAACTCGGAGGCAGCACCGGAGGCGAGATAGAGTTCAATGCGCCGGATCACTTCCCCCGCTGAGATCAGGTCCATACAGCGGGGCAGGGAACCCGACACGTTGGTGCACAGGCGTTCGGGGGAATCCCGTTCATCCCCATCTCCGAGCGCCGCCGTGCGGGCCCGCCAGCATCCAGTCTGGGCGCAGCAGGGGAGCATGCCGACGGTGTGGATGAACTGGTGTCCGGGGTAGGCCTCCCAATGCGGCGGTTCCCGCCCGCCCGCCACCACCACACAGGGGCGCAGGGGTTGGCGTCCGGGCCGGGTCTCCACGGCGGCAGCCAGGTGCATCAGGGAAGTGACCGGACAGACCACGCCGGCGGCGTGGTGGACCAGGCGGACCAACTGCCGCAGCGAGGTGCGGCCGCGGAGGTCCAGTACTCCCGTCAAGTCGGGATGATGATGTTCCCGTTCCCCCACCTGCACGAAGAGCAGGCGGTTTCGGAAATGATTCACCACCTCCTGATAGCGGGCGGGGTCCCACCATTTGATGGTGTAGTCGAACTTGCCCCCGGCGACGAGAATCCAGAAGGGGAGGTCCCGTCCGGTTAGCCGCCGAATGCGGGAGGGTTGCGACTTCTCCGAGGCGGACAGGTGGATGTCCCCCCGGCAGGCCGTCAGGCGGCAGGGAATCTGGAGCCGATCCGAGAGGAACTCGACAAAGCCGTTAAGGCAGTGCTTGGGCTGGACGGCGCACTCATGGATGAGCGGATACTCGCAGTCGATCACCTCCACGCCCGTTTGATGTTCACCGAGGGGGGTGAGGTAGGGGTTGTTCAGCCAAAGGTCCGGGCAGGCGGTGCGGACATCGGTGATGAACGCACCGGGGTGGTGGCGATGCAGGTCCCGCACCGCGGCGGTGAGCATCACAATGTCCCCGGGCGACCATGGATTCCGGAGAATCAGCCGACGGGGTTTTCGCGGACGCCCGACACTCTTTCCCGGATTCAACGTCATTCGCTGTGGGAGCCTGTCCCAATGGTCGCGGATCCCGCCTCGTCCCGGGCTGGTTCCGCTAAATCAGACACCCTTTGAATTTCAAAACAGGCTCTGAAGAATCCGACGGGAACAACCGAGTTGCCGCGGAGCTTGCAGAGGCACGGGCGGCCTACCACGGACTCGGACTGGGGCGGGGACTGGACATCGGACTGGAAATGGATCCGGCTCCCCCCTTGATGTTCCCCTTGGCTTTGAGGTCCTTGAGCGTTGCCTTGGGTTTGGATTTCGACGTCGGCTTCTGTTCCATAGGTCTCTGGGATTAAGTTGAGCTGACTAGGCTGCGACGGGATTTCCGTCGGCACCAATTCATATCCAAGGGGATGCCCTGGTGCAACGGGGGAAACGGGGGAGGCGAACGCGATCGGGGTGGCCCTCGGGATCACCGGGTCTGCTCACGCAGAGCCTTCAGGGGCTCAAAGACGTACTCGATCAGCGTGCGTTCGCCTACCCGGATGCGCGCCTCCCCCATCATGCCGGCGCGCACGGGCACCGCGGTGCCTTTGACCAGGAACTCCGACTGATCCAGTGAAGCGCGGGCCCGGAACTGGGGCTCGCCGGCGGTGAGCACCGCGGACGCGCTGACCCAGGTGATCTGCCCGGGGAGGGCGCCGTAGCGCTGGTAGGGGAAGGCATCGACGAACAGTCGGACTTTCTGGCCGGGCACCACCTGGTCCAGCCCGGACTGGGACAGGCGCAGTTCGGCGACCGGTCGGCTTTCGATGCGGGCCAGTTGACAGAGTTCGAGCCCGGGTCGGACCACGCTGCCCGGATTGCGCTGGGCCACCGAAACGACCACGGCGCGGTAGGGGGCGCGGACGGTCAGGATACCCGATTCGCAGTTCACCAGACGTTGACGCAGGCTGGCGGCGGTCACCTTCAGTTTCTCGATGGCGGCCTGCTCCTCACTCCGCTGGAGGTTCCGATCCGTCTTCAACTGCGTCCGCTCCAGCTCAATCTTGTGGTAGGTCTGTTCCGAAATGTTCAGGTCCTTTTCCCCGCCGGCCAGTTCCAGTTCGGCCTTCAGAAACTCCACCTCGGAGATCAGCTTCTCGTCGCGCAGGTAGCGGCTGCGCCTGACGAAATCCTTGACCGTGTCGCGGTAGCGTTCGCGGAAGCTGCGCTCCTGGACAATCTGCAGCCGGCCCGCCTCGTTGATCTCCAGAAGCGACTGGTAGGCCTCCTCGGACCGGCGCGACCGCTCCTCCATCGCCCGCAGATCTTCCACGGCGTTGCGGAGGTCGGTCTGCCAGGTCGACACGTCTTCAGACCGGATTTCGAACAGGGGGGCCCCCGCCTCCACCTCCTGTCCCTCGGCGGAGCGGACGCTCTCCAGAACACCCGCGACGGATGCCTGAATGGGGTCCGCACCGGCCTCCGGGACCAGCGAGAAACGGCAACGCACCGTCTCGGGGATGCGGAGAAGGACCGCCGCCAGAACCGCCGCCATAAAAACGCCGATCAATACCCAGCCCGCCAGCCGCGATATCCGCGGCGGCGGATCGTCCGGCAGCCAATCGACGTCGTCGTCGTGCGGACGGGTATGGGGTAAGGTCGGAGTCACGGCGTGGGGTGGATCTGCAGCTAGAGGGCGAGCTGCTGGCTGCAGAGGTGAAAGTAGAGCCCGCGGGCCTGCATCAGTTCGTCGTGGGTCCCCGTCTCCGCGATCCGGCCGCGCTCCAGCACGACGATGAGGTCGGCATCCCGAACGGTGCTCAGTCGGTGGGCGATCACGAAACTGGTGCGGTCACGGAGCAGCTGACGGAGATTGTCCTGGATCGCGCGCTCGGACTCGGTGTCCAGCGCGCTGGTGGCCTCGTCAAAAATCAGCACCGGCGGATCCCGGTAAAGCGCCCGCGCGATGGCAATCCGCTGGCGTTGTCCGCCGGAAAGCGCCAGTCCAGTTTCCCCGATGCGGGTCTCGTATCCGAGGGGGAGACGGGCGATGAAGTCGTGGGCGTTGGCCAGATGGGTGGCGCGCAGGACGCGTTCAAAGTCCGGTTCACGATCGCCGAAGGCGACGTTGCGCAGGATGGAATCGGCGAAGGTGTAATTCTCCTGCAGGACGATCCCGATCAGCCGGCGCAGGTCGCGCAGATTGACCGTCCGCATGTCCACGTTGTCGTAAAGTATGGAGCCCTCGGTGGGCTCGATAAGGCCGGCCAGCAGTTTGATCAGCGTGGTCTTTCCCGAGCCGCTGCGTCCGACGATGGCCACCATCTTGCCGGGCGCCACCCGCAGGTTGATGCCGGACAAAATGCTGGAGGACTCGGGGCCGCCGTAGCGGAAGCCGACGTTGCGGAACTCGATCTGCCCCTCCAGCGAGGGGACCGGTTTGAGATGCGCCCGTTCGCGTCCCTGTTCGGGCTCGGACTCAAAGATGTCGTTCAGCCGGTTGATCAGCACCGTCATCAACTGGAGGTTGTCCCAGATTCCCAGCGTGCGCAGAATGGAGGCGGCGGCCATCGCGAGCAGGGTGTTGAAGGCGACGAACTGCCCGACGGTGAGCTGTCCGGCCACCACGAACTGCGCGCCGAACCAGAGAAAGAGGCCCCCGGACAACAGTCCGATGATCTGGATGGCGCTCTGGTAGGACATGATGATGAAGCTGCCCCGGAGCAGTCCCTGGGAGACTCCGAGGAACTGATTCAGCAGCGCTTCCCGGAAGGCGGGTTCCGCTGCGGACGCCTTGACCGCTTCGATTCCCTTGATGGCATCGATCTGGTAGGAGCTATAGGCCGCGCTGCTGGTCTCCAACTCCGCGAAGAGCGGCCGCAGCACCCGCTGCGAGAACCACATGAGTCCGGCGTACAGCGGCAGCATCGCGAGGAAGACCCCCGTCAGGGGAGGACTGTACAGCAGCATCAGCCCGACGCAGCCGGTGAACTGGACCAGGGCGAGCAGGCTTCCGATGCCGTGCTGAACGACGAACTCGCGGATCTCCCGCGCGCCCTCCAGCCGCCGCTGAATGTCGCCCGTCCGCCGGCTGTTGAAGTAGGACATCGGCAGCTCCAGCAGGCGCCGGGTCAGGTAGTCCAGGATGGCACCGTCCACTCGCACGGTGGCGAAGCTGAGCAGGTATTGCTGGAGCAGATTGCAGGACACCAGGCCCACCAGTGCGGCGGCCATGCCCAGGGCGACCTGTCGCAGGAGTCCCAGTTCGTGGTCCACGATGACCCGGTCCATGACCACCTGGGTGGCGACGGGCAGCAGGAGTTGGAGGGCACTCACCACCAGGGCCAGGAGCAGCGCCTGGAGGAACAGGCCCTGGTGCCGGGCGAAGAAAGGCAGCATCCACGACCACGAGCTGCGGCCTTCGGGCGCGTTCTTGAAGGCTTCGGTGTAGTCAAATAGCGCGACGTATCCCGACCAGACTTCCTCGAACTCGGCGCGGGTCACCTTGCGGAGACCCTGGGCTGGATCTGCCAGCCACGCATGGGTCTCGGTGATGTGGTACACCACCAGCCAGTGGCGGCCCTCCCAGTGCGCGATCGCGGGAAGGGGCATCCGGGTGAGGTTGCGACGCGACGCCTTGACCGCGCGGGCGGCGAGCCCGAGTTCCGTCGCGGCGGAGCAGAGGGCCTCCAGACTGGTGCCGTCCGACGACACGTGGCACAGCTCCCGGATCCGCGAGAGATTTACCTGGCGTCCGAAATGCCGGCAGATCATGGCCAGACACGCCGCGCCGCAGTCCATTTCGTCGATCTGCTGAACGAACGGCATGCGGCGAATCCGCTTCGGCCGGCGTCGGAAGTACCCGCGCTCGTCGGCGAAGGGTTCCTCTGCGTCCTCGTCCACTTTGGGCGCGGTCCGGTTTCGCGCCTCCGCTCCGGCGGGCAGCAGTTCCTGGGAGAAATCGAGGGGAATGCGCGACTTCACCTTGGCCTGGTACAGCGCGCGACGTTCGACCAGCAGCGATTCAAACTCGGGGAACTGACGGTCGAGCGCAGCGATGTCCTCCGGAGACAGGGCCAGGAGCCGGCAATCGGATGCCGCCTCCGCACTTGCCGCACGCGGTTCCCCGGTCAGGACCGAGAGTTCGCCGAAGTAATCCCCTTCGCGGAAGAAGGCGACATTGATGGAGCGGTCGGAGGGGCCGGTGAAGATGCGGACCCGTCCCTCGCGCACAATGTACATGGGGCCGGCCGACTCGCCCTGGCGGATGATGGTGCTGCCCTGGGAGAAGGAGACCGGTTTGAGGTGATCGATCAGCGCGCGCAGGGCCGGGGCCGAGAGGCGTCCGAAATGACTGTAGGAATAGAGGAAACTGTGAAGTGCCCGCCACCGGGAGAGCAGTTCCAGCGAATGCAGCAGTTCGGGAAACTCGGTGACCAGTTCCTGAAAGTTTCCGCGTCCGAGACGCAGTACATCGACGGCGGTGCTGCAACGGACAGTGGTGGTTCGGCGC
>JBDKKE010000045.1:0-6090 GCA_039796255.1 Verrucomicrobiota bacterium | reverse complement strand
TCGAAGCGGTGGCCCAAGTCTCCCACGACCTTAAGGACCTGACCGACCTGGATCCACGGGCCGGCGAGATCGCCGACCGCATGCGTACCGCCTGGGCTCAAGGCATCGCTTCGCTGAAAGTCTAGCTCGGGGGGCGGGAGCGGGTGGATGGGATGTTCGCCCCAGCCAGCGCATCGGATCGGCCTAGGTTCCATCCGAGGCGATTCGGGCGACCCCGGGGGTGAGCCTTCGGAGTCATTCTGATGGTTTAGTCGCCTGTAAATAAACCGGCGAAATCTGGGGGAGGTGACGAAGAATGTCACCCCTCTACGGTATTCATGGGATCGACGATGCATTCGATCACGATCGGCTCCGGTCAACCCATTCCCAGCCACGCCGGAAACCTTCCGCATGGAATCCTTTCCTCACGCCTCAAGGCGATGGGATTTTGGCATGCGGAGGGTCCCGAAGCGGAGGCCGGTCTGCCGAGCCTTGGTGATGTGTTGCCGTGGTGGCTGGTCGTGGTCCTGGATCCGGACCGTCGCCGAACGGCGCACGCCCATTTGGGCTTGTCGGTGGCAAGTCGGCGATTTGGTCTGCAGGACAGCGAAGACCTCGAGACCCGGACCCTCGCGGCCATCAGTTGCGGCCTTCCTCTGGGCACGGCCGAAGCACAGGCCGAGATTCTCCACCGTCTGCTGTTGCTGGAGATCGGCCGTGGCGAGGAAGGTGACGACGAGGTGGTCAGCGCGATGCTCTGCGGCCTGGCTCACCTCGAGGTCGCGCTCGGATCGAAGGAGGGAAGGTTTGCCGACGTCACTCGGGCCTTAGTGGACCGGGGGTGTATGTTCCAGGAAGCCTTCAGGGCAATCTTCCAGCTCACCTCGGTGCACGCACCGGCGGGGATGGTCGAGACCATCCGCCGCATCTTGACCTTGGCTGACGGGAAGTTCGCATTGAGAGCCGCGGGGTGCCTCGCCCGGTTGGGTGAACCTGGACGGCTGGAGCTCGAACGCCTCGCCAAGGTTGATCGGAAGGTTGGTCACGAGTCGGTCGTCGCAGTCCTTGAAAGCATCGAGGGGGGAACACTCGACGCGTTGGATCCCTTCCTCAATGACCAGCAATGGTTCAACCGGACGGAGGCCTCCCGCGTGCTGGGCGATCTCATCGACACCAAAATCATCGCCCCAAGCCTTGCCCTCGAGGTCCTCCTCGCACGGATGAAGGTGGAGCCGGACCGGGACTGCCGCTGGGTGCTTTCCCAGAGTCTCGGTAAGGCGGTCGCTGCCGACCCGATGGAGGGTATCGACCGCATCTTTAGTCAGGTCTGCGAACTGTGCGGTGACGAGCCCAGCGGTGAATTAATGGACGCCCTGTCGTTCGGAGTGGGAACCCATGTCGACGCGCGGATCTTTGAAGAGATGCGGGACCTCTTCACCGACGGAAAGCCGGTCGCTTCGGCCGCCCTGAACCGCTGCCTGACCTGGATTGATGGGGTGGCTCCGAGCCCTGCCGACTGGTTGTGTCCTCAGGTCGTCAAATCCCTTCAATGGGGTCGACTCACGGTGCCTGCCTCGGTCGCCCCCTGGTTCCTCGATGGCGGCAAGATGCCCGGGCACCTCGTGGTGGTCGCCATGCACCAGGAGCGCCTCCGGTCCCAGGTGGCTTGCCTGGGCATCCAGCATCTCAACGCCCACCCGGAAACGATGCCGATCTGGGAGCAGTTGCTTACCCGGGCCGCCAACATTGGAAGAGAGGGTGTCTGGTCTATGATGGGAGGTGTGATCGCCGCTTCCCGTGTACCCACGAACGTGCTGTCCGAGGAGTTGCGGTGCGCGGTCGGCTTCGGCGGGCCGGCGGTTCCGGATCCAACGCCTGCCGGCGTGGGGCGCCTGCTCGCGATTGCCGCGTCCCGGCTTGCCGCGTCCAAAGTGGCCATCCGCATGCTCTCCCAAACGAACCCCATGGTCCGTGAGATTGCGCGCGGCTTCCTTGCAGGAATTCCTGTCGGGGCGAAGTGCGCGACCGATGTCGGTGCCCTGCCGCCTGCCCGTGGGGTCGGGCCGCGTCGCAACGACGCCGCTCCCCTGGGAGCGGACCGATTGCTTCGCGGCTTTCCCGAGAGCCTTCCACTCGAGTATCAGCCGATCTTCGGGATGAAGCCGGAAGCTTGGCAGTTCGACAGGAAACCCTTCCTGGGTCTGATCGTCTCAAGCCAGCATCGAGCCGCTTGGGGTCATCAAATCCTCGACTCCACCCGGTCCGAATCTGCGACCACATGGATCCGATCAACGCCTCAGGTCGAGGTCTTCGAGGCCATCGTTGCCTGTGTCTGCAGCGGAGTTTCGGAGTTGGTGACAATAGGGGAGTGGATTGCGTCGCTGGTGGATCCGCCGCCCCCGGATTCCCCGTTGACCCCGCTGGTGCTCCTCGCCCGCGCGCGCCACGAATTTAAGCGGGGAGAACACCCAGCTTCAGCCCTGAGTTCCACGGACAGGGGCTCGAAGGACTACGAAGCCATAAAGAACCGTCTCGATCTCGATGAATTGCTCTGAAACCCATAAATAGTCCTGACCTCCCGATTTTGAAGACCTCCGATCCCACCGTGAACAAGACCATTAACGGCCGTCGCATCTTGTTGCGCGGCTTCACCGAGACCGATGAATCGCCCGCCATTGCCTTCGTGAACAGCGCCGGTGGTCAACTCGTCCAGAGCCTGCAGGCCGCCGATCTCGTCATCATCGGTCCGTCGGGGGCCGACAAGGTGGTCACCCTGGCCCGGCAGCGGCAGCTCAGGGTCGTGGATTGGTCCGACCTCGAGTCTCCGGGAGCGGCTGAGAGTGTCACCGCCTCATCGCCCCTCGCAGAGCGCGGCGCCATCGAGATCACCCCCGACTTCGTGCGAATCCTCGATGTCGTTGTTCCCCGCACCGTTTCCTCTCAGCCCGGTGACTCAGAAGCCGACCGCTTCGCCAACCTTTGCCTAGACGAGCCTTTTCTCAGAGCGGCCCGCGCGGTCGCCCTAGGTGTTGTCGAGCGGATGCCGACGGCCCTTGAGGGCACCACGGCGGCCTCCAAGACCACCGTGGTGCTGTGGTTGGCACACCTTCTGGGCCAGCCGGTCCTGCGACTGAACCTCAACGGCCAAACCGATACTGGTGAACTCATCGGCCGCTACGTGCCCAGCCGTGGCGGGGAGGATTGGGATCTTGCTTCGCTCGCCGCCCTCGGTCCGCGGCTGCGTAAGGAGACCCGAGCCCTCCTCGATGAAGCGCTCGCTGCGCAGCGGCCGCTGACGTGGGCCGAGCGAACCTTCATCGCGTCCCGTGAACGGTTCCAGGAGCGCACCTGGCGCTTCGCCGAAGGAGTTGTCCCGCAGGCGCTGCGTTCCGGAGCCTGGGTGCTCCTCGACGAATTGAACCTGGCGGAACCTCAGGTGATCGAACGGCTCAACCCCGTCCTCGAGACGCCGTCCACTCTTCTGATGTCTGAAGGCGATCACACCCGGTGGGGTCCCGGCGGTCTGCCGGTGCACCCGGAGTTCCGTCTGTTCGCGACGCTCAACCCGGCGGAGTACTCGGGGCGGTCTATCCTCAGCCCGGCGTTCCGGGATCGCTGGCTCCAGTGGTACTTCGCCCATGCTCCTGGCGAGGCCGAGTATGTCGCTCAGCTGAGGTTTCTCATCGAGGGAGTCCACCCCAAGTTCCAGGTGGGCCGTGTCTGCTATCAGGCGATGCCCGGCAAGCCGCTGCTGCCCGAGTTGGCCGAAGTCCCGCGCATCGAGGACTACCTGTCGATGATTGCCTGTTTCCACTTCGCCATGGCTTCGGCGGGCGGGGAAGGGGGGCGGGCCCCGTCGCTCGGTCGGGGGCGCCGCGAACGCTACGTCTTCACCCGACGGAGCCTCGAAGCCTGCGCCCGCCTGTGGGCCTCGATGCGTCGCCGTTCCCCCGAGGCCTGTCCTCGGAGTCAGCTCGCCTCGGTGCTAACCACAGTTTACCTCAACAGGCTCTCGCCCGGCGCCGACCGGAAAGCTGCAATCGGCCTCGCTGAGGTCGCTGGACTGCCGCTGGAGGAAGGAGAGTGAGTTCGCGACTGCATCCCCTCGCCCCGGAGAGGCTGGAGGAACTGCGGCAACTCGCTTGTCTGGTCTCCAGGGAATCCGACCTGCGGTTGGTCGAAGGCCCGGCGGGTTCTGGTTGGAGCTACGCCCACGGCGAACGTCGGATTTCGATGGATGGGCACAGGCTCCGCGTCCAGTCATGGAATTTTAACAAAGGCCTGGTGCTGCATGAGTGCGCCCATGCGGCGATCACGCGACTGCATCCGCTGTTGAGGGATTCCTACCTTCGGGAACCTCCGATCTTCGCCCTGATCAACGCGTTGGAGGACTGCCGCATCGAGACCTGGCTCCAGGCCCGATTCCCGGGCTCGCGGCCGTGGATTACTGAATACAACGACATTCTGCTGCGCGTACCGTACTCCTCCGAGAGCCGCGTCGTGCGCGACCACCATCGCTTGCCCCACTTCATTTCGGCGGTGTTGAACCGGTGGTGGTTCCGGGAGGCCGGCGTGGCAGCCAACGAACAGATCCAGAAGTTGGTCAACCGTGTCTGGCCTCATTTGGAGGTGATCTGCCAAGCCTATCCGCGGGGAGATTCGTCGCCCGAGGCGATCCGGCAAGCCTTCGCGAACCACCCGATGTCGTCGGTCTATGACGAGATGCCATTGCCAGCGGGACGCGAGGCCTGG
The DNA here is from genome assembly GCA_039796255.1 of Verrucomicrobiota bacterium. Taxonomy (GTDB): domain Bacteria; phylum Verrucomicrobiota; class Verrucomicrobiia; order Limisphaerales; family UBA9464; genus UBA9464. The sequence continues at coordinate 1,359 of JBDKKE010000045.1, read as the reverse complement.
GAGTTGGAGACGCGCCTCTGCCAGCTCCGGATGTGGGATCAGTTCGCGACCGTCTTCCTCCCAATCCTCCATGAATTCGAGCCGCCGGGTCAGCCCATCGTTTACGGGCGACGGATCATGCAATGGCTGGAGCGTTGGTTGGATCAGGGACATCTTGGGCCCGACGAGTCCGCCTTTGGCGGGGTCGGCAGTCGGGTATGGATCCTCGGACGGAGAGGGAGCCGCGGCCCGGGTCGGAGTTCCCATTCCCCGACTTCGCAGGAGTCGGTTTCTGACCGATGGCCGTCTGATCCCGAGGCCTACCGCGCCTGCCAGAGGGCGCAAGCATCGGTCATCGAACGATTGGGCGACGAGGTGCTGAGGTTGCTGCATCCGCGCATCGACCGTGTGTGGATTGGCCCGAGGCGATCGGGAACGCGGCTGGACCTCCGTGCCGCCCTGCGTGCCGAGGCCGATCCAGAACGACTCGACCAAGTATGGGAGCGTCGGCAACCGCCCACCCGCAATGACGCCTCGATCACACTGCTGCTGGACGTCTCAGGATCCATGAAGGGTGAGGGCATCGATGCTACCCTGTGGGCGACCGTGCTGTTGGCTGAGGTGTGTCAACGGGTCGGCATCCCCTTGGCGATCTTTACCTTTTCCGAAGGCTGCCGCCTGCTGCTGGACTTCGATGAACCCTTAGACGACGAGATCCAGAGACGCATCGGTGGCCTGCCGCAGACGGCGACCGGTGGAACCCTGCTGGCAGCGGCCCTGTCAAAGGTCCACCAACAGGTGCTCCACCTCGGCACCACCGATCCGTTCGTCGTGGTGCTCAGCGACGGCATCCCCTCTGATGATGACGACCCCAAGGCACGCGTCGACGAGATGGAGCACGACGGGATCAACGTCCTTGGCCTCGGCCTGGGTCCCGGTTCGGAGAAACTCGCCCACTTCATCACCCACTGCCAGACCCACCTGCACCCCCGTGACATCGCCGGAGCCTTCACCCACATCCTGATTCAAGCCACAGCAGCGCATAAGCCCTCGAATGACGCGAATAAAATTTATTGTTCAGCAGGCGGCATACAAGAGGCAGCCCATTGTGGCTCCTAACTCAATCCGCAAGATGTCTCATGCGTGTTGATTGACAAAGGGTTGATTCATTCTCAATCGGTAAGTACGTTACGGCGAATGCAAACGGCAAACTCGACATTGAGCGGAGAATTCATCGGATCTTTGGAACCGTTGCCGGAGTCGCAGGGTGTCGACTTTCTGGTGAGCCTTTTCGAGGCGCGTCGAGAGATCTTGCTGGCCTTAGACTCAGGCATTCTTCCATCGAATCGATGCGGTCTGGATACCGAGGATTTCGAGTTC
>JBDKKE010000044.1:0-19231 GCA_039796255.1 Verrucomicrobiota bacterium | reverse complement strand
TGCCTACCGCGCCCGCTGCTGCAATCATTGATTGAGGGAAGGACCGAGCAGGAGCACAAACTCTGCACGACGATTCTTGGCGTAGGCCCCGTCCGATTGGCCCAACTCCGCGGGCTTCTCTTCGCCGAAACTGATCGTCGCCACCTGATCGGTGCTCACTCCCAGTGCCAGCAGTTTCTCCCGGACCGATAGCGCCCGCCGCTCGCCCAGCGCCCGATTGTACTCCTCAGTTCCCACTTCATCGCAGTTGCCCTCAATGAGCAGACTCTCCGACGGGTGACTCTTGAGATAGTCCGCCACCGTGCTGATGTTGGCGGAGTACTGCGCCTTCACGTTGGCCTTGTCGAAATCGAAGTAGATCGTGTCGCTGGCGAACTTGGTGCGATCCTGAAGTTTGTTCAGGTCCACGTCGGACAATTTAGGATCTCCCGTGAAGGTCGGGTCGCCCGTCCCCCTCCCGCTTCCAAAATCGGTGGGATTGACTCCGGAGCCACCGCCCAGACGTCCTCCGGTGCCGGAACCCGAATCCACGGGAACCCCTCCCGTCGGTGGTGGAACCGCCGAGCGACCCGTGGGCAACGGAGTCAGATTCTTGGGCTTTTTGGAGCAACCAGGCGCCCCCACCAACAGGGCAGCGGTAACGAGGAACAGACCAGCGCGGGTCAGGAGTGACTTCATAACGAGCATGGGAGCACGGGCTTTCACCGCGCCCAACTGGGTTGGGAGCAATTGCCCGAAATACGAACCAAATCCTTTACGTGACCGGTGGGGACGTCAAGCAGCGACAGTCGTCGGTCACCCGCAGAACGACGGGTAAATACCAGAGTCCGGGAATTGGGTGACCATGAGGGATCCTCGCCGGGGGCCACCGCCCTGGCGTCTCCACCGGCCGCCGGAACCACATATAGGGTAAACTCCCCGGACGCCCGGGTGAAGGCGATCCACTTACCGTCGGGCGACCAGTCCGGCTCGGTGCATTGGGTGACCCCGCCGGTCCGGAGCTTCGTCATGGCCCCCCCTCCCGCGGACACCGTGTACAGTGCGGCCCGTCCACTTTCCGTGGACGTAAAGCAGATCCGGGATCCGTCGGGCGACCAGCAGGGGGAGGCTTCCAGTTCCTTGGTGTCGGTGAGACGCTTCATTCCGGATCCGTCCACATTCCCCACCCAGAGGTCCGGACTCCCGCTTTTACTGAGGATCATGGCCACGCGGGATCCATCCGGCGAAACGGCCGGACTCGAACTCATGCCGGGGAACGAGAAAATCTTCTTACGATCCCCGGACCGCAGATCCTGCATGTAGATCTCGGGACGCACCGCGCGATACGAGGTGTAAAAGAGCTCCAACTTGCCCGGGACCCAACAAGGCGCCGCAGCGATGGTGGAATCCCCGGTCAGGGCGACACCGTTGGCGCCGTCGTAGTCCGCTGCCCAGATCTCGGAGATGGTCTCCCCCTTTGCATTGCGTCCTCCAGGGGAATTCTTGAAGGCAATGCGCGTTGACGCCACACCCGGAAGTTGCAGCAGCGTCTTGACGACATCGTTGGCCAGCGCGTGGGCCTGGGCTCTCGTCGTCCCCCCCGGATAGGCGCGGGAAAACAGGGGTTGCGGATTGTTGACGTCCGCCAGCGTTCCGCGCACCGGCCCGCCGGGAGTCCCGGTCAATTGGTATTGTGGCTTGGCCGTGTTGACCTCGAATCCGACCACATACAGGTCGAACTCCAGCACTTTGCGGACATCATCGGGAAACCCGCTGATGGCAATGGGAATGGTGCGGTTCGCCGATTCACGAACGACGACGCCGGAATCGGCTCCGCGCAGGTTTGTGGATGAGGCAAGGACCAGCGCACCGGCGGCAGCCAGAAAAAGATGGATTCGGATGTTCATGGAGACTCACTGCTTTCGAGAACAAAACTGACCGGGACGACCATTTTTGCGCCCACAAATTCGGGAGGAAGTGGTTGAAGGATGGGATGCCTGCGAAAGATCTCTTCGACGGATCGATTGAGGGCGTCCACTCCCGATCGTCGTTTCAGTACTGCGGACAGCACCGTGCCGTCACGGGCAATCGATAACTCCACATCGACCTGCGCTTCCTTCTCCGAGGAGGTCGCGGGCTTGCTCCACCACTGCTTGAGCTTGGTCTGCAGATAAGTGTAGTAGGGAGCGTACGCATTGCCTCCCGGACCGAGCATCTCAATTTTGGTGGAGGTACCGGTGTTCTTGGAAACTCCGGTGACGGCTCCGGACAACCGTTCGGCAAGCCCCCTCACGCTCGCCAGCCGCTGATCGCGGGCGCGGGAGGCGGACGCCGTGGCTTCCGCAGCCTCCGTCGCCGCCCGCTGGTCCTCCTCGGTGCGCTTGCGTTTGGCACTGCTCGTCTGAATGGCCGAGCTGGGGGATACCTTGACCGGTTTGGCTGCCAACTGCATGGGATCCACATCCTGCGCCTTGGCTACCGGACGGGGGTCCTTGGCGACTTGAATTTTGGACGCTGTCGGCTTGGGCACCTCCGCGGTTGGCGGGGTTGTCGGCGCCGGTTTGCTCACCGGCTCGACCACCGGAGGCGGATCCGCGACCCGGGGTTGGGGACGCACCGGAGCCTGGGGGGGCGGGGCCACCGGAGTCTGGGGGGTCGCCTGGGGAGGAGGGCCGGGACGGTCCTGGGAGGCGACCGGGAGCGGGTTGGGTGTCCCGCCGCCAATCTGGTCGCCCATGGTCAGGCGAAGATCGGTCGGCAGAATCTCCAATACCGGAACCTCGGTCTCGATCACCTTCTTCGCAGCCATGCTGCCCCCGATCAGCACCAGCATCAGGAGTCCGGTATGGGCCAGCGAGGACCCGATCAGGGAGCGTTGGAGGGTGCGGTCCATCGGAGTCAGCGCCGCGGTCCGGGCTCGGTGCTCAGATTGAACCGGGTCATGCCATTGCGCTGGCAAACTTCAATGATGCTGACCGGATACTTGTACGCCCCCTCGCGGTCGGCGCGGAGTTGCACCACCAGGTTGGGATTCTTCTGGTATTCGAGAACCAGGGCCGCCTCCAGCTTCCGAATATCCCCAACCTTCTTGCCCTTGAAGTAGTACGTCCCGTCCGTTGCCACCTCGGCCAGCACCACATCCTGGGGCTTGGCGTTCTGTCGGTTCGCCCCGCCGACCGGCAGTTTCAGATTGATGCTCTGCTCCATCACCGGGGTGGTGATGATGAAAATGATCAGCAGCACGAACGCCAGGTCCAGCAGCGGAGTGACATTGATCTCACTCAGGGTGACCAGGGAATTGCGTTGCGAAAACCGGCGCATGGGGCGGGGGAGTTGTTGAAACGCCGGTCACTCGTCCTTGAGAAACTCGGTCTCCATGCGCGACGAGAGCGTCTGGGCAAAATTATCCAGCTCCACCGTGTTCACCCGAAGGGAGTGCACCAGCCAGTTGTAGCCAAACATGGAGGGAATGGCCACCAGCAGGCCCGCGACGGTCGTGGCGAGGGCGGCCGACACGCCTGGGGCCATCACCGCCATGTCGGCGCGCGCCCCGGCCTGGGCGGAAATCGCAACCGCACCGAAGGCATCCATCACACCCCAGACGGTGCCCAGCAGGCCCAGAAAAGGCGCCCCACTCACGGCCACCGCCAACAGGACCAACCCTGATTCCAATCGCAGCGCCTCCCGGGCGACCGATCCTTCCAGCGTCCCCTTGACGTGCTCCAACGATTTCAAAGTCGCGTATCGCTTCCGCCCTCCTTCCGGCAGCTTGAGATGGGCGTCCAGGTCCGTGCATCCATCCAGATAGACCGCAAAAAGCGGACAGCCGACCACCTGGAGGCGCCGGTCGAAAATGGACAGCACCGATTCCTGGCCGCGAAACTCTGCCTCAAAATAGTGATTGAGACGCCGGGCGCGACGGAGCTGGACCACCTTGGATGCCATGACCGACCAGGCAAAAATCGAGAATACCATGAGCACCACGATGATGACCTTGGCTTCGGGCGTGGCCCGATCCCAGATGTAGGTCAGGGTGAAGCCGTCGTTAGCGGCCAGCAGGCCGGCAGAAAAATTCATCGGGATTCCGTCTTCGCAGATTCTTGGGTTCGTGGGAGGCGCCGCGCAAACCGTTTAATGCCACCCCATCCGTCGGTCAAAATGTTTCCGGTAAACACACGCCAATCCGCAGGGGTGGACGCCACCCAGCCTGTCCATGTTCAGCCGACACCCTGAATTCGCGGGCAGCGCGAGCCGCGACCGCATCATGCGTCACGCCTTCCGTGAAACTCCAGGAACTGACGATGCGCCGCCGGATGCTTCCGCCAATAGTCCACCAGGGACTCAAATACCCGGAGGGTCTGGGGACGGAGATGATGCTCGATATCCTCCACGTCATCGGCGATGGCGTCCGGTTCCACGCCCAGCAACTCCAGCAAATCGCTGAGCGTCCGGTGCCGCCGGGTGATGTGCCGAGCCACCGCCTGCCCCTCCGTCGTCAGTGTGAACCCCCGGTAGCGCTCGTAATTGACATACCCCCGCTTGGCCAGACGCCGCACCATGTTGGACACGGTGGACCGGTTGAGCTGCAGCGCCTCCGCAATGTCCGCCACCCGCGCATACCCCTTCGTTTCGACCAATTCCTGGATCCGCTCCAGATGATCCTCCGTGGATTCTGACCGGCGCACTGGCCGGGGAGGACCATGGGATGACGAAGGCACCCCGCTTGCGTATCAGGACCACACCCCTGACGCCAAGCTCGCACCACGGGACGCTCCTCAGGAGGGAAAATGTTTTAGTGATAAAACAAAATGTTTTGACGAAAACTAGCGGAAGCCGTAATGAATCGCAGCATGCGTTTTCCCGGCGCCAACTTTCGCCAGCGCCCGCGAGACTTCTCCGTCTGGGCCCGCCTGTGCCTTGTGCCAGCCCTATTGCTATTGGGACTGGAGGCCATCGCAGGCGCGGGCGACGAGATCCCGGCCGCCGGATTGCCCCCCGACAAGGGCTCCTACTCCCTGTTTCACCCGGTGCCGCGAAATCTGATGCGTCCCATGATCCTGGATCGCCCGGACAAAACAGAAAGTCCGTACACCGTGGATGCCGGTCACGTGCAGATGGAGATGGATCTGATCAACTACAGCTGGGATCGGGAAAACGGAGAAGGTGGGGACGTCACCACTGCCGGGTTCTCCGCCGGCGCGATGAACTGGAAAGTGGGCCTCGTCAATCACATCGACCTGCAGGTGATCGTCCAATCCTTCAATCGCCTGCGTGTGGATGACCCGGCCGCAGGACCGCCGGTGGTCCGCTCTGGATTTGGCGAAGTCCTCAATCGCCTCAAGATCAACCTCTGGGGAGACGACGGCGGATCCACCGCCCTCGCGGTCATGCCTTTCGTGACCTGGCCCACCGCGGGAAATGATCTCGGGGCGACGGACGTTGAAGGCGGGATCGTGATTCCCTTTGCGGTCGAACTTCCGGCGGGCTGGGGATTGGGAATGATGACCCAGGTGGAGGTTCGCCCAGGGGCGGAGGGAGATGGAATCGACAACTCCTTCATCAATACCGTGACGGTGGGACACGATCTCATCGGCCCCCTGGCTGCCTACGCCGAGTTCTTCAGCGAGGTTCGCACGGAGTCCGGGAGCCTGTGGATCGGCACCGTGGATCTGGGCCTCACCTGGACGCTGAATGACGACTGGATTCTGGACGCCGGCATCAACATTGGGGTCACCCGCTCCGCACCCGATCTGAATCCGTTTGCCGGCCTGTCCTGCCGGTTCTGAAGGCCCCTTACATCCCATCCCATGTCCCCTTCCTCCACGCACCCGCTACACTCCAGCCTGGCTCCCATCCGATTCTCCTGGCTGCTCCTTCTGCTCATCAGCTTGACCGGATGCGACGCTCCGGAGCGGCACGGGGAATCTCCCGGAGGCGCCGGCGGACGCCCGATTCCCCGGATCCTCACCACTTTCACCATCCTCCAGGACATGGCACAGAACGTCGCCGGAACGAACGCCGTGGTGGAGTCCATCACCAAGCCCGGGGCGGAGATTCACGAATACGAACCGACCCCGCTCGACATCGTGAAAGCGCAGTCGGCGGACCTGGTCCTCTGGAACGGATTCGGACTGGAACGTTGGTTTGAGCGCTTCTTCGGCAGCGTGCGCGACGTGCCCAGCGTGGTCCTGACCGAGGGGATCGATCCCATGGGCATCGCGAGTGGTCCGTACCGCGGCAAACCGAATCCGCATAGTTGGATGTCCCCGACGAACGCCGTCCGGTACGTGGAAAACATCCGCCGTGCCCTGGTCCAGTTGGATCCGCAGCATGCGTCGGACTACAACGCCAATGCCGCCGCCTACTCCGCCCGATTGCAGGCCATCGACACCCCGTTGCGCAGGAGCCTGGCCCGCATCCCCGCCGATCACCGGTGGCTGGTCAGCAGTGAGGGGGCCTTTTCCTATCTCGCCAGGGACTACGGATTGAGGGAGCTTTTCCTCTGGCCAGTAAACGCCGATCAGGAGGGAACCCCCCAACAGGTTCGCGAGGTGGTGGACCAGGTTCGCAAGTTCCGAATTCCCGTCGTGTTCAGCGAAAGCACCATCAGCGACAAACCCATGCTCCAGGTCGCCCGGGAGACCGGCGCCCGATACGGGGGAGTTCTGTTCGTGGATTCCCTCACCGGTCCGGACGGTCCCGCCCCCACCTACTTGAAGCTTCTGGAGTACAATGCGGACACCCTGGCGCGGGGCTTCGCAGCGCCGTAATCCGCCTTGGTCTGCCATCATGTCCGAACCATCCTCTCCCCCAACAACGTCTGCGGGGCCCTTTGACCTGCTGGTGGAGAACGTCACGGTGACCTACCCCAACGGCACCGAGGCGGTCCGGGACGCGAGCTTTCAACTTCAGGCCGGATGCATCTGCGCCCTGGTCGGAATCAACGGCAGCGGCAAATCCACGCTGTTCAAGGTGATCATGGGCTTCCTCCGTCCCGCGCGGGGACGCATTCGGATCGGCGGTGAATCGATGTCCACTGCCCAGAAGAAAAACCGGGTGGCCTACGTGCCGCAGTCCGAAGAGGTGGACTGGTCGTTTCCGGTGAGCGTCCATGATGTGGTGCTCATGGGACGCTATGGGCACATGAATTTCCTGCGGATGGCGCGCGCAAGAGACCTCCAGGTGGTCGAGGAGAGCCTGCGGAGAGTTCAAATGTGGGAATTCCGGGATCGCCAGATTGGGGAGCTCTCCGGCGGACAAAAGAAGCGGGTTTTTCTGGCCCGGGCCCTGGCCCAGGAGGCGCGACTGATCCTGCTCGACGAACCCTTCACCGGAGTGGACGTCAAGACCGAGGCGGCCATCGTGGATCTGCTGCGGGAACTGCGGGCCGCCGGACACATCATGCTGGTGTCCACTCACAACCTCGGTTCCGTTCCCGAATTCTGCGATCACGCGGTGCTGATCAACCGCACCGTGCTCGCCGCCGGCCCAATCGCCGCAACCTTCACCGAGGCCAATCTCGCCAAGGCGTTTGGCGGGGTCCTGCGGCACTTCCGTTTCGACCGGTCCACCGTGCAACCGCACGACGGACGCGCCATCACCGTACTCACCGATGACGAGCGGCCCCTGGTTTTTGGCAAGGATGGCCATCTGGAATTCACCGAGCGCAGCCAGCATGAGGATGTGGTGAAGGCGCGGACCACTCCGGAGGATGAACGGTGACTCACCGCGCCTCTCGTATTCCTCCCGCAGCGCCGATCGGGACCTCCATCGCCATCCCATGAACCTGCTGATTCCCTTTCACTACGAGTACATGGTGAAGGCCATCTGGGTCAGTGCATTGATCGGCGGGGTCTGTGGACTTTTGTCGTGCTTCATCACCCTCAAAGGTTGGTCCCTCATGGGCGACGCCCTGTCGCACGCCGTTGTTCCCGGAGTGGCGGTGGCGGCGCTCCTGGGCCTGCCATTTGCCGCCGGTGCCTTCGTCGCCGGCCTGCTGGCCGCCGGGGGAATGGGTTTCATCAAATCCCGCACCACCCTTCGCGAGGATGCGGTCATCGGGATTGTGTTCACCACCTTCTTCGCCGCCGGACTGTTCCTCATTTCGCTGCGGCCGAGCAGTGTCAGCCTGCGGACCATCGTCTTTGGCAATCTTCTGGGGATCTCCGACGGCGACATTCGCCAACTCGTCGCCATCTCCGTCCTCACGCTGGGGGTCCTCGCGCTTCAGTGGAAGGACCTTGTCCTGTTCTGCTTTGATCCACGGCAGGCCCAGGCGCTGGGGCTGAATCCCACCGTCCTTCACTTCACCCTCCTCACTCTCCTGGCAGCCACGGCCGTCGCGTCGCTCCAGACCGTAGGCGCCTGTCTGGTGGTGGCCACCCTGGTCACCCCCGGGGCAACCGCCTACCTCCTGACCGACCGGTTCGGCCGCATGATGATCCTGGCCTGCGGCATCGGCATGGTGACGGGAGCCACCGGCGCGTATGCGAGCTTCTTCCTGAACGGCTCCACGGGCGGCTGCATTGTGGTGCTCCAGACCGCGCTCTTTCTGGCGGCATGGGTGTTGAGCCCCAAACACGGCATGCTGGCCCACCGGCTTCAACGGATGCGGATCGGACGCCAACTCCCGTCATGAGTCCTCGATCCCAATCACCCCTTCCCGCACCCGCGGACCGCAGGTTGGGAACCACGTTCTGCAGTCCGCGCCGGCAGCGGCGCGAATGCCGACGATCCACGCCAGGCATCGGGCGGACTTCCGCCCCTCTCATTCTTCCATGACCTGGACCGCGCCATTTCAGCACGAATTCATGCTCACCGCATTTGGCGTAGGCGCCCTGGTCGGCACGGTGTGCGCGGTGTTCTCCTGCTTCCTGGTGCTCAAGGGATGGTCCCTGATGGGGGACGCCATATCCCACGCGGTGCTCCCCGGCATCGTCCTCGCCTACATCGCCGGCATTCCGTTGGCGATCGGCGCCTTTGCTTCCGGGCTCCTCTGTGCGACGGCGACCGGCTTTATCAAGACCCACAGCCGGATCAAGGAGGACACCGTGATGGGGGTGGTCTTTACCGGACTCTTTGCCTTCGGACTCGTCCTGTTCACCAAGGTGGAGTCGGACCAGCACCTGAATCACATTCTCTTCGGCAGCCTGCTCGGACTGCCCCGGGCCCAGATCGTGCAAACCGTCCTGATCGGATCGCTCACCCTGGTGGCGACCCTGCTGCTGCGGCACGATCTGCTGCTCTTCTGCTTTGATCCCGGCCACCTGCGCAGCATCGGGCGCAGTCCCGGCGTCTTGAACCACGCGATGTTGGCCCTGCTCGCCCTGACCATCGTCACCTCGCTGCAGGCCGTGGGAATCCTGCTCGTGGTCGCGATGCTCATCACCCCGGGTTGCGTCGGACTGCTGGTTGCCGATCGGTTCTCGCGGGTGATGGGGGTGGCCGTGACCACCGCCGTGACTTCCACCGCCATTGGAACCTACTCCAGCTTCTTCCTGAATGCCTCCACCGGCGCGTGCATTGTCCTGGTGCAGTCCGGAATCTTCGTATTGGCCCTGGCGCTTTCGCCAAAGCGCGGACTGCTGACGGCTGGCCGTCGCCGCAGAGCTGCCGGAACCGCGTCAGCGGCGGAGTCCGAGAACCGATCTGGCGCCGGAGACCAAACTTAGGGCCAGCCAGCGTTCGGTCTTGTAATCACGGCTGCGGAGCGCCCGCGGACTTCAGTCGCTGATCCGCCTGCTGGAGAATCTCCATCGCCAGCGGATTGCTCCACCACTGCCAGACCAGGGTTTGTTGGGCCATCTGCTTGGCCTCGGCAATCCGCCCCTGCTGCAGCAGGTACCAGGCGACGTTGTTGTGGATATCCACATCATTCGGTCCGAGTCGCAGCGCCTCGGTAAACGCCGCGGCGGCGGCCTCCGGCTGATTCAGCCAGTGGAAGGTTTGGCCCAGGGCCAATTGCGCCCGGGCATCGTGCGGATTCAGCTTCACGGCCCGGGAGAGGGAGATCACCGCGCGCTGACCGTAGTCCTGCCAGGACGCCTCGCCCTGGAGGCTGAAACGCCGAAGCGCATCGCCCAGTTGAAAGGCGGTCCGAGGATTGTCCGGAGCCTGCCGGACCGCCAACTCCAGGGAATCCAGCAGAGCCGGTGTCATCACCAACCCCTGCCGGACCCGGTTCAGCGCCATCCCCTCGCGTCCGATCCGGAGGGCCAGCGGCACCATCCAATACAACACCAATGCGGCGCCGACGGTGCCGAGGCAGCGTCCCATCACGCCGGGATTGACCCAAAAACGTTCAGTTGAATGTCGCACATTCGCGGCCAATAGGGCCGCCACCAAAGCCGCAGTGATGGCGATTCCGGGAATATGCAGATCGAAATCCACCAGGCAGTGGATGGCCAAACCGAACAGTCCCACCCAGGCACCCAGGAAAAAGGCGGTCCGATTACTGGTCCGGGAACCCAGGTCGCCGGCTCCGCGCTCCACGTAGCGACGGGACGCCACCATTCCCCAGATGAACAGGCCCACGAGAAGACCGAAGATCAGCGCACCGGCGGTTCCATAGTCCACCAGGAGATTGAGGTACTCGTTGTGGACCCGGACCGGCGACTGCTGAAAGCGGGACGGACGATACTGGGGAAACAGGACATCAAACTGGGCCGGCCCCACTCCCAGCCACGGGTGCTCGCGCCACATGGCGAGAGCCGGTTTCCACAGTTCGCGACGGCCGGCCGAATCCATGTTGCCTTCAGTCGAGAAATTTTCGATCCGCGCCCGGGCCTTCTCCGACTTGGCGAGAAACAGGGCCCCGCCTGCGCCCAGAAGTCCGAGGGCCAGGATCACCGGAAGGCGAAGTTCCCGGCGACGCCATCCCAGCCAGGCGAAGAGCACCAGCAGAGTCACCGTGGCCGCCGCCCACCCGCCCCGGGACATGCTCACCGCGATGCCGCCCGCCATCATGAGTGCCGAGTATCCATGGAGCACTTTGGACAACGCCTTGCCGCGCCCGACAAACACCTGGGCCAGGGCGAGCGGTAGCAGCAGAATCAGAAATCCCGCCAAATGATTGGGATTCACAAACGGGCCGCCCGCCCGCTTCACGTAACTCGCCGGCTGCACCAGCCAAAGCACGCGACTGGATCCGCTGACCCACTGGATGATGGCATAGGCGGCCACCAATCCGCCCAGTCCGACCAGCGCGTGGGTCACCCACTGGGTGGGCTCCTGGCGGAAGAAGTTATTCAGCGCCACCAGAAAAACGATGGCGACGACGATCAGCAGCAGCAGTTCCCGGCGGGCCGGATACAGCACCTCCACGCCGGCTGCCCGCCAGGCGGCATACCCGACGAATGCGCCCAGTGGGAGCAGCATCGGATGCAGCAGGAGGCGGTTGGACGGATTCAGCCACAGGCGCGCCACCCAGACCGGAAGCGTCAATGCCGCCAGACCCGCCACCAGGGAAAACTCGCTGGCCCTCACTCCGCCGAATCCAAGGACGGCCACCGTCACCAGCGCCAGCACCAGTCCCACCAGGGCCTGCTCGCCCATTTCGTCGAGTTTATGTCGATCCCACATCGTAGAGTTCGGGGACCGTAGGGCTGAAGGACCCGGAGCCGAAAGCATAACTTCCTCCGCTCATCCCAACCCACGTGGGACTGCGTTGGATTATGGCTCTTCCCCGGTCATCCACGTGCGAATGCCGGGAAAAGTCTTTGCCAGACGCGATGGCCCACCCCGCCCCAGCACCAGCAGGGCCGTGGACAGCGCATCGGTCGCCGTCGCGGACGGCAACGCCACCGCGGCCATTGCTGCTCCGGAAACGGGCAGGCCGGACCTCGGATCCAAAACATGTCCCAGGCGCCGGCCGGTGGCATCCACGAAGGATCGTCCCCAGACCGCCGAAACCGAGAGGGATTCGTCACGCAACAGAATCCCAATACCCACCCCACCGCCGGATGCCGTCGGCAAAGCCACCGTCCACCCCTCCAATCCGGGGGGGGCACCCAGTGCCACGATGGTGCTGGTGCCGCCGTGCAGCAGGGCCGAACAGACTCCAGCCTCCCGCAGAATGTCCGCCGCCCGATCCAGGGCATAGCCTTTGCCCACCGCGCCGAGGTCCAGCATGCCGCCGGGACTTGTGAACCGGACAGACCTCTCGCCCGCATTCAGAATCAGCCGGTCCCAACCGACGCATTGCCGGGCGACTTCCAGTTCACGAGTGGACGGCTCCCCTCCAGTTCCTCCGTGAAAGCCCCAGGCTCGGACCAGGGGACCCGCGGTCACATCAAAGGCGCCGTCCGTCTGTTCGGACCACCCCCGGACCCGCTCCAGCAGTTGAAAGGTCTCCAGCGCCACGCGCACCGGTCCGAATGGGGCGCCCGCATTGATGCGCGCGATGTCCGTGTGGTTTCGATACAGGCTCAGCAGATTCTCCACGCGCTCCACCTCGTCCAGAGCCTCCTCGGCGGCCGCCCGGAGAGAAGCCGGCCGATCCCCATGCAGCGCGAACTCAAAGCGGGTGGCCATCGCGTGGCGGGCGACCAGGACTGGCGGAGGGGACGTGGACGTGGACATGGGGATAGGGCGAGGCACCGTTACCAGGCGTCATCGGCCATCCCGCCCGGAACGGCAACGCCGGCTCCCGAGGGAGCCGGCGTGCCAGCAAAAATCAGTCTCAACGCAGGCGGCCCGCCTGCGCAAGGGATCCTAGGAATCAGCGTCCCAGCCGTAGTAGGGCATCGTGACCTCACGTCCCAAGCCGTCCTTCACCTTGCGCGTCTTCTCGTCGAAGTAGCACATGGTACCGATCCGATCCGACGCCTCGGCGAGCGAGATGACGGTCTGGACCTTGGTGGCCAGGTTGATGTTGGCATTGGGCTCCTTGTTGGTCCGAATGCTGTCGAAGTAGTTCTTGTGGTGCGCAGCGACGCTTTCGCTGGTGAACGAGGGACTGGTCTCCGGCTCGATCTCCTCGGCGAACGGACGCTCAGGCTTCAGTTCCACCTTGTTGCCCGCCATGGTCAGATTGGCCTTGTGCCCGCGGATCACTTCCTGGGTGCCCAGTTCGTTCACGGAACTCGACGTGATGTGCATCACATAGCCACTGGGAAACTCCGCGATCAACTCGATGATTTCGGAGACGTCCCGGACGTACTTGGTGTCCAAGTCCGGCTTGCGACCCTCCTTGTTCAAGTCCGTCTTGAAGGCCTTGCTCCCAATGGCGGCCACCCGGGTCGGAAACTCAGGGTTGCCCGTGGCCAGCATGTACGGATGCAGCTTGTGGGGGAACAAATCACCCAGCAGGCCCGAGCAGTACGGGAAATACTTCCGCCAGCGGAAGTAGTGATCCGCATTGAAGGCCATCTGCTTCTTGATCTGGCTGCCCTGCCACATCTTCCAGTCGGTGTCCGCTTCGGTGCACCAGGGCTGGATGGTGTAGTTCCACTCGCCCCAGGGGTTGTTCCGCATGTAGCTGCCCTGCAGCATGACCAACTTCCCAATCTTTCCCGCCTTCACCCACTTGGCGGCCTGATGCCACTTGTCGTCCGAGCATCCCTGGGAGCCGACCTGCAGCACCTTGCCGGTCTTCTTCACCGTATCGTAAATCTGAAATGCTTCCGCGAGGTAGCGGGTCATCGGCTTCTCGACGTACACATGCTTTCCCGCCTCCATCGCCTCGCAGGAAACCTTGGTATGCCAGTGATCGACCGTGGCGCAGAAGATGGCGTCGATATCCTTTCGGGCGAGCAGCTTCCGGTAATCGTCGTAGCCCTCGGCATCCCCCGCCCCACCGGCGGAAATCTGCTTCTTGGCCGCCTCGACCCGGTGCTTGGACACGTCGCAAACCGCGGCCAGGGCCGTGTTGTTTTCCTTGAAGCCGGCGACGTCGGTTCCGACATGCGCACCCGCTCCCTGGCCACCGACACCGATGTAGCCGCAAACGATCCGGTTATTGGCCCCAACTACATTGGCGGAAGGCGCCTGGTTCTGGCCGTAGACTGGAGTATGGAAGGAACGGACCGCGCCGGCGACCGCCAGCGCGCCTGTGGTCCGCCGGAGAAACTCGCGGCGGGAGGCATTGGTGGATGATTCAGTGGACATGGGAGCAGACAGTTGCGAGTGAGATAACGTGGGAGTCGGACGCAGGCTACCCGCAGCGCATTCGAGGTCAACGCGGAAGGCGAACGGCGGGGAACCGGACAGCCAATCGCCAATCGCCAATCGCTCTATCGCCTATCGCCTATCGCCTATCGCCACGGACCAGTGACCAGTGACCAGTGACCAGTGACCAGTGACCAGTGACCAGTGACCAACGCCCCCTTGCATCGATCCTTTACGCGCAGCACCAGATGCGTCACAACGCCCGGCCACAAATGGAACGTACCCTCATCCTCTGCAAACCGGATTGCATGGAAAAGAACCTCGCTGGCGAGGTGCTTGGCCGATTTCAAAAGGCCGGACTCCAGCTGGTTGCTGCCAAGATGCTCCGATTGACCCCCGCCCTGCTTGACGAGCACTACGCGCACCTGGCGGACAAGCCATTCTTCCCGGAAATCGTCAGTTTCATGTCCTCCCGTCCCGTGCTGGCCCTCATCCTTGAAGGCGACCAGGCCGTGACCCGGGTTCGCGATCTCCTCGGACCGACCGACTCGCGGAAGGCACCCGCGGGATCCATCCGGGGCGATCTGGGCACCAGCAACATGCTCAACATTGCCCATGCCTCGGACTCCGTGGAGAACGCCGCCCTTGAGGTGAAGCGTTTCTTCCGATCCGACGAGATTCCCGCCTGATTCCCAGGCGTCGCAACTCTCCTCAGGTCCAGAAGGGATTCAGCGTCGTGTGGTGACCCACACGAACGCTTTGGTGGATTGACTGGGTGATGTGATTCTTGGCCAATTCCACCGACGCCGTCAGCGGGAGACCCAACGCCAGATAGCCGGCGATGGCCGCCGAATAGGTGCATCCGGTGCCGTGGGTGGCGACGCCCCGGACAAACGGCGCGGAAAGCACCCATTCGGTCTCGCCATCGAAGAAGACGTCAGTCGCGCGCGGCAATTGGCGCAGATGGCCTCCCTTGACCAGGACGGCGCAGCCGTGCCGAAAGAAAAGGGTCCGGGCCGCCTCCCGTAGATCCTCCAGAGTCCGCAATGGACGTCCGGTCAGGAGGGCCGCCTCGTCGGCATTGGGCGTCACCAGACAGGCCTGCGGCATCAGTTCCTCCACCAGCGCCTTCATCGCCGACGGCTGCAACAGTCGTGCGCCACTGGTCGCCACCATGACCGGGTCCACCACCAGGGGCGGACGCTTGGCTGCGCGAAACCACCCGGCCACCGCTCGGATGATGGATGCGTTGAACAGCATGCCGGTCTTCACCGCCGCCGGAGGCAATTCCGACGCCACCGCTTCGATCTGTGACACCACCACGGCTGCGGTCATCGCCTGGACTGCCAGCACCGCACGGGGGTTTTGTGCCGTCACGCAGGTCACCGCCGTGGTGCCGTGGACACCCAGTGCGGCCCACGTCCGCAGGTCCGCCTGCAGCCCGGCCCCGCCGCCGGAATCAGAACCCGCAATGGTCAATGCCACCGGACGCAACGCACGCTTCATGGGCGCATATTGCCCAGTCCCAGGTCCAAAGACACCGCCGAGTTTGCCGCGTCGACCTCCCGTTCACGGTTTCCGGTTCATGAGGAAACTGATGGGGCCCCCGTGCTCGCCCACGATCAGATCGGGACGCCCATCGCCATCGAGGTCACCCGCCAACACGGATCGCTGTTCCCCGAGCAGACGCACCCCGCATTCCGCGGAGGAAATGGCAGTGAATGAACCATTCCCCCGCCCCAGGAGAAACACCCCTTCCCCGGCATCTTCCCGGGGCATGCCGAAGTGATGGCCGAAGAATCCCTGGGCGCAGTACACATCGCGCGTTCCATCACCATTGAAGTCCGCGACCGCCATTCCGAACACCGGACCCAACTGGGCTTCATCGGGGAGGTCCTGCAGAACAAACGTCCCTTCTCGATTCAGCAAAATGACGGACGCCATCCAGCGGCACTCGGAGCGACGAATACCCGTCATCCGATCACCCAGCACCTCCAGGGCCGTGGCACTAGCATAGGCCCGGTGCGTTGGAAATCTCTCCGTCACCCCGGGCAGGAGCGGGGCGATGTCGGTCCGGCTCCGAATCGGTAACACCCGCCCATCCACACCGGTATAGGCTTCCAGACACAGACCGGACGTCTCCTCGGAGCCGTCGCCGTGGAAAAGCATCAACGGCCGGATGCCACCTCCCGGTCGGGTGGCCGTCCCGCCGAGCAGCGCGTAGGGGGAGTTCAATCCCCAGTTCCCCAGGACCACATCCCGTCGACCGTCACCGTCAAAATCATCGATCACCACACTCTGCCACCACCCATTCAGAACACTCAACGGAACCGGTTTGCCTGCGGTGACCTGTAACGGGATCTCCCACGGCTCCCAGACCCCATCGCGTTCGCGGAGAATCTTCGGCGCTCCCCACTCGACGGCTGCAATCAGTTCTCCGCGCCCATCGCCGTCGAGATCGCCAAAGACCGCAGCGGTCACCAGACCCAGATTGGTGGTCGTGTGAGCTGTCCAGCGTCCTCCGGTAAAGCGCAGGAACTCGCTGGCGTCACCTTGGGGATACCTTCCCGGAAGCGGGCCGCCCCCCACAAAGAGCCATGCGCCCTCCGAGGGATTCGGTGTGCTGACGGCCAAAGCCGCTGGCGCCGTAACCGCCGTGGAAATCGCCACCCTCGATCCATCGCTCAACGACACCCGGGCCAGCGACCCGCCTCCTTCTTTCCGGCCCGATGGCACATCGGCAACCAAGAGTTCCTTCCCCCACGCCAGCAAGGCGGCCGTGGTGACCGGCGATCCCAGGCCCTGCGTCGAGACGACGCGGACACCTTCAACCGACACTTGGCGAATCGGCTGGGTAGAGGCTCCGCCGATCCACAGCAGGTTGGAAACTCCCCCGGACTGCCGCCAGCTCAGGGCCGGAGATTGAGTCGACAGGCGGCGGGGAAGCATCGGTTGCCGGGAGAAATCGTCGCCGCCCAAAGCCTCACTGGTCAAACCACTGGGAACCGCCTCGAAGTGAAGCGGAGCCGGAACACTCTCGCGCCCCACCACCGGCTCCCCACTCGATTCAGCGACTTCTTCCAAATCATATCGCTGATTGGCGGTCAGGTTGGTGAGGATCAGGTGCTTTCCCGAAGGCCAACGCACCTCAAGGCATCCACGGCCGGGACCCGGACAGGCAAAGACCCGGGAGAACTCGTCCGAGGAGAGGTACCGGCCTCCCGCAAAGATCTGCGCACTCTGCGGTGCGTCCCGCAGGGTTCTCACCGGATCCACGCCCCAGCCAAATCGCAATTGGGCACCGATGGCGCCGGTGTTGGGAGATCTTCCGGTGAGCCGGACCTGGATCCGCGGACCGGACGCGTCATTGCGATACAGTCCGGCCGGTTCATTGAGGTGATTCACCACCAGATCCAGATCGCCGTCACCATCCAGATCCCCAAGCGCCAGACCGTGACTGACGCCGCTAAGCCCCAACCCCCACTGCGCGCTCATCTCCTCAAACTGCGGGATTTCGCCTGGCAATCGGGGCCCCAGATTCCGATACGCCTGCAGCGGTGCAGCAAGGCGGGGAAACTTCTGTCGCTCACGAAAGATCTGCGCATCGGTTCTCAGACCGGAGCGCCGAAACGCCTTCAGGGCCTCCGCAACATCCAGATCACGCGAACCACGTTCCTGTCCGGCCGTGACCAGCAGATCCAACCACCCGTCCAGATCGATATCCACCAAGGCCGGAGTCCACGACCAGTCGGTGGCCGTCACCCCGGCAAACGCCGCCACCTCGGCAAAGGAGCCGTCACGTCGCTGAAGAAACAGCGCGTTGGCATCCGACTGCGGCCGGCTCCGGGGGTCGCGTAAATCCGCATTCACCGACGGTGTCCCATCCAGCATGGTCAGGCGGCGGACATGGTCCGGGCTCAGCATGTCCACCACCAAGAAATCCGGGCGCCCATCCCGATTGAGATCTCCAAAGTCCACCCCCATCGAAAACAGGCTGGTGTGCCGCAGCGCGGTCCGGGGAAGGAGGCGGAAGCGGATTTCCCCCGGTGAACTCTCGTTCAGCCAGAAGCGGTCCGGTGAATGAAAATCGTTGCAGACATACAGGTCCGGACGCCCATCGCCATTCACGTCGCAGAATTGGGCCGCCAAACCCCAGTCCCGGGGTGGTTCCGTCAGGTTCCGCCCGTCCTCATCCCGAAAGGCACCGCCGGTCCAGGCAATTTCGGTGAAATTGGTCCCGCCCCGATTGCGATAGAGGACATCGGGTTCGCCCTGCTCCTCAAGACCGCCGGCGGCATTGACGATGAAGCGGTTGGTCAGGTCAGGGGCTGTGGTGGGCCGTCCATCCAGGGTGGCGACCGCGCGGGTCGGACCCGCTCCGGAAAACGTCGCCCGCGCATTGGGCATGTCCATCAGAGCCCTTTGCCGGTAATTGCAGACATAGAGATCCACCCAGCCGTCTCCATCCACGTCCGCCAAGGCGACCGAATGCCCGCCACGACAGGATGATTGGGCGAACGCAAGGTCGCGGAAGACCGCTCTCCCGTCATTCACCAGGACACGAATGCCCGCCCCATGCGTGTTCAGCACCAAGTCCAGGGATCCATCGCCAGTCACATCCGCCATCGCCGCCCCGGTGACATCGCCGGGCAGCAGGGCGGCTGCCGTCGGAAAGGCGGCGGACGTGATGTCGCGGAATCGCCAATTCCCCTCGTTCCTCCACAACTGGCTGCCGCCTCCGGTCGCGGCCAGAAAGACATCCACGCGGCCGTCGCCGTCCACATCTCCCAAGGCAACTCCAGATCCGTCCAGGAGCATCTGATTCGTCAGGTGACGGGACGGAGGAATGGCGTGCTGGAATGTGAGCCCAGTCAACGCAGACGAAAGCCGTTGAAAGCCCAGGCCGGTTGCCGCCGGTTCTTGCGGCGCAAGAGCAGTTCCAAGGTCAGCCGAAAGATCACCATCGGCAGAGACCAGAAACACCAAAGTCAACGTCCCAAAAATGAGACGATCTAGACGGTAAATGGCCACGTAAGGCGTCGTTTGAGGCGCGGCGTCACCCAACGGGTTCAGGGCAAAAAAAAGCGGGGCTGGAGATAACTCCAGCCCCGCGTGATTAAACCTTAGCCAGAGTCAGAATCAGTTC
>JBDKKE010000043.1:0-3725 GCA_039796255.1 Verrucomicrobiota bacterium | reverse complement strand
CCGCTGCGTGGGCTTGGAACCCGTGAGCGTGAAGGGCTTTCGTCAGCCGGTGCCCATTTATGAGGTTCCGTGGCGTGAAATGCCCTCCGCACCGGCGCCGGCAGTCCTGCCTGACGCAGGCTGAAGTGGCGGGGATTCGTTGAGTCCCGCGTTTCCCTTGTCCTGTCCTGTCGCCAACTGCTGAGGGCACCGGGCGCTGGCGCTCAAAAACATCCAGCCGAAAGGTGCCATTCAGGAGTTGTCCCCGTCGAGCAGTCGGCCGAGTGGTCCCAGAACCGATCCCTCGCCCTTGCCGCCGTGGGAGGCGCGGAGGATGCGGTCCGCCATCCGGCTGAACGGCAGGGATTGGAGCCAGACGCGGCCCGGACCGCGCAGGGTGGCGAAGAATAGTCCCTCTCCACCGAAGACAGCGGACTTGATTCCGCCGACGAACTGGATGTCGAAATCCACGGTGCGCTGGAATCCGACGACGCAACCGGTGTCCACCCGCAGGACTTCGCCCGGCTGAAGGTCCCGGGTCAACAGCGTGCCGCCGGCGTGGATGAACACCCAGCCATCGCCTGTCAGCCGGGTCATGATGAATCCCTCGCCGCCGAACAGTCCGGTGCCGATCCGCTTGTTGAAGGCAATGCCGATGCTCACGCCCTTGGCGGCGCAGAGAAACGAGTCCTTCTGTGCGATCAGTTCTCCCCCGATTTCGGCCAGGTGAACGGGCACGATCTTGCCCGGATACGGCGCGCCGAAGGCGACCTTGCGTTTTCCCTGCCCGCGGTTCTGGAACACGGTCATGAAAAGGGATTCCCCGGTGAAAATGCGTCGTCCGGCTCCCAGCAGCGATCCGAGGATCCCGCCGCCCTGTCCGGAACCATCGCCAAAGATGGTCTCCATCTCAATTCCCGGATCCATGTACATCATCCCGCCCGCCTCGGCGACGGCCGCCTCGGTGGGGTCGAGAATGACTTCGATGAACTGCATGTCGTGGCCGTGGATTTCAAATTCAACTTCGTGCATCGGAGGCATAATGGTCCTTTTCGGTGAGGGAATGACCCGGCGGGCCGGGCGGATGTTTCGGAAAAAGATTAGGGGAGAGCCGCATCAGGGGAAGCTCGGCGTTGCCGTGAATCGGCGCTCACTCTCCGATCAGCCGCCGGACCAATTGGCCAGCCGCCACGAAGCCAAAGGTCCCAGTGACAAACACCGAGGATCCCAACCCGCGATCGCAGTTCAGGCGTGGCGCCTCTCCGGATTCCGTCGGTCCCGGGGCCTCGCAGACAGAGCCGTCGGCCTGCGGGAACACCGGAGGCTCGGACGAGAACACGCAGTCCACGCCCAGACTTTTTCCCGCGCGGGGGAATCCGTATTCCTGTCGGAGACGTTTTCGCACGCTGCCCAGCAGGCGGTCGTGGGTGACGCGCGACAGGTCGTCCACCGCCACCCGCGTGGCATCCCGCCGTCCGCCGGCGGCTCCGCAGCTCACCACCCGCAGGTCGCGTTCCCGGCAGCGGGCGATCAGGCAGCTCTTGTTGACCACGTTGTCGATGGCGTCCAGAACGCCGGAAAACGGGGGGGAATCCGCAGCGGGAGAAAGCAGTCGGTGGGCGGTGGACTCGGTGAAGAAGTCCAGAATGACGCTCACCCGACACTCGGGATTGATGGAACGAATCCGCTCCGCCAGCACCTCTGCCTTGGCCCGCCCCAGGGTGGTGTCCAGGGCCGGAAGCTGCCGGTTCACGTTGCTGACGCAGATATCGTCCAGATCCACGAGGGTCAGTGCCCCGACGCCACTGCGCGCCAGGGATTCCGCGGACCAGGACCCGACGCCGCCCAACCCGACCACCAGCAGGTGGGACCGGCGCAGGGTCTCCAGCGCGGCGGCGCCATACAGGCGCGCCACGCCTCCGAAGCGGAAGTCGAAATCACTCACGTTGCGGTGAGGTTACCCGGGAACTCTCCGGCTGTCTTGGGGCGGATCGGACAACCGCCGACGGGTGCGCCCCTATCACGGTTCGACCCAGCGCCCCTGCCATTCCGTCCCGGCACGCAGGAACACCGCCCGCCGGTGACCCTCGGGGCCCAGCCACAGCCAATCGAGTTCCTGAACAGTACCGATCAGCACGGCAAACTGCTGCTCGTCGCCCTCAATCAGCGAGTTCGCACCGTCCGGGCGCTCGATCACTTCGCCCGGCGACCGGCGGGAGAGGTACAGGCCACGCTGTTCCGGGGGCAGTCGGTGCCAGTAGGTTTGCGCGACGGGATCGCGCCGATGGATCCGGATTTCCGTCCTCGCCCGCAATTGGACGCGCTCGGTCGGGTCGTAGAACAGCCAGGCGGCGTGCGGACGCCCGAGCAGTTCGGAAACCTTGGCGCTGCGCGCGTCCGAAAAGGCGATCAGCTCGCAGCCGGGCCGGGTGAATCCGCGCAGAACCACGGTTCGGGCCGAGGGGCCCCACGCGCCGACCGTGGCCAGCACTGGCGTCCTCCACGGATGGGGTCTCGATCCGGACGCCTCGGTGAGGACACTCCAGAGGTGGTCCGCCAGGTCCGGAAGGGACGGGATGTCCCAAGGAGCATTCATTGTTGTGGAAGACTCTGACGGGGAACCCTGGGCCGCGAAAGTTCGTAACCGTGGTGAAAATCATCACTGGATTTGCGCGTAAGCTCATGGACGCGGCGGGGCACAAGTGATTGGGTACTGCCGTACTCCTTGGAACCGCTGCACGCCGTGTCGATTCGATGGGCCGTTTGTCTCCGGGGAAAATCGGGCATTTATGAAGACTCTGACACTCCTGCGCCCCCGGCGTGGTTTTACGCTGATCGAGTTGCTGGTGGTGATTGCGATCATCGCCATTCTGGCCGGCATGCTGTTGCCGGCTCTCGGCAAGGCCAAATCGAAGGCCATCCAGGTCCGATGCCTGAGCAATCTCAAGCAACTCGGCGTCGTCGCCATGATGTACGCCAACGACAACAAGGAGCGCTTTCCTGAGATGTGGGATCCGGTGAGCAAGACCGCCGGCGCCTGGCCGTGGGACCTCCCGGCCTACGTCGCCAATCTACTGACCGCGAACGGAGGCAAACGGCATATCCTGTATTGCCCTGCCTTTTCCAAACAGGACAACGACGAGCTCTGGAAGTTTACCACCGACACCGTGGGTGAGACGACCACACGGAACACCGGATATCGCGTCGTCGGTTATCAGTTTGCCTGGCAGTACGCCCCGCGGATCCGTTTGACCAACATCACCGAGTCGCTCAATCCCAAGGCGTGGAAGATGAGGGACGGAACGGAGTTCAATCCGAGCATATCCGACCGCGTGATCATTGCGGATGCCACCATTTCGCAGGGTTCCAACGAGACGGATCGGACCAAGAACCGGTACACCAAGGTCGACGGCGGATGGAAAGGGCACCAATCGCCCCATCTCAATGGAAAGCTTCCGCTGGGCGGGAACATTCTGCTCGCGGATGGACACGGGGAGTGGCGGCGTTTTGAGAAGATGAAGGTCCGCACCGACGGTGACCCTACCTTCTGGTGGTAGGATCGCCTCCGCGTTGACCGCCGAGCACTTTTCCGTGCGCTCACCTCTGGTCTCGGCCCAGGTTCGTTGGTATTTGAAGTCCATGACTCTCCGGCTTTCCTTCGCGGCGTTTTTGGCGGCCACCGCCGCGGGCCTTGGCGCCACGCCGAAACATCCGAAGTTCGGATTTCCCGTCTACACCAACGCCCC
>JBDKKE010000042.1:0-2648 GCA_039796255.1 Verrucomicrobiota bacterium | reverse complement strand
CCCTTGAGTTCGAACCGATACGCGTTGTGGATCAACCGGTCCAGGATGGCGTCAGCGACAGTGGCGTCGGCGATGAGTTCATGCCACTGGTCTACCGGGAACTGGCTGGTGATCAGGGTTGCCCCTTGGCGGTCATCGATGATTTCCAGGAAGTCCCGGAAGGGTTTTTCGGCAGCGGCAGCGGTCCCGAGATCGTCGACGATCAGCAGGCTGGCTCGGGCCAGCCTTTTCAAGAGGGTCGGCAGACTGCCGTCTGCATGGGCCGTGCGCAGGGCTCGGAACAGTTTGGGGCCGTGGAAGAAGATCGTGCGATGCCCATCCCGGCAGGCCTGATGGCCCAGTGCGCACGCCAAGTAGGTTTTGCCGACGCCGGTTGGTCCGGTGATCAGGCAGTTGCGCTTCTCCTGGATCCATCGGCTGGCGCGCAACTGGTCGACGTGGGCCCGTTTCAAGCCGCGGCTGGCGCGATAGTCGACGCCCTCGGGAGTGGCGTCAGTTATCTTGAGCTGGGCGTATTTGAGCCGTGCTGCCATGCCTCGGTTTTCGCGCCACATCCATTGGCGTTCCACCAGCAGAGCCAGGCGATCCTCGAAGTCCAACCCGGTGATGTCCTTCTGGTGACGTTGTTCCTCCAATGCCTGTGCCATGCCTTCCAGGTTCAGGACGCGGAGCTTTTCGATGGTCTGGGAGTAGAGCATAGGTCAGGCGTAGTAGGGGCTGCCGCGGAGGTTTTCATGGACGGGGCTAGCCATGGGTGGTTCGTGTTCCAGGGGCTGGCTCTCGAGCCTGCTCTGCAGGATGGATTTGATGCTCGTGTAGGAGCAGGTGCTGAAATGCAGGGCTCGCACGCAGGCGGCCTCGACCCGTTGGGCGCCGAGGGCTTTACCCAGCCGCATGATGCCCAGACATGAGCGGTAACCTTGTTCGGGATGGGGTTTGCTTCGCAGGATCTCCTCCATCACCCGGGCGCAGTTAGGGCCCACGGTCTGGGCCCACGCGACAAGTCGACCAGGAGTCCACTGCAGGTGCTTCTGATGGGACTTGGGCCGATGTTCATCGAGCGTGGTAAAGCGCCCCTTCTGATGGCTCCGCTGATGGGCCGCGACTCGCTTGCCCGACTGGAAGATCTCCACCGTCTGCGAGGTGATCCGCACCTCGACAGGCTGATGCACCAAAGTGTACGGGACGCTGTAGAAGTGGTTCTCGACGGCGACGTGGTAGTCGATGTTGACCGTGGCCTTGAGCCAGGTGGACAACGTGAACGGGCTGGACGGCAACGGCAGAAGGCGGCTCTTCTCCAACGTCAAAAAACTCTCCTCCCGGGAACCCTCCAGCTTCTGGAAGGGCTGTGCGTTGATGCGGACCAGCAGCGGAGCGATGGCTTCGTTGAGCGCGGCGATGCTGAAGAAGCGCTGATCGCGCAGCACGGCCAGGATCTGCCGCTCGGCGATCTGTACGCCGGTCTCGACCTTTGCCTTGTCTCGCGGCTTCTTCGGTCGCGCAGGCAGGATCACGGTGCCGTAGTGCTCGGCCATCTCCTGGTAACTGCGGTGCAGGCGGGGTTCATAACGGCAGGGCTGTGTCACCGCCGTCTTCGGGTTGTCCGGGACAGTGACCCTCGGCACGCCGCTGTAGAAGGCGTAGGCGTGAGAGTGGGCGGTGATCCAAGAGTCGAGCTGTTCGTTGGGAAAGGCCTCGGCGAAGACTTTGTTGCTGGCCCCCAGTACCGCAACGAACAGGTGGGCTTGGACCGTCGTACCGTCGGCTGGGTTGTGGATCGCCACGGTCTGGCCCGCCCAGTCCACGAAGAGTTTTTCCCCGGGCACATGAACCTGGCGCAACACCGGATCCAGCGCGCCAGCCCATTGCTGGTAGAGCTCGCAGAAACGGCTGCGACCGTAGCCGTCCGGATGTTCCCGGCGGTATTCCTGCCAGAGCAGTTGAAGTGTGACGCCCTTGCGCCCCAGCTCCTGACGCAACTGAGCCCAGTCTGGCAGTGGTTTGGATGAGTCTGATGTCGGCGCTGTGGGCAGAGGGCAACCGAGCAACTGATCCTGAAGTTGCTTCTGACTGAGCCCCTCGGGCAGGGGCCAACCGAGGTTCACCGCTTCGGCACGTTTGAGATAATCGCCCACCGTGCTGGCGGGTAACCCGCAACTGCGGGCGATGTCGCGGACTGATAGTTGGCCTTGATGGCGGAGACGGAGGATTTCGTTGATTTGACGCATGTGTAGTGGTGCTCGTGCCATGCAGGTCGCTTGCCTTCGTTGGCTTCCGGCACGCAAACCCTTACGGCGGTTTTCTACTCTGCGTCGCTTCCCTCCTTTCCTGCCTTGTCGGACACCGGTCCGATCCATATCGGACACTCATCCGGTCGATATCGGACACCGTTCCGGACCAAACCGGACACCCTTCCGATCCCATCGGAAAACTGTCCGACATCAGTCCGGACGACTGTCCGACTTCAATCGGAACACTGTCCGCTTTGAATCGGAACGCTGTCCGACTTCAAATCGGATTGGTGTCCGGTTTGCGTCGGAATACGCAAGCCCCACCCCGAACCCCAAGGAACCTCCGACCGGCCCCCTTTGGAGAGACCCAGATGGCGGCCTTGAACCGAATCGGGAGAACAGGTTTGAAGTGTTCAC
>JBDKKE010000041.1:0-4299 GCA_039796255.1 Verrucomicrobiota bacterium | reverse complement strand
TAAAGTGGAGTTCGTGACAGAGTCCGAAGATTCGCTCCGCTTCGGCATCGAGTTCCACTGGAGCGTTCCCCGCCGCTGCGTTGATCCGGGAGATCAGGGAACCGGGAAGGTACCGGGAGTACTTCGCTTCAAACATCGCCACCCACGGGATGACCGCCGCCACAAATCGCTCCACGTTGGGCGCCGTTCCCACCAATTGGAGCCGGCACCGCGTGCCTAGCGCCTGAAACTCGACCTCGTGTCCCCGGTCCCGTCCCCCGCGTCGCAGCGATCCCCGGATACGCTCCAGCACCGCCCCCGCGCCGAATTCGTCGCGGGGGCGCAGCGTCTGGGGAGTCGGTGCTGGAGAGTTCAAAACCATAGGTTGAATCCTGCGGTGAACACGTTGGCGATGGGATAGGCGCTCTCCGGCGTGACCCCGTCGGTTCCGACCATCTTATAGCGTTTATAGGCGAATACAATGGAGGCCATCTCGGCAACACGCACCTCGACGGTCGTTCCGTAGGTGTAGGTGTTCAGCTGGGACAGGCGGTAGTCGGAGGAGTAGGCGTCGGGAAAGGCCGGAACCTCACCCGCGACTCCGTCCGGATATCCTTCGTCGTCGGGAAACAGGATCACATTCTCGTCGGCATTGTAGGTGTAGGGGGTGCCGTTGGGAAACCCGGGATCGCCGGTGAACCGGGTGGCGTAAAAGTCGGCGGCCGACTGGTGATAAAACCGGAACATCGGGGTGACCGTCACCCGGCGGCCGATCTTTTGCCCCCAGGTGAGGGCGACGGTCTGACTCAGAACCCCCCAATCGTCATGCCCAAGACGAAAACTGGTCTCCAAAGCGCCGTTCAGCGGCTTCACGAAGTGGTTCACCCCGACGTAGCCCACCTGCCGAAAGCGATGGCTGGGACGTTTCTCACCCGCGTTGACCCCGTAACTCAGGGCGTCGTAGCTGGGATCCGGAAAGGCATAGTAGAAGTTGACCCCCTTGTAGGGATCGGTGAGGTAACCGTCGCTGTACCCGAGCGTCAGGTTCACGGTCAGCGTCGTTCGCGGCCCCAGCAGTTGGGTCACCCCGAGGAGCATGTCCGAGGTCCCTTTCGAGGCAAAGGTGGGCTGGTAGGTGCCGCTGACCTCGTCGAAGTTATGGGCGGCTCCCAGCGCCAGGGTGGTGTTCCGCTGATTGAAATCGATCAGCTCGTTGTAGGCGATTCCGGCGCTTTTGTAGTCGTGTTCGTAGCTGTAACTGAAGGAGGGCGAATGAGTCAGACGGCCCTGGCGGATGTCCAGTCCCAGATTCCCGGCATACCGGCGGTCAGAGAAATTGATCAACGGCACCTGGGGGACCCCCGGGGCTGGAGGGCCGCCGCTGGGGGTCGCTCCGGAAATGGAGTCGTAGACCACCTGTCCTTTGAGGACCAGTTTCGGATTCAGGTCCTTCTCAAAGTAAACGCCGCTGGTGTTGACCTCGATCCGGTCGTCCTGTTCGTAGTATCCGTCAAAACGATACTCGACGCGATCCTCGGCCCGGGCGCGCAGCTTAGGGGCGAGAATCAGCAGCGCCGAGAGGACGAGCGGCCGCCAGACAGCCGGTCCGATTCCGGACTCCACCCGCCGTTGTTCACTCTCCGGTCCGAAATCGGAGCTGGGGCCCGCAGTGCCGTCAGGCTTAGAATTGGGGTCGATCGGGGAGCGGGGGGTCATTTCTTCTTCGGATCGAGGTTCTGCTGCAGTTCGTCAGAGTTCACAGCAGACTCCACGCCAGATTGCGGCACTTCGATTTTCGCCAGCCAGAGCAGGGCATTCAGGACCACTTTCCGCTGATTGGGGTCGCCCCAGTTGGCGTGGGTGTGACCGCCAGTGAATCCGAATCCGCGCCCGCCATCGGGACGATTCAGGGTCCACATCATGACCTCTGGACGCCCACTCGCGGCGACTACATGGGGGTAGGGGCCTGCCGGCCAGACGTAGGGTCCCTTGCGCACCTCGTCGGACGGAGTTGAAACCAGAATGGGAGTTACTCCGTTGGTATTGGGCGCCCAGCGCATGTTGAAATACCACTCATCGCGATTGCTGAAGGGCTTCACACCCCGGGTGACGGGATGCTCGGGAAATGAGGAATACTGGGGCGACCACATGGGATTGACCGAGTACCGGTCTTCGTAGTTGCCACCAATCCATCGCTGCATGGCGTCCGAGGGATCACCGCGGGGCACTTCTACGCCATAATGGGCAAACCCGAGTCCACCGCCGCGCGCGGCCACGGCATCTAGAATCTTGACGTGCTCGGGACGGATGGCCGGATGTCCCCCGCCGCCGTCACAATAAATCAGGACCGCATCCGCCTGGTCGAACACCCCGTTGTCATCCACCACTTGGCCGCCCACCACCCGGGTCGGCCAGCCATTGCTGTAGACCTCAGTGGTCAGTCCCGGGATGCCCGTCAGGCACTTTTGCAGGAGGAGGCAGCCGGCCCGGAACTCGTGCATGCCGGACGGGTGGCTTGGTTTGCCAGCGATGAGCAGGATCTTCTTGGAGTCTGCCGCGACCCCTCGGAGGCCGGGCAACACCAGAAAGAGAAACAGCAGGGGACGCAGGAGAGATTTCATCAGTGTGACCTCTCAAGGCTTTGAAATTCCCCAGACTTCCGCAAGCGACATTTGCTTCGGGTGGCAGAGGAGCCGGGGCGGAGGGGTTCCGCGCTGCAGAACGGTATTTTTCCGGGCTTAGCGCCCAAGACACAGGATTGTCGGATGCGGATTCAGCAATCCTTTCCTGCGACCGCTCAGAATTTCAACGCTTCCGCAGCGGAAGGAGGAGCAGGTGGAGCAGGAGCCAGATGGGGACGGCAAAAAGAGCGATGGCGGCCACCCGCTCCCAGGTCCATCCCAGGATTCCGGCCTGGATGGGAAAAAGGGCGATCATGAAGTATCCTGCAAAGCGGGTGTGACCCAGGAACCGCATTCCGTGTGGATACCTGCGGCGAATCCCGCTGACCAATGCGAGGGCGCCCAGAGTGAGGACCAGCAGCGTCACCAGACCATTGATTGAAAACAATCCGGTCAGGATGCCGTATCCAACGGACCTGGATCCCGGCGGGATGGCCTGCCACAGCCAATGAGCGCCCGCCCACAGCAGCGCAAAGCCCGTCTGAAGGGCGGTGTTGTAGGTGACCTTCGCCGCCGTAAGCTCCGTCACCATCCAGGAGAAATACAGGGGGACAATGCCCCAGATGAGTTCAGCGTGTTGAAACGGAACCCGCACGATCTCCCAGAATGAAGCCGCCAGGGACCCAGTCACCGGAGCAGTCTGGCGGCGGAGTAGGTACGCCTTCAATTCGGATGTCATTCGGATGAGAATTCCTTCCGACCGTGCCCGGGGAAGCGCGGACGATCCCCGAACGCTTCTTCATTCCTACGGATTGCGTCAGGCACGAACCTTGCAAAGGTATCTGAGTTCCGCATTCCTGCATGAGACACCTTGTACCGCTGTCCGCTCTGGGCATTTTGGCCCTTCTGCTGGCGTATTCCCGCCGCCCAAGCATTCCCGCGGGGGATCCGCTCCCGGGGCCGGCGCCCGCCGCCGGACTCTCGGTGAGCGTGCCGCTGCGGTCCGGACCGACGATGGTCGCCCCAAGAGTACTTCCGATCGGTCCGGATCACCCGCCGCGTCTGCGGCCAGGGGCGGATCTACAATGGCAGCGTCCGATCATGGAAACCGAATTCGCCCGGTTTCGGGATTGGACAGACCGCTATCGGGCCGCGCCACCCGAACAACAGCGATTACTGGAGGCCGAAGGGATCCAGTTGGCCACGGACCGAAGGAGTGAACTGGCAGAGTTGATCCGTTCGCAGCCGGAACGGGCGCTGGATCTCGCGGTTCCCTGGGGTGTGCGGCGGACTCTGCCGGCCTTGGTGCAGGATCTTTTGGAGGAACGGGTGGACGGCCGCGGCGAACTCGCCGTCCTGGCCGCCGTTCCGCTGCCCGGGCAGGCGATGGAGACTCCTACCTCCTGGCGGACCGCAACGCTTGGCGACAAGACCTACATGGCCCACGTGTACGGACGCCGGCTCGACGATCCCACCCGGGACGATGTGCCGCTTCACGGGTTGGCCCTGGAGGGGCATCTGGCAGTGGAGGAGAATCCACTGCGGGTTCTGGAGGTCGACGAAGCGCACGAGGCGGCGTTGGCTCAGGGCGACGCCCTTTGTGGAGTCGGGGGCTGGCCAGCGGCGTCCTTTGGGAATCCGGTGGCTGTCGACGACGGTGGCCCGGGACCCCGGCTGCTATGCTCCCCCGCGCATGCGG
>JBDKKE010000040.1:0-5643 GCA_039796255.1 Verrucomicrobiota bacterium | reverse complement strand
TCTGGAGTCTACGGGAGTGTTGGCCAATGATGCTGTCTGGATTCGGGTTCCTGAGGCTTTCCGCTATGAGGCCCGGTTGGTGATCACCGACTCCAATCGCTACTTCCGCCTGAGAAAGCCTTGAGGGTGGGAACCCGTGCCTTTGGCACCCAATGGCTGCTGGGTCCGGGTTGGAAGTGGTCGGGACAGTGGCCAGCCCGGCGCCATGGAGGCCGCGGCGCACTGAGCTTCGCCGATGGTCATGTGGAGTCGCCCCGGTGGCGCGAGCCGACCACCGGACCGCCGGTCAAGACGTGGGAGCAGGCCTTCGCCAGCGGATTCGAGACCGGCAATCGGGACTACGCCTGGATTTGGGAGCGCACCAACGGCCCATGGCCATTTCCACGGTGAGAGGGGTTCATTCGCCAGCACCACTCCGAGGCAGCAAACCAAAGTCGCGAAACCAGGGGCCTGGGAATGCGAAGAAGCGGTCGCGGTGAGTGATCGTAAGCAAACGCCGTGCTTCGTGAGCAAAAGGTGCGGTGGGATCGGATGGATCTTCCTCGGACACACCGGTATTCTTCCGCAATGCATGGGGATAAGATTCGGTCCGAACCGGCCGACGAACTGCCGGGTCGGATGGCGGCCTTGGGGATCCGGGAGGCGGACCTGGTGGAGACCTTTGTCCGGTCGGGGGGGCATGGCGGACAGAATGTCAACAAGGTGGCGACCTGCGTTCAGTTGGTGCATTTGCCCACTGGAATCCAGGTCAAGTGTCAGACCAGCCGACATCAGGGGCAGAATCGGCGCCTTGCCCGCGAACTGCTGTTCGCCAAACTGGAGGCCCGGCGCGAAGCGCGGTTGGCGGCCGATCGGGCGCGTCTGGAGAAAGCCCGCCGGGCTCGCAGGGGTCGCTCCCGGGCTGCCAAGGAGAGAATCCTGGCTGACAAGTCGCGGCGGTCGCAGCGCAAGGGGAGCAGGCGTCCTCCAGGTGCCGAGTAGCCAGAGGTTTCACCGAGCGCAAAAACGTCAGGAAGGGAAGGGGATTACCCGAGGAGTCTCCCCAAATTTTCGCCGCAATCTCCCTCTTGACTGAAATAAACTTCTTTCTATTTCTTTCACCCCGACTCAAGTCAGAACATCGTCACAGCTCGTTTTTGGCATGATTACCGTCGAAGATTTGGTGAAAGACTTCGGCCCCAAGAGGGCCGTCAACCGTGTCTCGTTCAGCGTCAAGAAGGGCGAGATCCTCGGATTCCTGGGGCCCAACGGCGCTGGCAAGTCCACCACGATGCGGATGATCACCGGCTTCTTTCCCCCGACTTCGGGCCGGGTGGTGGTGGGAGGTCACGACATCAGCGAGGCCCCCATCGCCGCCAAGCGACTGATCGGATACCTGCCCGAAAGTGCCCCGTGCTACAGCGACATGACGGTGCATGGTTTTCTCGCGTTTGCGGCCGAGATGCGCGGGCTTCATGGTCCTGCCCGGGAGCAGGCCATTCAGCGGGTGGTGGGTCTCTGCTTTCTGGAGAGCGTTCTGCACCAGTCGGTGGACACACTGTCCAAGGGCTTTCGGCACCGGACCTGCCTGGCGCAGTCCATCATTCATGATCCGGAGGTACTGGTGCTGGACGAACCGACCGACGGCCTGGATCCCAACCAAAAGCATGAGATCCGGCAGTTGCTCAAGCGATTTGGCCGTGACAAGGCGATCATCTTTTCGACGCACATTCTGGAAGAGGTGGACGCCGTCTGCACCCGGGCGATCATCATCGATCGCGGGCAGGTGGTGGCCAACGGGACTCCGGCCGAACTGCGCGGGCGGCATGAGTTGTCGGGAAGTGTCACCCTCCGCATTCAGGGGACTTCGGCGGAGACGATTCGGGGCCGGCTCAACGCGGTGCCGACGGCCGGTCGAGTGACGGTCTCCGGCGATGCGGGATCGGTGCTGGTTCGCGTCTTTCCCCGGGACAAATCGGTGAACGGCGATCTGGCCCGTACCTTGTCAGAACTGGCGCAGCGGGAAGGCTGGCGGTTTGATGAATTGCGCACCGAGGAAGGGCGACTGGATGATGTCTTCCGCAGCATTACCCGCCCCGAGACCGCCAAAGCCGCCGCCTCCCAGTCGTAGTCCAGACGCCCAACCGCGATCTGTAAGCGTCCGCAACCGAACCTGATTTCCTTCGTCTGAACCCTATGTCCGAATCCCTCCGCAACATCTGGACCATCGCGAAACGCGAGCTGGTGGGTTACTTCAACTCGCCGGTGGCCTACGTGTTCATCGTCATCTTTCTCCTCCTCAACGGATTCTTCACCTTCATGCTGGGGAATTATTTCCTGCGCGGGGAGGCGAACCTGAACGCGTTCCTGATGTGGCATCCCTGGCTTTACCTGTTTCTGGTGCCGGCCGCCGGAATGCGTCTGTGGGCTGAGGAACGCCGCGTGGGCACCCTGGAACTCCTGCTCACCATGCCCATCTCGCCGTGGCAGGCGATCGTGGGAAAATTCCTCGCCTGCTGGGTGTTCATCGCGCTGGCCTTGTTTCTCACCTTTCCCGTGGTGATCACCACCGCGTATCTGGGAAGTCCGGACGTCGGCACCATGGTTACCGGATACCTCGGCAGCGTGCTGTTGGCGGGAGCCTATCTGGCAGTGACGGTCATGACCTCGGCCATGACCCGCAACCAGGTGATTTCCTTCATCCTGTCCGTGGTCATCTGCTTCTTCCTGATCCTGGCCGGCTGGGAGCCGGTGACCGATCTGCTGGTGCGCTGGGCGCCGGAGTGGGTGGTGAGCACGGTGGCCTCGTTTAGCGTGATGCCCCACTTTGCGGACTTTCAGCGCGGCGTGGTTGATTTTCGTGACCTCCTGTTTTTCGGAAGCGTCATCGCCTTCTGTCTTTTTGCCACCAGCGTTGTCCTGCGCAGTCTCCGGGCTGCCTGAGTTTTCTTTCCCGACTCCCGATGAAATCGTCGAAGCTTCAGACCTTTCTCTTCTCGGCCGCGGGCGTGGTGCTCGTGTTCATTGCCCTGGTGGGCCTCAACCTGATCTTCAGTCCCGCCCGGGTCCGGGTGGACATGACCGCAGACCGGTTGCATACGCTGTCCGACGGCACCCGCCAGATTCTCCACCGTCTGGATGGTCCGGTGGAAGTCCGCCTGTACGTCAGCCAGGGCAAGGACCGCATGCCGGCCGCGCTCAAGACGTATGTGCAGTCGGTGGATGACCTGTTGGCAGAGTTCCGCGCGGAGTCGGGCAACAAGATCGACATCAAGAAAATTGATCCGGAACCCGATTCGGAAGCCGAGGATTCGGCGCGGCTGGATGGCGTCCAGGGACAGCAACTCCCGAACGGCGAGGAGTTCTATCTGGGGGTGGCCATCGAGAATGCGCCCGACAAGGTGGTTCTGCCGTTCCTCTCCCCGCAGCGGGAGAAGCTGCTGGAGTATGATCTCGCGCGGGCGGTCTCGCAGGTCCTCACCACCAACAAGCCGGTCGTCGGGGTGATGAGTCCGCTGCCGGTGATGGGTGGGGGCATGAATCCGATGATGATGCAGATGGGGCGCCAGCAGGGCAGCGAGCCCTGGGTCTTTATCTCGGAACTGAAGCGGGACTTTGATGTGCGCACTGTGCCGATGGAGGCCGACACGATTGACGACGCGGTGAAGGTTCTGCTGGTGATTCATCCCCGGGACATCACCGACAAGGCGCAGTACGCCCTGGATCAGTTTGTGCTCCGCGGAGGCAAGCTGGTGGCCTTCGTGGATGCCCTGTGCATCTCCGATACGCAGCGGCAGCAGCAGCCCAATCCCATGGGAATGAACTTCGGCACCAGTTCGTCCCTGCCCAAGCTCTTCAAGACCTGGGGATATGACTTTGGATCCCAAGTCGTGGCCGACACGCAGTTCATGAAGGAGCTCGGCGGACGGGATGGGCGTCCGCAGCCCGTTCCAGGATTTGTCTTCATCAACGCCAATGGCATCGACGCCAACAGCGTGGTGACCGCGCAGGTGGATGACGTCTGGATGCCCTTTCCCGGCGCGTTGCAGGGAACGGCGGCCGCGGGCCTCAAGGCGGAGCCCCTCCTCTACAGCACCAAGGACTCGCAGTTGGTGGATGGGATCACGGCCCAGTTGAACTCCGAGAAGGTTCTGCAGGACTTCAAACCCTCGGGCGTGGTTTACAATCTGGGGATCAAGGTCAGCGGCAAGTTCAAGACTGCCTTTCCCGATGGCAGTCCTGCGGCCCAGGGGGACACCAATGCCCCGGCAGCGGCGCCCGGCCTGAAGGAGTCGGCCTCGGACAATGTGGTGTACCTCTTCGGGGATGCCGACATGCTGGCCAATTCCTTCACCGTGCAGATCAATCAAATGATGCGGGTGGCCATGCCCATGAACGCCAATCTGAGCCTGCTGCAGAATGTGGTCGAACAGACGGCCGGCGATTCCAATCTGATCGGCGCCCGCAGTCGCGCCTCGGTCCGCCGTCCGTTCACCGTGGTGCAGGAGATGGAGGCCAAGGCCCGCAACGCCTATCAGAGCAAGATCGGCGAGCTCGACAAGAAGCTGCAGGATCTGCAGGGGGAGTTGAGCAAGATCCAGGTGAAGAAGGACGGGGAGACGGCCCGCGTCATTCTTTCCCCCGAGCAGCAGCAGGCTCTCAAGAATTACACCGCCCAGCAGGGTGAGACCCGGAAGGAACTGCGTACCACCCGGCGGAATTTGCGCCAGGACGTGGACTCCCTGGAGAATCGCCTGAAGTGGGTGAACATCGCGGCCATGCCGGTCTTGGTCAGTCTGGTGGGCATTGCGCTGGCTCTGGTCCGCCGCCGCCGGATGGCGGCCAGGTAGCCCTGAGGATTGAGTTCCGCGGTAATTTCAAGACGCACCGTACGTCGCGCACTGAACGATGAAACCGAAACAATTGATTCTGCTGTTGATCGTCGCCCTGGTCCTGGGAGGCGGAGGTCTTTGGGTGCTGAAGCAGCGCAGCGCCAGTTTTGACCGGTCGAGGGCCAACATGGGAGGCAGTGTCCTGGGCTCTTTCGAGGGCAGCAAAGTGGCCGCGATCCGGATCCAGCAGGGATCCAACACCGTCAACATCGTCCGCGAAGGACAGGACTGGGTGGTCCGCGAACGGGGCAATTATCCTGCCAATGTCGCCGACCTGGGGGCCTTCCTGCAGAAGTTGGACGGGCTCAAGGTGGCGCGTCCGGTGAACGTGGGCGCTTCCCGATTGCCGATGCTCGATCTCGCCGGACCGGCCCTCACCGTGGTGGAGTTGCTGGGCGAGGATGGCAAGGCGTTGAAGACGCTGCGCCTCGGAAAACAGAGCACCAAGGGCGGCGGTGGTGATGATCCGATGGGCGGCGGGGGCTACCCGGATGGCCGGTATGTCCAGGTGGGTGAAGCGGTGTCGCTGGTCGGTGATCCCCTGAGCGATGCGCGTCCGAGTGCGGAGGAGTGGATCGCCAAGGAATTCGTCAAGGTGGAGCAACCCCTCTCGGTGACCATCACCCATGCCGAGTCCACCAACAGTTTCACGCTGAACCGCACCAATGAATTTGCGGACTGGACCCTCCTGGAACCGGCGGCGGGTGAGACACTGGACAAAAACAAACTCTACAGTTTTTCGTCACTCCTGGGCTCCGCGAGCTTTGTGGAC
>JBDKKE010000039.1:0-5224 GCA_039796255.1 Verrucomicrobiota bacterium | reverse complement strand
TCCTGACCGCATGGAAGGTCCGGCCCAGATATTCCGCCGTGGAGACATCGAGCATCGACACGGATACGAACCATCCGCCGGAAATGCTGATCAAGTCAGCAAACAGCACCAACAGGGGAGTCATCGCAATCAGCGCCAGCATACGGGGCAGCACCAGAAATTCGATCGGTGAAATTCCGAAGGTCTGAAGGGCGCCGATCTCCTCATTGACCTTCATGGTTCCCAACTGGGCGGCAAATGCAGCTCCCGTGCGGCCGCACAGGATTATGCCGGTCATGATACTTGCCATTTCCCGGGTTGTTCCGATGGCGACCATGTCGGCGACATAGATGGTCGCTCCAAACTGCGCTAGCGAGGTGGCACCAACAAAGGCGAGGATGAGTCCGATGAGGAAATTGATCAGGCCGACGATTCCCAGGGCCTCCGGTCCGGTCTGCTGAATGACCTGCCACAGATCCGACTGGCGAAACTGTGCGCGGCCGCGGATGAGTCGACCGAGGGCATGCACCAGTTCGCCAAGGAAAGTGAAAAGGGCGATGGTCTGATTGATGCCGGAAAGGGTCCGGTTGCCAACTTGTTCAAAAAATCCCGATGCCGTTGGTGTCGGGCGCGCATCGCGGGCTTCCGGAACGGCTGCAGCTAGCCGCAGCAGTCGGCGAACTCCTTCGGGTAGGCCGTTTTCGCGGAACTCGATTCGTCCCCGATCGCAGAGAGACTTACTGCGGGCGATGAATGAGACGAAACGCGAGTCCCATGCTGTCAACCGACTGGTGTCAAACTCCAGTAACCTTGTTCCGACTTCACCCGTCAATGTCTCCTCCAGCAAACGCACTCCGGGGGGCGAGTCCTGCCGGCGCCACGATCCAGAAAGTTCTACCACGAGGACTTCGGGAGAGATCCTCCGCATAGCCATTTGGGGTGGCGACACATTGTTGGACATGGGTGGTCGGGTCGATTTTCTCGACGCCGGTCGAAGGCTGCCGTGGAGCGGAGTATCCGACAAGCCTACCGCTTCACCTGCCGTGCGATTGTTAACGTTTGTCTCAAAGGAGGCGTCTCCACCCAGTATCTTGACCCGTCCTGGTATGGCCGGCAGCCTGACGTGGTTGTTGAATGAATGTCGGACATCCATTACCGAGGTGGCAAATACCGATTCTGGCCGCCTGCATCGATGCGCGGAAGTGGTGTCCGATTCCTCGCCATCGACCGCAGTCGGTCGGCGGCGGAGCGCGGTCATGAAAGTGCTTCAACTCAATACGCTGCTGACCGGGGGCGGGACGGACGATCAGTGCATCCAGCTCTCGGTGGGATTACTGCGCCAGGGGGTGGAGGTCTCTCTCGCTGGACCTGGGGATCGCGAACTCTCAGCGACAGTTCGCAGAGGTGGAGTGCGATTGCTCGATACCGCAGGAGAGGGGCCCATCAAGCTTCGGTACATCGCCGAGGTTGCTCGGCTAATTCGAAAACACCGCTTCGAAGTCGTCCACGCGCATCACGGCAGGGACTATTGGCCCGCCATTCTGGCGGCACGACTTTCGGGGAGGCGCCCCCTGCTGGTGCTCAGCCGTCACTTAGCGAAAAGTCCCGGATCCTGGCCCGGCCGACGGTGGGTCCTGGGATTGTGTGACTCCCTGGTCGCCTGTTCCCATTTTGTCGCCAAGGTGCTCCGGGAAGGCGACCGAGACACGGCATCTCCGGAAGTGGAGCGCCACTGGCGTCCTCCAATGTGCGGGGATCACCGCAAGATCCGCGTCATCTACGGTGGGTTCGAACTGGAGCGCTTTTCTCCCGCAGATCCCACTGACGCGGCGGTAAGGTCGGTGCGAGGGGCATGGGGAGTAGGCCCGGAGGCTTTTGTGTTTGGCGTCGTCGGCGGCTTCGCCCTGCCGCGAGGAAAAGGGCAGCGCGAGTTTTTGGCCGCGGCGGCACGGGTGAGGGACCGGATTCCCAACGCCCGCTTTGTTCTCCTCGGCCGCGGCAGCATGCAATCGCTGCTGGAGGCGGACATTCGGCGACTAGGGCTGGAAGCCGTGGCTCTGGTGCCTGGGTATTGCTCGGACATGCCGGCAGCGATGAATGCCCTGGATTGCCTGGTGCATCCGCAGATCGGCACTGAGGCCATGCCGGGGGTGGTGGTGGAGGCGCATGCGTGTGGACGACCGGTTATCGCCTCGGCCCTGGACGGTATTCCAGAAGCGTTTGCCATGGGTGGGCTGGGGCAACTGGTGGCGCCTGAGGACGTTGAACAGCTTGCGCAGGCGTTGGTGGACGTTGCGAGCCGTCCCAGGCCATCTCTGCGGGAGCGGCGACGGGTGCATGAGCGTGTGGCCAGCCGCATGTCGCGGGAGCGCTATGCCCGAGAAATGCTGGAGCTCTACCGGGAATTGCTCACTTCCAGGCAGTTGCCAGCTGCGGGGCGACAAAACTAATGAAGTTCCAATTCCCCGCCGGCTCCAGTCTTGCCCGAATCTTGACCCAAGGGTGAGATGACGCCGATTTGAAATGCAGACCTGCGGTGCATAGCTGAATCCCATGAACAGAGCTTCGAGCTTCCCCGTTTCCGCGGACGAGACCTGCGAGCACACGGACCTCCCACCAGGCATGCCCGAGGCTTACACCACGCTCGGATCCTTCACAGAGTGGTTTCGGGGGAACCGTGGACCGATGCTGATGTACCACAAGTTGGGACCCGCGCCGACCGGTGTGCGTCTAAAGGGGCTGTATGTGGCGGCGCGCTTGTTCCAGCGGCAGCTCACTGAATTAGCTTCGGGGGGGTATCGAAGCGCGGATCCGAGCGACTTGCTGACGCCTGCCGCCCCCGGTGAGAGGCGCTTGGTGCTGACCTTCGACGACGGGTTTGAGAATGTACTGCGTCTTGGATTGGGTCCTTTGAGGGAGCACGGATTCCAGGCAATTCAGTTTCTTGTTCCTGGCTTGCTGGGTCGGACCAATGAATGGGAGCAACGCGAGGGCGAGGCCTCGGAACGCCTCATGGACGATGCCCAGGTGCGCGATTGGATTTTGGCAGGCCATTCGATAGGGGCGCACACCGTGAATCACCCGCGTCTGACCCAGATACCGATCAGGGAGGCGCGAGAAGAGATTCGTGCCAGCAGGACCATGCTGGAGGACCGATTTAATGTTCGGATAAGGCACTTTTGCTATCCTTACGGTGATTGGAATCCGGCGGTTCGCGATGCAGTCGCTGAAGCAGGCTTTGAAACCGCCTGCACGACAAAACCTGGATTGAACTGCCCCGGCGGCAATTCCTGGTGTCTCAGGCGCCTCACTGCCCGACATGCCACCCGCAAATGGAGGAACATCGGAACCCTGATTCGCGTCTGGTGTTCGGCCATCCGGCATCCCTGAAGTAACCTGTGGAAGGGGCGGAGGGTGTTCGTTCGATTGCTGCGAGCCCCAGAAAACCCGTTGACCCGACATCCTTCACCGATAGGCTCTCGTCTTCGTTTGTGATCAACACTCGTTAACGAAATCGAAAATTATGGCAGTCAAAGTTGCGATCAATGGTTTTGGACGGATTGGCCGACTGGTCTTCCGGGCAATGGTGGAGCAGGGCCTCGTCGGAAGCGACGTCCAGGTGGTGGCCGTCGGGGACATCGTTCCCGCGGACAACCTAGCCTACCTGCTGAAGTACGACTCGTCCCAAGGGCGTTTTGCCGGGACGGTCGGCAGCCGCAAGTCCGCGCCCGACAAGGCGGAGGATGACATTCTGATCGTCAATGGTCAGGACATTCATGTGGTGAGTGCGCGCACGCCGGCGGAACTTCCCTGGAATGCCATGGGCGTGGATATCGTGATTGAGTCCACCGGACTGTTCACGGACGCGGACAAGACCAACCCGAAGTCAGCCTACGGTCACATCACCGCCGGCGCGAAGAAGGTCATCATCTCCGCCCCAGCGAAGAATGAGGATCTCACCGTGGTGCTGGGCGTGAATCATGAGAAGTACGATGCCGCGATCCATCACATCGTCTCCAACGCCAGCTGCACCACCAACTGCTTGGCGCCGTTGGTGCACGTGCTGTTGAAGGAGGGCTTTGGGATCGAAGAAGGGCTTATGACTACGGTCCATGCCTACACGGCGACCCAGAAGACTGTGGATGGTCCGTCGAAGAAGGACTGGAAGGGCGGACGCACCGCAGCGCAGAATGTCATTCCCAGCACTACGGGAGCGGCCAGGGCAGTGGCGTTGGTGTGTCCCGAAGTGAAAGGCAAGTTGACCGGCATGGCGTTCCGGGTTCCGGTGCCCACTGTCTCCGTGGTGGATCTCACCGTGAAGACGACCAAGGACACCAGCTATGCCGAGATCTCCGCGGCGATGAAGAAGGCCAGTGAGACCTATCTCAAGGGGATCCTGGATTGGACCTCAGACGAAGTCGTCTCGTCCGACTTCATACACAGCAAGGCCTCCTCGATCTTTGATGCCGGCTCGGGCATTGAACTGAACAAGCGTTTCTTCAAATTGATCAGCTGGTATGACAATGAATGGGGGTACAGCAACCGGGTCGGAGACTTGGTGAAACTGATGATCTCCAAGGGACTCTAGTTCCAAGTTCTCATCGCAAACGGGGCCGGACGATTTATTAATCGTCCGGCTTTTTTATGGTGCCTTGGAGGTGAAAGGGAGTTGCCGCTCGACGACGCCGCGAAGTTGCGGCAGGGATATTCCCGTCCGCGCCACATACCCAGCACCCATGCCCGCAGTCAGTGCCGTTGCTGGCGAGGTGCCGCTGACCAGCCAGTTTAGTCCGCCATAGGAAACCACGCTCGTGCCTGGCGCGCCCACGTCCACATAGCTGCCGTAGTTGGCCCAGGGCATCCGCTGACCCTCGCTATTGACCGCACTGACAGCAATGACCCAGGGGTCGGCGGCTGGGAAGAAGGGGGTGGCGGTTCCCTGATTCCCGGCGGCCACAAACACGGTTCCCCCCTGCTGCACAATGGCCGCCAATGCGTCATCCAGCATCGGGCTTTGGTCTGGGCCGCCCAAGCTGAGGCTGAAGACGGTGACCCCATCCTCCGCTGCCTGGAAAACCGCGCGGGTAACGTCGAAGCTGGTGGCGGTTTCGTTGGCGCCATATGCATTGTACAACCGGAGCCGAACCGTGGAGCCGCCCTCGGAGTTATCAGTCATACCCACTCCCTGGAAAAACGTCTCCGCCATGGCGGTGCCGTGCCAGAGGCCATCATCCTGGGGTTGGCC
>JBDKKE010000038.1:0-13529 GCA_039796255.1 Verrucomicrobiota bacterium | reverse complement strand
CGACTTTTACCGTCGGAATCCGCCGCCGCCGCCGCCTCGGGATCCACCCCATCCGCCCCCGCCGGACCGGCCCCAACTGTCGAAGCGCTGGGCGCCTGTGGACTGTCCCCAGCTCTCACGGTCCAGGTCGCTGGATCCCCCATTGGAGCGGTTCCAACTCGAGTTGTTCCAACCCCCACTGGCCCAGGAACTGGTCGGGGCCTTGTAGGACGACTGCCATCCGCTGCTGCCATACCGATCGTAACCACCGGTCCCGGGATTGTACTTGTTCACGTTCCCATTGTTATCGGTGTAAATGTTGCCGTTGTTCCAGGCGACCTTGTTGCCGGTGTTGGAATTTCCCACCACTCCGCGGTCCACACTGGAGGACTGTCCGGTGTAGGCATTGCCAGAGACCCCTTGCTTGGTGGCGCCGTACAGGCCGGTGCTTGGATTGTAGCCCGCGGCTTCCCTGCCGGCGGCATAATTGCCGGTGGCGGCGCTGCCGGTTGCTCCACTGCGGGCTGCGGCACTCGCCCCGGAATTGGAGTTATACCAGGAGCCGGATTTTCCCGCGGCCCCGGTGCCGGTGTAGGGATTGTAAGCCGCGCTCCGGTTCACATTGCCCGAGGTTCCGGTGTACGGATTGTAGGTGGAGGCATGCTGGGTTCCCCAGGAAGTACCGGTGTAGGCGTTGTAGCCGTAGCTGCCGGTGGCGTGAACGGCGGTTCCCCAGGAGGTGTAGAAGTTTGCCGAATTGACGTTGATATGAGTGTAGCTGTAGCTGGAATAGCTGTAGCAGCCCCAATGAGGCTCGTACCAGCAGGCCGAATTGGCTCCTGCGGCGTAGCCTATCGCAAACCCAACGGCGGCCCCCACCGCCAGGCTGGCCCCGTAGCCGTAGGTCGGCGGGTAGCTGACGTAGGTCGGGCCGACCACGACGGGCGGATAGTAATAGCCGGTGCCATAAACCACCACACCGCCGGGTGCCACCACGGTTCCGGCATATCCCGGGGTGTAGCCGGCGTAGATGTACTCGGAAGTGGAACCGTAGACGTACACATAGGTGACGTAATGGAGCGGGTTGGTGACTGGAATGGTGTAGATCAACGGAGGAACCGAGGTGGCTGCGACCCAGGGACCGGTGGGGCTGGCACTCGTGAACCAGAGGCCGGTCTGACACGCATAATACGTGGTGGCATTTACCCGCAACACGGCCGTCGGCGTGTTGGTGGCATACTGCAGGGAGGTTCCCTGAACCGGGGCGAAGCCGGGGGCACCGCCCGCATAGTCCACGGTGAGTTGCGCCTGGGACCGGTTGATGGTGGCCGTCTGGGGAATGGAGTTGGCGATCAGGGCCTCCTGGGCCATGGGAGTGCCGGGTACAGAGGCCAGGATGGCAGACTTCGGGCCTTCCGGCGGGATTCGCTGGAAGGTGGACGGCAACTGCGCTGGCGGAACGAAGGTCCAGGAACCGTAGAGTCCGGACGACCGGAACCAGCGTCCGGAGATCAGGACGTAGTAGTTGCCGTCGTCCAGGTCGTAGAAAATCGCGTTGTCCGAATTGGACACGTACAGGAGGTCGCTGCCGGGCAGCGAGAGCAGGTTGGCCATGCCGGCACTCTGCAGCAGTTCGGTGGGCGTCGTGGCCACGTACACCGTCAGG
This sequence comes from Verrucomicrobiota bacterium, assembly GCA_039796255.1. GTDB lineage: Bacteria > Verrucomicrobiota > Verrucomicrobiia > Limisphaerales > UBA9464 > UBA9464. The sequence continues at coordinate 11,884 of JBDKKE010000038.1, read as the reverse complement.
GGCACGACCAGCGGGGTCTTGGGCGTGACATCATCCACCTGTCCGGTAGCCAGCGCCGCGGCGAGGGCGGCGGGTGCGTCCGACGGGGGGATGGGATCCACCGTCCAAGGACCTTCAATGGAGGGAGCGGTATACCAGTTGCCCGCCGCATGGAGGTAGTATCCCTGGTCCGGGGTTTGGGTGGTGTTCTGCACCAGCACGGCCCGGGTATTGGCCACCCGCTCGTAGTTCGGGATCAGCGGCTGAAGGATGGGCGTGCCGTCCACCAGCACCAGCAGCGAGGGCTGCGTGGTGTAGATGATGCGGGGAGGCGTGTTGGCCACCGCCTGGATCTTGGCCTTCTCCACTTCTCCCGAGACCACAAAGACGGACTCCAGATGGTCGAGCGGGATCGTCTTGGCTGCCTGCGGCAGTTCACTCTGGACTATGGACTGGTAGGCGCTCTGAAGACTCTTTTGCGTGGGGAAATTGACCTTGGTCACCTGAAAGTCCTCCAGGGTTACCAGTCGGTTGACCTTGTCGATCTCCGCACGGGCGGTGAAAAAGATGACGCCGTAGGTTTCATTGCTGGTACCCGCCGGACGCACTCCGGTCGCGAAGCGCCCCTGGATCTGATTGCCGGGCCACTGGGAGATTTGCGGCTGGTACACGGCAAACTCATACCCGTTGGTGGCAAAAAACCGCGGCCAGCTCATGGACAGCGGGTCGAGCGGTTGACCCGGAGTAAGGGTTTGGGACTGGCCCCGCCAAGGGGCTGGCATAAGGCCCGCGACCAGGAGGAGGCATGCAGTGAGCAGGTGCCGGGTGTTCATGGGGATCGGGTGGATCAGCGATGCGGAATGTCGGTGGGGCCGCTTGAAATCGGTCGTTGTCGACCCATGGGGAAGAGTGGACGTCATGCGGACTGGCCACCACTCAAACGGGGAACCAGCGTCTCGTCGAGACTCCTTCTGCGTCCGGATCGCACCTTCGATCCGCGCGTCCAATTCCTTGTATCGGGGGATCGGGTTGCGCAGATTTGCGCGTTGTCCCGATGAACGTCCATCTTGTCCTTCGCTCCGCGCTGATTCCCTCTCTGGCCGCCGGCTGCCTGCTGGCCCAGAACGGAACCCCGCCCCCTCCCACCCAGGTGCCGGTTGCGGCCCTCTCGTTGTCGGATCCCAATCTGGAGGTGACGGTCTGGGCACAGTCGCCGCAGATCCGCAATCCCACCAACATGGATTTCGATCAGGATGGGCGGGTCTGGGTGGCGGAGGGGATCAACTATCGCGGCCACTACAATCGGCAGCCCCTGGGGGACCGGATTGTCATTCTGGAGGATACCGATGGGGACGGCCGCTCCGACCGGGACAGCGTCTTCGTTCAGGAGCCGGGACTGCGCGCGCCGATGGGCATTGCCGTCATCGACAACCGGGTGGTGGTGTCCATGGCTCCCGACATCATCATCTACACCGATGTGAATCGTGATCGGAAGTTTGATCCGGCCGTGGATACCAAGGAGGTCCTGCTGACCGGCTTCAACGGTCGCAAGCACGACCACACCGTGCATAGCGTCACTCTGGGACCCGATGGACAGTGGTACTGGAATGCCGGCAATTGCGGCGCCCTGTTCACCGACAAGTCAGGAAGGACCTTCCGCATCGGCAGCGCCTACGATCCGACCTATGGCGGCGGCAAGGCAGATCTCGGGTGGGAGCCCACCAAAATTGCCGGATCCAAAAGTGATGATGGACACGTCTGGATCGGCGGGTTCGCGGCGCGGATGAATCCTGACGGCTCCGGGGTGCGCATCATCGGCCACAATTTCCGCAACAGCTATGAGCAGACGGTCACCTCCTTCGGTGATGTCTTTCAGAACGACAACGATGATCCCCCGGCCTGCCGGACCGCCTTCCTGCTGGAATCGGGCAACGCGGGTTTCTGTTCCTTTGATGGCCAGCGCTCCTGGGGTGCGGACAAGCGGCCCGGGCAGAGCGTTCCCACTGCTGAATGGCGTCAGGAAGATCCCGGCACGATGCCGTCCGGTGACGTCTACGGCGGCGGTTCGCCCACCGGCATTGCCTTCGCCGAGGACAGCCTGCTGGGCTCCAAGTATCGCGGGCTGCTCCTGAGCTGTGAGCCAGGTCGCAATGTGGTCTTTGGCTATCTGCCGAAACCTCAGGGCGCCGGCTTTGAGTTGAAACGGTTTGAATTCCTCACCAGCAACCGCGAGGGCGAGTTTGCCGGCACGGACTTCAAGGGCGGGGGCAACGACAAGGACAAGCGCGATCTCAAGACGATGTTCCGTCCGAGCGACGTCGGCATCGGCGCGGATGGCGCGATCTACGTCGCGGACTGGTTTGACGCCCGCGTGGGCGGTCATGCCGATTGGGACGAGACGCAGTCGGGGACGATTTACCGGATCGCTCCCAAGGGTTCCAAGGTGAAGGTTCCCAAAGTCGATCTCACCACTCTGGACGGGGCCATCGCGGCTCTGAAGAGTCCGGCCGTGAATGTGCGGGGCGCCGGTTACGAGGCGTTGAAGGGGCGCGGTACGGAGGCGGTAAAGCCGTTGACCGCCCTGCTGAAGGATTCAAATCCCTACGTCCGCGCACGGGCCGTCTGGTTGTTGTCCCTGAATCCGGGACCTGGACTGGATCGGGTGGCGAAGGGCCTGGGAGACGCGGATGCCTCCATGCGGGTGGTGACTTTCCGAGCCCTGCGCCGGGCGGTGGAACAGGGCCGCGTGACGAACGTGTCCGCACCCGAGAAGGTTCCAGGGACGCGCGAATACTTTCTGGGGGTGGCGCGACGCCTGGCCACGGACCCGTCCCCGGCCGTTCGCCGGGAAGTGGCGCTCGCCATGCGCGATGAGCCGATGGACGTTTCCGGCGACATCCTGCTGACGCTGGCCCGGGGGTTTGACGGACAGGACCGCACCTATCTTGAAGCCTGGGGAACCGGTGCCTGGGGCAAGGAGGAGACCCTCTATGCCGCACTGCGGGCGGGAATGGGCGCCGGGGATCCGGTGCAGTGGTCGCCCGCCATGGCCTGGCTCGCGTGGCGCCTGCATCCGGCGCAGAGCGTTGCTGACTTTCAGGCCCGGGCGCTGGCCGCTCCTCTGGGGGACTCGTCCCGGAAGCGGGCTCTGACTGCCATCGGATACAACCCGACGGCGCAGGCGGCGGAGGCCATGCTGGAAGTGGCGTCGAAGGCTGACGGTCTGGTCAAGGCCGAGGCGCTCTGGTGGCTGCTGAATCGCAAGGATTCCTCCTGGAAGGACGCCGGGCTCGATTCCGCACTCAAGTCCCGGGGCGTTTATGATCCGGATACGGTGGCGTTGATTGAGGCCACCATTCCGGAGGCTGAAGCCCCGAAGTTCACCGTGGCCGAGGCGGCCTCACTTTCCGGGAGTGCGAAGCGGGGTGTGGAGAAGTTTGGGGCCACCTGCGCCAGTTGCCACCGCGCCGGAGACGTGGGGACCGAATACGCTCCCAATCTGACCGGATGGGCCAAACGCCAGACAACCGACGTGCTGCTGAACTCCGTGATCAATCCCAGTGCGGAGATCGCCAGCGGCTTCAACGGCACGGAACTCAAGACCAAGGACGGTTTGGTCATCCAGGGATTGCTGCTGTCCGAAGGCGACCCGTTGATTGTGCAGTCCGCGAGCGGATTGACTCAGATGGTTCCCAAGGGGCGGGTCGAATCCCGCAAGGGATTGAACCGATCCCTGATGATGAGTGCCGACCAGTTGGGGCTCTCAGCGCAGGATCTGGCGGACATCAACGCCTTCCTCAAGACCCAGTAGGTGCGGGTAAGGTCACAGGCCGACGCGGTCCCCACAGGGGCCATTGGCACGCCGGCTCTGAGAGCTGGGCGTCGCCGCACTCCCGTGTTCTGGGACCCCGGGCGGAAGGAAGGGGATGGGGCGGGGGTCAACCGGCGGCGGAATCTTGATTCTGCTGGCGGTTCCGGGCCGTTTCGACGCAGTTGGGGTTCACCTTGACCAGCTTGAGTTCCCGGGCGAGTTCGGTGAGGAAATTGGCCGTCACGCGCGACAGGTCCTGCTTCTCCTGATTCAGCCACCAGATCATCAGGGGCAGTGCGAGCAGCAGCATCCACGACCATCCACCGGCGAGGAATCCGATGAGAATGAGTTGGAGTCCGGCCACCGACCAAAAGAGGGCCCGTGCCACGAAGCTCCAGCGGGCCACCAGGCGGCAGCGGATCATTTCGCGGCGTCCGGGATACCATTCGGCGGCGGTGGTGAGTTGCAGACGGGCCCAGCGGGAACCGTAGAGTTCCACGTCGTACTGGCTCCAGCCGGCGTCCGGTCTATTGGGCCATTTGCGCTGGTCCAGCCGTTCGAGTATCCGGCCCAGAAAGGTCATGCGGTCCACGCCGCTCTCACTCCAGTACAGCAGTTGGCTGAACTCCTCGTCCTGGTCCTCCAGGATGACGGAATTGAGATTTTCCCGGTCATCGAGAGAGCGTTGCTGTCCGCGCAGGTGCCCCTGGTGCCGCGCCCATCCGCGCACGATCGGCTGCAGGAAGAACAGCAGCGCCACCAGCGGACGTGACCACCAGCGGCGGTGGACGGGCGGCAGTTCGGCCTGATGGGCGGCAACCCCACACATGGCCAGCGAAAAGAGGAAACTGGCCAGTCCCACCGAGGCCAGATGAGGCACCACGGAGCCCAGCACCAGCAGGGGCAGGGTGACGAGCGTGTGATACTCCAGGCTGGTGGGCAGGACCAGAATCAGACTGGGCGGGGCAGCGTAAATGCTCTGGAAGAAGGCGCTGCCGAACAGGCCGTGGTAAATGATGGGGGCGCGGGTCTCGACGCCGAATTTGGCGGGCGAATAAATGCGACCGTGCCAGATCGAACCGCCGAAGCGGTTGAAGTTCTCCGGGTGCCGGCGCTCCAACAGGGCCTCGGCATCGCCGTAACCTGTCTGCTGTTTCAGATAGGCCCGGATGGTGTTGCGCCGGTAATGCCAGACAAAGCCGGCGGGGCTGAAGCCGATGCGATAGTTGCGCTGCTGCAGCCGCCAGCAGATGTCCACGTCGTCTCCCGCCTTGCGATAGATGGGGTCAAAGCCGCCGATGCTCTCCAGCGCCCATTTGTAGAAGGCCATGTTGCATCCGGGAATGTGCTCCGCGATGCGGTCGGTCAGCATCACATGGGCCGGTCCACCGGGGGAGACCATCACGCAGGCGGCGGTTGAGGCGTCGTCCGGAGGTAGAAAGTTGTGTCCGCCAATCCCGGCAAACCGGGAGTTGAGCAGGTCTCCGATCAAATAGTGGAGCCAGTCCTCGTCGGCCCGGCAGTCGGAATCGGTGAAGGCAACGATCTCACCCGTGGCCGCAGCGATGCCGGTATTGCGTGCCACGCCCAGTCCCTCGTTCGAGGCGTGGCGGAAGTAGCGGACCGAGGGGAACGCACCGACGATTTCCGGGGTGGTGTCCGTGGATCCGTCGTCCACCAGAATGACCTCGTAGTCCGGATAGTTGAGGTGTTCGAGGGAGGCGAGGCAGGTTCGCAGGGTGGAGGCGCCATTGTAACTGGCCACCACCACCGAGACGCGCGGCGTTTGGGGCAGGGGAAACCGCGGCACACGGGAAAACTGCCGTCGGACCACCTCGAACGCGGGCTTGGGACGCCGGTCGCGGGTGACCAGGCCGAATGCCCAGTCGTTCACCGATCGGCCGTCCTTAAACCAGTCGTCGGTGAAGGCGAAGCACACCGCCCCGGCGCACCCGGCGCGAAACGCCGCCTCAATCTGCCATCCGAGGGTCTCCGCCTGCTGAGTCTCTGTCTCCCGCAGCGAGTCGAGTCCGAACTCGCCCAGCAGCAGTGGGCGCGTGTCGGCCAGCATCTGCAGACGCGCCAGGTAGTTCTCGAAAGGGCGTGGCTGGTGGAGGTAGACGTTCCAACAGGAAAAATCGGCCTGGCGCGGGCGGAGAAATTCAGTGGGGGGAAAGTTGCCGAAAGTGCACAGGCGGCCGGGATCGACGGACTTCACCTCGGAAATCAGGTCGTCGATGAAGGCGGCCACCGCCTCGGCGCCGCTCCACCGCACAATGTCGGCCGGGATTTCGTTGACCACGGAGATGGCGAACACCGCCGGGTGTCCCGCGCACCGTTCAGCGGCCATCCGCACCGACGTCCGCGCCTCCTCGGAGAGATGCGGGGAGTCCAGGAAGCACAGGTGCTTGTTCCACGGCACATCCACCAGAAGCTTCAATCCGTGCTGCTGGGCCAGGTCAAGAAACCAGCGCGGGGGGACGTGATACACCCGCAGGAGATTGGCCCCGAGTTCCTGGATCAGGGCAAAATCACGCCGGGTCTCCTCCGGTGACGCCAGGGCCTCCCCGTCCGCATTGGGGGCGAAGGGACCATAGGTCACCCCTTTGGGATGAAACTTGCGGTCGCCCAGGCGGAAGAACTTCCCATCCACCCGGACCCGGTCCAGGCGCGGGGACGGGAGGGTGTTGGTGGGGACAATGTCGGCGGAATCGGTCACGTCGGACGGTCCCGGCGGTGGGCCGGGGGGCGGACGTGATTCAGAACGGTTGTGGGGGTGGTGGGGAACAGAAATCCGCGGGTTCGGATCGGGGGCAGCCGGAGAGAGGGCCGCCGAAGCGAGCCGCCCGTTCCAGATGCTGTCGTTAACCATGTCGATTTCTGTCGGGATTGCCCGACCAGTAATCCGGCCGGGGGCCTGGCGGAGCGGAGTCGTCAAACTCGTGACCGCGGGAGCCGCCCCGTCGGGTGTGAGACTGGGAGCCGCGGTCTTTATTCAAGAACGGCGGGCGGCGGCCGCGACGGAATCCGATTCCCCGGCTTGGCGTTCCCGGCCGGATCGGGTCATGCTTCGCCGTTCCATGAAACCGGAATCAGACCGACCGCAGCCCGTGGACGCCCGCGGACCGCGCCGTCGTCTGCCCCGATCCTTTAAGGAACTGACCCCCAGCAATCACTTCAACCCGCGTACTTTTTTCCGGGAGATGGTCTGGAAGGCCCTGTTCACTCCGCGAAGCGGCTCCACGAAGGTGCCGCGGTTTCCGGTGCTCAAGGCCCGAGAGCTGGCGCTGACCTGGATCGGACACGCCTCGTTCCTGATTCAGTTTCCCGATCTGAACCTCCTGATTGATCCCAATTTTGCCAACTGGATCTTCCTGCTCAAACGGCTGAAGCGTCCCGGTCTCCGGGTCGCGGATCTGCCACCGATTGACGTGGTCCTTCTCACCCACGCTCATTTTGACCATTTTCACCGGCCCTCCCTGCGCCGTCTTCCCCCCTCGCCGAAGATTGCCATTCTCCCCTGGGGTTGCGGATCCCTGGCACGGCGACTCGGATTCGAGCGGATTGTGGAGCTCCGCTGGTGGGAGAGTTATGGCCAAGGGGACTGGAAGGTGACGCTGGTCCCCGCCAAGCACTGGGGGGCGCGCACTCTCCGGGATGCCCACCGGGGTTGGGGAGGGTTCCTCATTGAGCACCACGGACGTCGCCTGTATCACGCCGGGGATTCCGCCTACTTCGAGGGCTTTCGGGAGATCGGGGAGCGGATGCACCCGGAGATCGCCCTGCTGCCCATCGGAGCCTACTATCCGGACTCCTTCCGGCAGGTGCACATGGGACCCGACGAGGCGGTGCAAGCCTTCAAGGACCTGGGGGCCGAATGGCTGGTGCCCATGCATTTCGGCACCTTCAAGCTGAGCTTCGAATCGATGGACGAACCGGAACGCTGGCTGCGCGTGATCGCCCGGGATCAGCATTTGTTGCGGCACCTGCGGGTGCTGGAGGAAGGCGTGCCGGAGAAATTCTGAGGCGGCCTAGAGGGAAGGCGATCCGTCGCCGACGGGCGGGTCGAGCCGGAGTTCGAGGTAAATCAGGTCGAGCCAGCGGCCGAATTTGAAGCCGACCTCCCGAAAGTGTCCGACCTTTTCAAAGCCGAACCGTGCGTGCAGCCGCAGACTGGCCTCATTGGTGGCGTCAATCACCGCGATGACGGCGTGAAGCCCCCGGGCGCGGGCGGCAGGGATGAGGGGTTCGAGCAGGTGGTGGCCGATCCCCCGGCCCCGGGAGGATTCCGCGACGTACACCGAATTCTCCGCCGTGTATTGAAAGCCCTGTCGGTCATGATAGCGGTTGAGCGCACTCCAGCCGACGATCCGCGGTTGCCCTTCCGGAGAAAGATCCTCGGCCACAAAAACCGCCAGGTCGCTTCGCTCATGGCTGTCGAACCACTCCAGGCGATGCTCCAGGGTGCGGGGTTCCAGGTCGTAGCTGGCCGTCGTCTTCAGCACGGCGTCATTGTAGATCTCCAGAATGCCGGGGCAGTCCGATCGGAGCGCCCGGCGGATGCGGAGGGTCGGATTCATGGCCGAAATCTCGGTGACGGATCGAGGTGCCCTGTGCCTCTCCGGGGCTAGACGGCCACCGGCGCCTTGATGGCCGGATGCGGGTCGTATCCGGTGATTTCAAAGTCCTCGTACACGAAATCCCGAAGTTCCCGGCGGTCGGGATTCACCGTTAGCCGGGGAAGTGGACGCGGTTCCCGGGCGAGCTGGGTCTTCACCTGGTCCAGGTGATTGGCGTAGATGTGGGCGTCTCCCAGGGTGTGGATGAAGTCCCCCGGGCGCAGCCCGGTCACCTGGGCCACCATGTGGGTCAGCAGGGCGTAGCTGGCGATATTGAAGGGAACGCCCAGGAAGAGGTCCGCACTGCGCTGGTACAACTGGCAGCTGAGTTCACCGTCGCTGACGTAGAACTGGAACAGCGCGTGACACGGGGGGAGCGCCATGAGGTGCAGTTCACCCGGGTTCCAGGCGCTGACGATCAACCGTCGGGAGTCCGGATTGCGGCGGATCTGCGCCACCACGTCGTCCACTTGGTTGAGTGACCGACCGTCAAAGGAGCGCCAGTCCGTCCATTGCGCGCCGTAGACACGGCCAAGATCACCGGTCTCCGGATTTGCCCATTCGTTCCAGATGCTGACGCCGCGTTCCTGCAGCCAGCGGACATTGGTGTCCCCCCGGAGAAACCAGAGCAGTTCGTAAAGAATACTCTTCACATGAACCTTCTTGGTGGTGACCAGGGGAAATCCGTCCGCCAGCCGGTAGCGGGTCTGGGTACCGAAAAGGGAATAGGTACCGGTGCCGGTCCGGTCGGTCTTGAACCGTCCGTGCTCCAGCACGTGGCGCAACAGGTCGAGATACGGGCGCATGACGCAGCGATTCTAGGAATCGGATCGGGAATTGAAAGGAGTCCGCAGGCTCTGGGTCACTTCACCCGAAGAAAAATCGCCTTCAGGTAACGGGCTTCGGCAAAGGTGGAGGCGTGGTCGGGGGGATGCTCCGCCGTGGTGAGTTCCTCGAAGCGGCGTCCGGCGGACTGCACCGCCGTTCGGACGGCGGCAAAAAACTCCCCGGTGCTGACGTGGGCGCTGCACGAGGCCGCCAGCAGACACCCTCCCGGACGGAGTCGCCGCAAGCCGTCGCGGGCGAGTCGACCATAGGCCCGGATGGCCTCTTCACGTTCGGTTTCCCGGCGGGCCAGGGAAGGAGGGTCCAGAACAACGATGTCGTATTGGGTGCGGCTCTCGGCACCCAGCCAGACGAAGGCGTCCGCACGGACCTGATCATGGCGGGCTGCGGCCACGCTGGGGAGATGCTGGTTGAGGGCGAAGTTCCGTCGTGCCTGTTCCAGTGCGTGGGCCGAGAGGTCCAGGTCGGTGACGGATCGGGCCCCGCCGCGGGCGGCGTAAAGGCTGAATCCTCCCGAGAAGCTGAAGACATTCAGCACATCGGCACCCGCCGCCAAATGTTCCAGGCGACGACGGTTGTCTCGCTGATCGAGAAAGAATCCGGTCTTTTGGCCGCGCACGACCTCTGACTCGAAGCGCAATCCGTTCTCTTCGAACTGGACCCGATTTTCCTCCGATCCAGGCCAAAGGTTCTGTCCGTCGCGGTATCCCGCGGCCTCGGCGGCAACGGTTGAGTTTCGGCTGAAGCGAAGGACGAGCCGATTTGGCGCCAGTTCCTCCCGGATCGCCCCCACCACTTCCTCCAGGCGCGGCAGCCAGGCGGCGGTGTACAGCTTGAGCACCAGAGTGTCCCCATAGCGGTCCAGCACCAGCCCTGGCCAACCATCGCCCTCTCCATAGATCCAGCGGAAACCCGTGGTGTCGGGGCCAAAGAGTCCCGCCCGGCGATCCAGGGCGCTCTTCAATCGCGTCCGCCACCAGGCCGCATCCAACGGAACCGGGTTGCCGCAGTGCAGGACGCGCAGTCGCAACGGGGATTCGGCATCGTAGAGTCCGATGGCGAGGAAGTGGTCGCGGCGGTCAAAAATGACCCCGAGTTCCCCGGTCGTTCCAGCGCGGTTCACTTCCCGGACAGAATCCCCGAACACCCAGGGATGCCCGTCCCGCACCGCCCGTTCTGCCGCCGCGGTGACCCGGAGGCGGAGCGGACGTGTCACGGGAGCGTGATTCACGGCGACAGGTTGAAGTCGAGTGAGGGGGGCGGGGCGGGACGCCATGGGCGATAGCCAATAGGAAATTGGCGATTGGCGATAGGCGATAGGCGATAGGCGATAGGCGATAGGCGATAGGTGATAGGTGATAGGTGATAGGCGATAGGCGATTGGCGATTGGCGATTGGCGATTGGCGATTGGCGATTGGCGCCGCCTACTGCGGTGCTCGACCGCGGTCGAACTCCAGCATCAACTGCACCGAGTTGATTTCGATGAGACCGCTGGCGCCGAGACCGAGGAGGCGGAGGGGACGGTGAACCAGGTTCTCCCGCGCGAGGAGCCAGCAGGCGTGACGGTAGAGATCGACGGACTCGGTGAGCGGGTCCGGTACGCTGTGCTGCCGGGTCAGGGTGGTGAAGTCGCCATAACGGACCTTCACCTGGACCGTGCGTGCGGCCAGTTGATGGCGCCGAAGTTTGCCGGCGATTTCGTCTGCCTGTTCGCGCAGACAGGCGCGCAGGGTGGGACGGTCCGCGGTGTCGCTGAGAAAGGTGTTTTCGCTGCTGATGCTCTTGACCGACTCACCGAGTTCAAGCGGACGGTCATCCTCGCCGAAGGCATAGCGCTTCAGGGTGGGACCAAAGGATCCAGCCAGGGATCGCAGGTCCCCCGGATGATCCTGGAGGTCGCCGATGGTGTTGAGTCCGGCCCGGGCAAGGACGTCCGCTGTCACGGCGCCGACCCCATGAATCGCCCGGCACGGCAGCGGACGCAGAAACGCTGCCCGATCGCGGTCGGGAATGAGGGTGAGTCCGTCCGGTTTGGCGAAGTCGCTGCCCAGCTTGGCCAGGAGTTTATTGGAGGCGATGCCCACGCTGGCGGTGAGGCCGCGTTTCTCCCGGATGGTCTGCTTCAACGCCCGGGCGAGCGGCAGTGCGGCGAGCAGGGCCGCCTCGGGATCCCCGGCTCCGGGATCCGCCGTCAGTACCGAGGCATCCAGATAGGCCTCATCCACGGACACCTGCTCGACAATCACCCCGGTTTCCCGCACCAACCGAAAGATCTCCCGGGATTCCTCCCGATACCGGTCCATGCGCGGCCGGACAAAAACGCCCTGCGGACACAGACGTCCCGCGGTTCGACTGGGCATGGCGGAGCGGACACCAAACGCGCGCGCCTCGTAGCTGGCGGCGGCCACCACTCCGCGCTGGTCGGGGGGCGAACCCACGATGACCGGCCGGCCTCTCAGCGACGGCTGATCCCGCTGCTCCACGGACGCGAAAAAGGCGTCCATATCGATGTGGAGAATCACCCGCGGCACACGGCTAATGTAGGGATGGGTAGGCGCGGGGCGCCAGAGGCGATAGCCGATAGCTAATAGGCGATTGGCGATTGGCGATTGGCGATTGGCGATTGGC
>JBDKKE010000037.1:0-6370 GCA_039796255.1 Verrucomicrobiota bacterium | reverse complement strand
AAACGTTCTGCCAATTGCCGAACCCGTTCCTCTGCTCGGGGTTCATCGGACTGCACAATAGCGCGCAATCGTCCCTGACGGTCGATCAACACATAGTTACCGGAATGGATAAAGCGGTCCTCCAGCTTCGGATTCGCCTCGCCGGTATCCATGACACTGAACAGCAGATCCTTCTCAGCGACGCGATACACCTCGGATTTGGGTCCGGTGAGAAACCACCAGCGGGAAGGATCCGTTCCGTAACGTTCACTATACTTGCGCAGAACAGCGGGGGAATCAAACACGGGATCGGCGGTCAGTGAAATTAACCGGATACCCTCACCCGTGGCCGCCTGAATTCGGGCCATCTGCTGGGAGAGTTGATGGCACTGGGTCGGGCACCGAGAAAAGACAACGTTGGCGATCACCACCTGGCCGCGCAGGGATTGCGGAGTGACTGCCGCTCCCAACTGGTTCGTCAGCGAGAACGGGCTCAGTCTTGCCAGCACCGGCAGGGGTGTCCGGCGCGACTGGAACACCAACGCCGTGACCACCAGGGCAATCATGGCCACGGCGAATGCGGACCAGATGAGCTGATTGAGCCGTTTCACGGACGGGTCCAAAAGTTAAAAGGCCGCCGGAGGGACTCCAGCGGCCGGTTTCTGCGGGAGCGGGACCCTATTCGTAGCTGGTCGCTCCGCCCGCCTTCGCCTTGTCAGCATACCATTTGGCGTACTCCTCGGCAGTCACCACGCGGAATTCGCCCTTCATTCCGGAGTGGAGATTTCCGCACAACTGGGCGCAGATGATCATGTATTCGCCGGTTTCGGTGGCCTTGAAATGGACCGGAATGGTCATGCCCGGGATGGCGTCCTGGGTCACCCGCATTCGCGGAAGCTTGAAGCAGTGAATCACGTCCATGGACGAGATTCGGCAAATGACCTCCCGGTTGACTGGAACATAAAACGGCTCGCGCAGACAGGTCACATCGTCCTTGCCCGCCGGATCCGTGTCGTCGATTCCGAACGGGTTCTTACTGGCGAACGAGATGTCCTGGCGGCCCCACTTGTTATCCGGTCCGGTATAATGCGCGTTCCAGGCAAACTGCTGGGCCATGATCTGGATTTCGATCGGATCGGTCTCCGGATTTCCGGTGGCTACCGGAAACTGATCCACTGCCTTGGCCCAAAGGGGAACTGCAAACCCCAAAAGGAGCAGCACCTCGACGGCAGCCACGCCGATCTCGGCATAGGTCGAAAAATGGGATCGGGCTCCCGTATGGTCAGCCTTGGGGCTGGCCGATTTGCGGAAGCGGTAGACCGCCACCACGAAGTACCCCAGCCACCCGATGAACAGCACTGCCATCAACAGGTGGATGTAGAGCATCAGATCATCGATGCTCTTGCCGTGGGCGGCTGCATTGGGGGGCGGGACAAGATAGTGCCAGAGACTCATGACGGGAAAAATCGGGAATGGGGTTCAGACAGTGGCGTCGGTGGAATCCAGTTCCGCCCCGGCGATCCGGGCCGCACGGCGGCTGACGAAAACAAAAAAGGAGGCGATCAGACCGAGCATGGAACCGATCACCGCGAGCAGCACGTAAATGCCCGCGTTCATGCCGTAGGCGAGCGGTGAGTCGGACTTGCCGAAGCAGGCGGCACACGCCGACGCCTGCGGGCAGGCGGCAACACCACAGAATACCGCGAGGATATGACAAAGAATGCGGTTCACAGGTAGCTGATGTCCTTGAATTTCCTGAGGAAGATCCGTCCGTAAATGGCCAGTCCCCCACCCACGACCAGGGAAACGCAGCCCCAGACGAGATCGCGAGGGGCGGAACCGTCCCGGTAGTTTCCGAAGCACCAGCTCGAGACCACCAGGGTCAGCAGGATGCACACGGACACAAACACCACGTGAAACGCCTTAAGGGACATAGTGAATCTTGGCACGAGTTCCGGAGACCGGATCCTTATCCGACAGGAGAATGAGGGCGACCATGGCGATGGCAAACGCCCCCGTGGTGACCAGGATCAGATAAATGGCCTTCTTCTCGGACAGCAGGTGCATGAAGTAGGCGCAGACCAGGAAGGCCTTGATGCTGGCGATGAACAGCGCCACGGCTATGGTCAGGGCGACACTGCTAAACTCCCATTCGCGGGCGAGCACAGTGATCAGCGTACCTACGAGCAACGATCCGCCCACCACCCAGTAAACCTTCTTGTGGGCGGCGAAATCGTAGTCGTGATGGTGGTGTCCGGCAGCGGCCTCCGCGCCGGAATGTTTGGAATCACTCATGGGGAAAAAATCAGGCGGCGTTCAGAGCAGATACACGACGGGGAAAAGGAAGATCCAGACCAGGTCGACAAAATGCCAGAACAGGCCACCCACCTCGATGCGGTTGGTAAAACGCTCCGGGTCCGTCTTCCACATCCCGGAGCCGATGAATCCGAAATAGAACAACACGATGGCTCCTCCCAGCACGTGCAACCCGTGCAGGAAGGTCATGGTGAAGTAGATCGCAAAGAAGGGGTGGGTGGAGGGGATGAAGGCCTTCACACTCGCGATGTCCGAAACCTTGAACTCCTGGTCCTTGTGGTGCTCTCCCGCCGCGTGCGCCTTGTGGATCTCTTCCGGAATGGTGTGTCCCACCGGGAAGCGAAACTTGTTGGGAATGTCCACGAGGACCTTTAGTTCCTCGATCTTGGCGGCCTGGACGTCTTTGAGCGTCCAGAAGAGCGGGCTATGGCCATTCACGTCCAAATGTCCAGTGACCCGCGTGCCATTGGTCAACTCGATCACATAGTGACCAAACTTCTCCTTGTACTCGAAGGTCTTGATGGCCAGGAAGCCGAGGGCGCAGGCTATGGTCACCGCCATAAAGCGGCGGAACCGGGCGAAGTCATTCTGCTTCAGCGCAATCCAAGCCATGACCACGGTCACCGAAGAGGTGATGAGGACGGCGGTGTTAAAGGTGCCGATGGGAATGTTGAGCAATCCGTGCGGCCAACCATTGGCCACATCGGGCCAAAACCCTTCAGGAGCCTGGACCCGGAGGAGGATGTAGGCGGAGAAGAAGGCCCCGAAGAGCATAACTTCCGAGGCGAGGAAGAGCCAGATGCCGACCTTGGCATTATAAAGGCCAGTATCCGGTCTTGGTTTTACGGTGTAGGGAATTTCCATGTCAGCGGCGGGAAGAAATCTTGAAGTGCGGCCGGGACGGCATCAGTTCGGTTGTCCCTGCGGGGTGAAATCCGTCTTTGCTCCCGGGACACTGTATTCATAGGGCCCACGATAGACGATCGGCTCCTTGTCGAAATTGCCGTGCGGCGGCGGAGTGGGCGTCTGCCAGTCCAGAGTGGTCGCCTGCCACGGGTTGTCGGAATCCACCTTGCGGCCGTTCCGGATGCTCCAGAAGAAATTGATGATGAAGGGCACCTGGGCCAGGGCCAGCAGCAACGCCGCGTGGGTGATGAATTTGTTCAGCCAGAGGATGCCGGGATCAGCACCGACGCCGGCCGCAAAATAGGTAGCCCCACCGTCATACATGCGGCGGCTCATGCCTCGGATACCCTGGATGAACATCGGCGCGAAAATCAGGTTCATCGCGATGAGTGAAAAGAACCAGTGAACCTTGCCCCAGAATTCGCTCATGAAGCGTCCGGTGATCTTCGGATACCAAAAGTAAACCCCGGCAAAGAGTCCGAAAATTGTCCCCGGTGCCACGACATAATGGAAATGGCCAATCACGTAATAGGAGTCGTGCAGGTAAATGTCCGAGGCATTGAGACCCAACGGAAGTCCGGTGAGTCCGCCGATGCCGAACATCGGGAGGAAGGCCAGCGCGAACAACATCGGCGTGTTGAAGCGGATGGAGCCACCCCAGAGGGAGATGAAGAGGGCGGACAGAATGATCACCGAGGGGACCGAGATCATCATCGTCGTGGTCTGGAAGAAGGTGGCGATCTTGGTTCCCATGCCGGTCATGTACATGTGGTGAGCCCACACGATGAAGGCGAGAAATCCAATGGCCAGGACCGCATACACCATCGATCGGTAGCCCCAGAGCGGCTTCCGGGTATTGTTGGCAATGATCTCCGCAACGATGCCCATCGCCGGAAGGATCAGCACGTACACCTCCGGGTGCGCCAGGAACCAGAAGAGATGCTGCCAGAGAAGCGGACTTCCGCCTCCGGAAATATCCATCACGGCGCCGTTGTACACCAGCCCGGTGGGCAGAAAGAAGGAGGTCCCCAGCACATTGTCGGACAGCTGCAGGATGCCCGCTGCCTCGAGCGGGGGGAAGGCGAGCAGGAGCAGGAAGCCGGTGACGAACTGCGCCCAGACGAAGAACGGGAGTCGCATCCAGGTCATGCCTTTGGCGCGGAGCTGGATGATGGTGGCGATAAAGTTCACCGCACCCAGGAGCGACGAGGAGATCAGCAGCACCATGCCGAGCAGCCACAGCGTTTGACCGTCAATCAGATTGTTGAGATCCGCGACCGTCGCCAGCGGTGAATAACTCGTCCATCCGGACTTTGCCGCCCCCCCGGGGATGAAGAAGCTGGCCAGCATGACCACCCCACCCCAGAAAAAGAGATGATAGCTGGCCATGTTCAGACGGGGGAAGGCCATATCCGGTGCACCGATCTGCAGCGGTGTCACGTAGTTGCCGAAGGCGCCGAAGGCGAGGGGCACGATGGCCAGGAAGACCATGATCGTTCCGTGCATGGCGCCGAACGAGTTATAAAGATCGGCCGCCATCTTGCCGTCCTTGGCCAGGTCCTCACCGAAGACCTTCAGCAGCAGCCCTCCCACCAGGGGAATGGGCTGTCCCGGATTCGCCAATTGCTGTCGCATGGCGAGCATCAGCAAGAATCCAAAGAAGAGAAAGAGGAGCGACGTCAGTCCGTACTGAATGCCGATCATCTTGTGATCGGTGGAGAAGATGTACTTGGACAGGAAGCCCGGCTCGTGGTGGTCGTGCGCGTGACTGTGGGCGTGCGCGTGACTGGCTCCCGGGTGAGTGATGGCTGTCTGCATAAATTCAGTGCAACGAATTCAAAAGGAAACTGGAGCCGCCATGGCGGCAATGCCCGCAGGACGGAATGCTAGCGGAGCCCCCTCCCTGGAAGTCAATTTCCGGATGGGTTTGTCCCCAACCAGAAGCCCCAGCAATAGGGGCAAGTAGAGAATGCTGGCAAAAAACAGGCGTCGGGCGGCCGCGGGAGTCCGCTGGCGGGCAAAAGAGATCGACATGGCCAGAAAGCCGATGCCCATCAGCACCGCGCCTGCCAAATACCAGCGGCCCGCGATCCCGAACAGAAAGGGAAACAGACTGACCACCAAGAGCGCCAGTGTGTTCCGCACCGCCGAGGCTGCGGTCCGCCGACCGTCGGGATCAACGCCGGACAACATGCGGAATCCCGCCCCTGCGTAGTCGTCGCGGTACAACCAGGCAATGGCCATGAAATGCGGAAGCTGCCAAAAGAACAGGACGCCAAACAGGGTCCAACCCGGGGCTGAAAGGCTGTCGGTGGCCGCTGTCCAACCCATCAGCGGAGGCAGCGCACCCGGAATGGCACCCACGACGGTGTTCAGCACGGTGAGTCGCTTCAGAGGAGTGTAGCAAAAAATGTAACTGACCAGGGTGACCGCACCCAGCAGTGCCGTGAGCGGATTCACGGCGAACAGCAACCAGGCCATCCCCAGCACACTCAGGGACGTGCCCAACCCGAGCGCGGCCGTGGGTGATACGCGCCCCGAGGGCAGCGGACGGTCCGCAGTGCGCCGCATCAGGGCGTCAAATTCCCGCTCCATCAACTGGTTCAGCACCGAGGCACCGCTGGCCAGCAGGGCCGTTCCCCAGGTGGCGTGCAACAGCAGCGCAAAATCCACCGGACTGGCCGATCCGGAATAGAAACCCACCGAGGTGGTCAGCACCACCAGAAGCGTCAGGCGCGCCTTGACCAACTCGCTGGCGACGGAAAGAACCGTCTTGTCGCGAATGACCGCGACGGCGGGTGGCAGACTGGTAGCGGAGACCTTCAAATCCATGAATCAGCGGGCGACGGAACCTACCAGTGCGGGCACCACCGGTTGCGCGGACCTCACCCTTTTGGTCACACTGAGTTTTCGGGAGACAAGAATCAACAGTGTACCGGTCAGGAGCGAGAGAGCTCCCACGCCCACATGCGCCGTGGCGACGTCCGCCGCCTTGTTGGTCCAGATGATGGTCGCTCCCAGGGCAAATTGGATGGCCAGCAGACCGAGCCACAACAAAGCCCCTCGGGTCACGGGCGAAGCGGCACCCGCACACCGCGCCGACGCCCTCCAAACCGTCAGCACAGCGAGCACAGTGGCCACCGCTCCAAGCCGATGCAGGAGTTGGAGG
>JBDKKE010000036.1:0-3404 GCA_039796255.1 Verrucomicrobiota bacterium | reverse complement strand
GGCCAGTCCGCGTTTGTCTACTCTTCAACCAACGGACAAACAGTCCGCGTCTTTGACCATATCCGACTCACCCCCCGCGCCGGCGGATGGAAGGTCCGACTCCATAAGGATGACACCCTCGACGGGATGAGCACACTCAACTTGGTCTTTGAAAACCAGCCTCGCTGGGTGCTTTCGGAACCGCTATCCTACGAGGTCTTTCGCCGTGCCGGAGTGCCGACTCCGCAGACCGGACACGTGCGCCTCTGGCACCAGGGCAAGCCCATTGGATACCACCTGCTCGTCGAACAGCCGAATTCCAGCTTCCTCCGCCGCCAGAAGCTGGATCCGGACGGAAACCTCTACAAGCTGCTGTGGTACGGCAATGGGATCATTGGGCAGCATGAGAAAAAGAATAATCCGGAATCAGACCACACCGATCTCCTCGCGGCCATCAACGGACTCAATCGCCTGGAAGGGGAGGCCCAGTGGAAGTTTATCCAGGACCACTTTAATGTGGATGAAGTCGTCAATTACTTTGCCGCCAGCATGTGCGTTCAGAATTGGGACGGCTTCTTCAACAACTATTTCGCCTACCACGGACCGGGCAAGGCGGGACGATGGGAGATGATTCCCTGGGATCAGGACAAAACCTGGGGAGACTACGACGGTGCCTCCGCGGACTTCGATTGGTATGAAATGCCCCTGACCTACGGAATGAAGGGCGATCGCGAACCCGGTAGCGGTCGTTTTTCCCTATTCCGCCCACGGAATTCACCGTGGGGTGCCACCGGCTGGTGGCGACCCGGCGGTTACTTTTCGGCACCTCTTCTCGCCAACCCGCAGTTTCGGGAACGGTTTCTCAAAAGAGTTCACACTCTCTGTCAAACGACGTTCACCGAGCCAAATCTTCTCCCGGTGATCCGGGACCTGGAACAGCGGTTGGAACCCGAGGTGCGCTTTCGCGCCCGCCTCGAGGGCATGGATCCCAATCAGGCCGCCTCCTCCTTTCACCAGTCCATCGATTCATTTCGGCGTCAGTTAAAACACCGGCGTGGCTACCTGATCGAAGCGTTGAACCAGAAGCCAGCCTCCCCTTAAACGGAGAAAGCGCCGGCACAAGGCCGGCGCTCCCCGAATCAGGACACAATTGAATGGCGCATCAGAGATGCGCCCCAGCCTCTACGGATTTGACGGCGGGGGTTCAAACGGATCCACCACCTTGGGTGCGGCCGGAGGCGTCGTCACCTGGAACTGCACGTAGTTGAAGGTGATCCAGGCGCTGATGGTGGTTGGTTGTGGTCCGACCCGGACAAACTCAATTGTGTTGGGACCCGCCTTGGCACCCAGTGAAGCCAGCGGAACTTCTAAATCGACATTGGTCGTCCGAACCAGTTTATCAGAGTACAGCTCGGTTGAGAGCCCGTCGGAGTTCCGGAACCGGATCTCAATGTCGTGTTCATAGAATCCACTCTGGTAGGATCCGCTTCGCATAAAGGCGCCCGCGGTCAACTGAAGTCGCAGCCGGAACTTGGCATCGGCTCCAATGGACGCCGGGGCCAGGATGAAATGGACACGGTTGGTCCGATCACCTGAGTTCAACGCCCTCTCCCAAGCCTTTGCCGGTTCATCGTTGGGAACTGACAGGGTGCTCTCCAACTGATTAAACCCGACCGGATACTCGCCCCTGAGGTAAAAGTCGTCATCCGCGGACGGATTCGCGACGGGATCATAGAGGGGATCACCGGGCAAACGGGTGACATATCCCGGCGCCGGATCATTCCGGTGATTCTCCTCAACAAACTCTCCAAAGGGTGCCTTACCCGAACCCGGAAGATCCTCCACTCCAATCGACCACTCGGTCACGACATCACCAACGGGAGGGTCCACAGGAACTGGGTCCACAGGAACTGGGTCCACAGGAACTGGGTCCGCGGGCGGCGGATCCAAAGGCGAGGGGTTGGTCGCCTGCAGGAAGACATAGTTAAAGTGAATCCAAGTGCTCACGCCGGCCATTTGGGGCCCGCGACGAATAAACTCAATGGTGTTGGGTCCTTCGGTTGCCTCCAGTTGAGCCAGCGGAACCTCCACATCAATCGTGGTATCCCGAGTCAGGCGATCCGCGAACAGGACGGTGGATTTGCCGGCGGCGTTCACGAATCGGATCTCGATATCATGCACCGCGAATCCGGCTTGGAGCACGTTCTCTCGCATGGAACCACCCCGGGCCAGTTCCGTTCGAAGGTGGAATGTCGACCGTGAGCCTACATCCGCAGAATCAAGAATGAAGTGCACACGATTGGTTCGATCCGACTGGTTGAGTGCCCGCTCCCAGGCCGACACGGGTTCGTCGCGTGATACGAATAGCGGCGCTGCGAGTCGGTTGAAACCGGTCGGGTACCTGCCGGCGAAATAGTAATCGTCGTCCGGTCCCGCCACGTCTGACGCATCATACAGCGGATCCCCCACCTCGCGGGTCACCTGTCCCGGGGGAAGATCATTTACATGATTCTCCTGGCTGAACATCCGGTAGGACTGCCTCAAGGTCTTCACAGATTCCTCATCACCAATCATCCAGCGGGAGATGCGAGTCTCAGCGGGCGGATCGACCGGAGGAACGTCGTCCACCTGCAACTGAACGAAATTGAATGCGATCCACGTGCCCACATTTTGAGGCTGAGGTCCGACGCGGATGATCTCGATGGTGTTTGGCCCCGCCTTGGCGCCCACGGCCTCAACAGGAAACGCGAGATCGATGGTCGTCTCCCTTACCAACCGATTGGTATATAGGCCCGTGGCGAGTCCGTCGGCATTCCGGAACAGGATCAAAATGTCATGTTCATAGAACCCCCTCTGATTGACCCGTCCCATCATGTAGCCTCCGCCAGTTAACTGCAGGCGCAGCCGGAACGTGGCGTCTGGTCCCACGGAATTGGTTCCCAAAATGAAGTGCAACCGGTTGGCCCGATCTCCAGTGGCCAGCGCCCGCTCCCAGGCGGTTGGTGGCTCGTCATTGGGTACGTATAATGCGCGCCTCAACCCATTAAAACCGGTCGGGTACAGCCCCGCAGTATAGAAATCATCGTCAGCGCCGGGGTTGCGAGCCGAATCATACAAAGGATCGCCCGGCAGACGGGTCACTTGCCCGGGAGCGACATCGTCGTCGTGATTCTCTTCAACAAACTCCCAGTAGGGAAGTTTGGACGATCCGGTCAAATCCTCAACACCCACCGACCAACGCGTCGAAACTTGCACAGGCAGCGGGTCCACGGGCGGCGGATCCACGGGCGGCGGATCCACGGGCGGCGGGTCCACGGGCGGCGGGTCCACGGGCGGCGGGTCCACGGGCGGCGGGTCCACGGGCGGCGGGTCCACGGGCGGCGGGTCGACGGGCGGCGGGGGGACGGGCGGCGGGTGGGGGGGCG
>JBDKKE010000035.1:0-4197 GCA_039796255.1 Verrucomicrobiota bacterium | reverse complement strand
CACCGTTCAGGGACTGCAGCGGCTCCAGTCCAAGGTGCTGGAGGCCCGGCCGGACCTCGTCCTGATTGGCTTCGGCATGAACGATCACAACCGCGGAGGAGTTCCCGTGCCGCAGTTTGAGACGAACCTCAAGGAGATGATTTCCCGGATCCGCACCACGACCGGCGCGGAGGTCCTTCTGTTCTCCGCCTTTCCGCCGAATCCGAAGTGGAAGTTTGGTTCGCACCACATGGAAGACTACGCAGCCGCCACGGAGCGGGTCGCCCGGGAAACCGGGTCCGCCTATGCGGATGTCTTTGCCAACTGGCAAACCGTTGCCGCCCGGAAGAAGCCGGAGGATCTATTGGGCAACGACATCAATCATCCGAATGATTTCGGACACGAAATCTACTTTCAGGTGCTGGAGGCGGTCGGCCTCTGACGAACGCGGGATTCGCACTCGACGGAGGCCAAGGAAACCGGCAGGAAAGTGACATGGAGACGACGGGAGATTTATTTGGCGAGAGGCCAGAGGCAGCGATCCGCGGGGAGCGGGGGCTCGTCATCGGGGCATCCTCCAAGGCGCCGCTCACCAAGGCGCAGCAGGCCTTCAACCGCCTCATCAAGAAGATCGAGAACCTGCGCCAATCCATCGAGCAGGAAACGGAGCGGATGAATCGCCATCTGGGGCTTTACTCGGTCGAGATCCATCCGCTGGAGGTCAAGATTTTGGAACAGCGCAAGCGGGTGGTGCGGCGGCTCTATCCGTTCCTCGATTGCCGCGAGATTCCCGGAAGGAAGCAGCGTCAGGTCCTGCGCGAAGTGCTCCTCACCCACCTGACTCAGATCGCTGCGGAGGAGGGCGATTTGCAGGACGAGGACCTGATCGCCATTCGAGATGCCATCACCGAATCCATGCCGTTGCGGCCCCCGGACAAGGACGAGGACAAGGAGTTTCTCGAGGAACTCAAGGAGCGTGCCGCGGCCGACTTCAAGGACATGGGCGTGGATGTGGATCTTTCCAAGTTTCGGCCGGACATGTCGCCGGAGGAGTTATTTGAGATGCTGGCGGAAATGGAAGCCCAGGTGAAGGCCGGGCAAACTTCGGAGGGACAGGGACAGGGACAAAAGTCCGGGAAGGAATCCAAGGCGGCCGCGCGGGCACGGATGGAGGATGAACTCCGCCAGCGCGATCTGGGCAGCCTCTACAAACAGCTCGCCAAGATGCTGCATCCCGATCTCGAAGCCGATCCCACACTCCGGACGGAGAAGGAGGCGGCAATGAAGGATCTGACCACAGCCTACAAACGGAAGGACCTGCATGCCATCCTGCGTCTCGAATTGGAGTGGATCAGCCGCGAGCAGGCGGACGTCTCCCGGCTCACCGAGGAGAAACTGCGCGCTTACAACGGCATTCTCCGCGAACAGGTCAACGAGCTCGAAACCCGGCTGTTCGAAGTGCCGCATCATCCGCGCTTCAGTCCGCTTCAACGCTTCACCCATTCACTCTTCGGCACCCGCCACTTCAACCCCGTCGTGGTGCGTCAGGACCTCAACGAGCAATTGAAGGCCCTCAGGTTCGCCGTGCAGGCGCTGGAGGGCCCGAGAGCGCTGGAGGAAGTCCGGGAGATGATCGTCAGTATTCGGAGGGATTCCTCCCGGTATCCCGACCCCTTGTTTTAAGAGGCGTTCCGCGTGGCCGCTGTCACGGACGTCACCACGGTGTGGACGAAATGCAGCTTCCGAACAGCGGGCTTGGAAAGGACGAAGGGATAAAGGTCCGGCTGACCCATGCTGCGTGTCAGCTCGTTGACCACCCCCGTCAGACGCACCCAGGAGTTCAGCAGCTCCAGGAATTCCGGGGCACCCGGATCCTGGGGATCGAACAGGGTGTCCATGGGGAAGGGCTCGGCATCGAAATCCACATCGTAGGCGTCGAGTCCAAAGCCCAGCGCCGTGTTGAGGGTATCCACCACGTGCAGGTAGTGCGCCCAGGTTTCCGCCCAGTCCTCCCAGGGATGAATGGAGGCGTAGGCGCTGACATGGCGCTGCGGCCAGTCCAGCCGCGGACCAGACTCGTAGTTGTTCCGAAGCGCCGCGGCGTAGTCGGCCCGCTCATCTCCGAACACGTCGCGAAAGGGCGTCCACCAGCGGGATCCCACCACCAGGCGGTCCCAGAAATAGTGCCCGACCTCGTGGCGGAAATGTCCCAGCAGCGTCCGGTAGGGCTCCCGGAGCTGATGGCGCATCCGTTCCCGGATGGAGTCGTCCGCCTCCTCGATGTTGATGGTGATCAGGCCGGCGTGGTGTCCGGTCAGGACCCGCGCGCCACTGTCGGGAGAACGGAGGAAATCGAACATGAGTCCCGAACCGAGATCCTCGCTCACCCGCGATTTCACCGGCAACCCAAGATCGAGCAACTGGGCCACCAGTCGTCGCTTTGCGAATTCCAGACGCCGCCACAACTCGCCGTTTCCCTGCAGGGTGAGATCGGGGATGGTGCGATTCAGACGGCAGGCAATGCACCGTGCATCGGAGGACGTCGAGGGCACCATCCAGTTGCATCCGGCGGGCGAGTGGAAGTTGCCGCAGCGGACGTATTCCGCCGGCACCGATCCGTCGTCATCCACGATTCGGAAGCGTCCCGAGGCGCCGCCTGACCGAAGCGCCCGCACCTTGCCCGTCTCGGGAAGATACCCGAGCGCCGTGTGGCAACCCAGGCACTGGCTGTTGCGGAAAAAGACCGGACGTCCGCAACTGCACCGGTAACTGCGGCTCGGTCGTGGACGATCATTGCGCCGGCGGGTCGCCGACAATCGGTCGGTGAGGGAGGTCAGAAAGGAGCGCATCGCGGTGAGTGTCCTCCCTGTGAATCGCACACTTTGATGAAGTGTTCAGTTTCAAGTTTTCAGTTTTCAGCCGAGGTCGCCGTTGCTTCTCCCGCTCAATCCGTGGGAGTCCGTGAAATCCGTGTCTCGTTCGAATGGATGCGGTTCAGGGCGTCTTCCGCCAGGCGCTGGATCGTCCAGTGAGGCGAGCTCCGGAGTTGGCGAAGCGCGGGCACCGCATTGCTGGCAGGCGGACCAATTTCCCGAAGGCCCTTCAGGCTCATGACCTGGAATCGTTGGACACCCTGGGTGCATCCCCGCATGAGTCCCGCAATGATCTCCGGCGACGCCTCACCGGTGACCCGCCACAGGGCGAAGGCAGGGGGACCGGAGAAACCATTGGTAGCGGATCGGCTCAATTCACGGCGCAGCGCCGGCTCCGCCCGGCGGGCTGCAGGCCCCAGGGCAGCGTAGAGCTGGTGGGCGAGGTCCCCGGTCCACGCGTTGTTGGTCCGCTGCTGCTCCAGCATGACCGCGACGGCCAGGTCCGCATGGTTGGACGAAATGATTCCCAGGGCGTAGGCGGCAGTCGAATGACCTTTTCGGTCGGAATCGATCAACATCTCCTGCAGCCGAGGAACAGCGCCGGCGGCCGCCGCGCCGTAGTGGGCGAGCGATTTCACGGCCCCGTTTCGGACACCGGAATCCGCATCCTGAAGCCGCTCCATCAGCGCGTGCAAATGCGGCGGGGCCTTCGGCCAGATGAGCGGAAAATCGCGTACCAGGAAGAAACGTTCGGACTGGTTGTTTCCGGCCAGCCGAGCCAGGTAGTTGCTGACGGCGGAAGGATCCTCGGGGGTCAGGGAGGCCAACGCCGCGGTCGCGGTCCAGGACAAAGGAGAACCTACTCCGGTCGCCCTCATCGTAAGTTCCGGGCGAGCCGCAGCGGCAGCAGGACCCA
This sequence comes from Verrucomicrobiota bacterium, assembly GCA_039796255.1. Taxonomy (GTDB): domain Bacteria; phylum Verrucomicrobiota; class Verrucomicrobiia; order Limisphaerales; family UBA9464; genus UBA9464. The sequence goes on along the minus strand of JBDKKE010000035.1, from coordinate 429 downwards.
ACAGCAGCAACGACCGGGCGGCCTGAACCCGAGTCATGTTCTGACTACCAAGGCGACTCCAGATTGAATTGGCCATGGATTCGGAGACCCAATCATGAATCCAGGCGACCACTCCGCTCGAGTTCAACCAGGTCAATCCCTGCGTCGCGAGGCCAGGCTCCCGGCGGAGCTGTTCGCGCAGGAACGGCACAGCGTCCGGCCCGGCGGCCTCCAATTCACCGCGCCGGATCTCGTCATCGTCAGGCCCGGTAGTCGGATCGTATGACACCAGGGATTCTAAATGGGGATTGGTCCGCCCGGACCACCACGCTCCTCCCGCCAGGGTGATCACAAGAATCGCGAGAGCGGCGATCCAGAATCTATTCCTGCTTCCGTTCATTTTAGTTTCCGTCAGGGCTAACTGCGCAACGGCAGTCTGACGCCGCTCCT